>JABMQS010000043.1 GCA_013202525.1 Candidatus Omnitrophota bacterium
AAAGCAACCGTGGCGATCCCTTTGCATAACTTATGGAGCAAAGCGACATAAGTTATATGCAAAGATTATATCGCGAGGTTGCTGCAAAGCAACCGTGGCGATCCCTTTGCATAACTTATAGAGTAAAGCGGCATAAGTTATATGCAAAGATTATATCCTGAGCGCAGCGAAAGATCTCATCCTTTAAGATTGCTTCGTCGGGCTGAAGCCCTCCTCGCAATGACGAAGTGGGATCAGAGGCAGGCGCCCTTCTCAAGGTATCCCACGTAGTCTTTGACAGCGGCATTAAGGCCGCTAAATTTACAGTCGCAGCCTGAGCCTTTTAGCTTGGTCAGGTCTGCCGCGGTATAATACTGATACTTCTCACGCATATCTAAAGGCATGTCAAAATACTCTATGTTGGCCTCCATATCCAGCGCGGAGAATAGCGCGCCGGCGAGCTCGTTCCATGTCCTGACCTGGCCTGTGCCTACATTGAAGATGCCCGATACTTCCGGATGCTCGATAAAAAACCAGATGACATTAAGCGCATCCTTTACGTATATGAAATCCCTCTTCTGCTCGCCGTCTTTATACTCCGGCTTGTAGGACTTAAAGAGGCGCAGCTTGCCGGTCTCTTTTATCTGGTGGTAACCTTTATTTACCATACTCCGCATCTCGCCCTTATGGTACTCGTTTGGGCCGTATACATTGAAGAATTTAAACCCCACAAACTCCTTCTGCAGGCCGTTCTCAAGGACCCAGAGGTCGAAGAGCTGCTTTGAAACACCATACTCATTTAAGGGTTTAAGTTTCGGGGTGAGCTCATCATCATCATTGTAGCCGAGTTCTCCTGCGCCATATGTCGCGGCACTGCTTGCATAGAGAAATCTCTTGCCGTTCCTGGAAGACCACTGGGCAAGCTCCCTGGAATAGAAATAGTTGTTCTTCTGGAGATAAGCCACATCCGTCTCGGTCGTGTCTGTGCAGGCGCCAAGGTGGATTATTGTATCCACATCATCCTTTAGCTTGTCCTGTTTTATATAACCCAGGAGCTCATCCCTATCCATATAATCACGGAAGGCCTTGCCTGCAAGGTTCACACAGCTTTCTGCGCTTTTGGCTATATCTGTCACTATTATATCCTTGATGCCGCCTTCATTTAATTTCCATATAAGGCAGCTTCCGATAAATCCTGCTCCACCTGTAACGAGAACCTTCATTGCACCATCCTGATCTTTTTGTTTAGATATTCTGCGGCAAGGTATGAGCTCCTGACGTAGGGCGCGCTTGCCACATGAAGAAAACCGCGTTTGTCCGCCTGACTTTTATAAAAGGAAAATCTCTCCGGGTTTATATACTCATATACGGGATAATGGGACCTGCTGGGCGCAAGATACTGGCCAAGGCTTAAAAAATCGCAGCCAACGCCCCTTAAGTCTGATAAGACCTCAAGGACCTCGTCGCGTGTCTCGCCCAAACCGAGCATAAGGCCTGACTTTGTAAATATCCTGCTGCCAGCCAGTTCTTTAATTCTTCCTAAGACCTCGATGGAAATCGAGTAGTCTGCCTGAGGGCGAACGTCTTTATATAAACGCGGCACTGTCTCAATATTGTGGCCGATGATATCGGGCGCTGCCTCCACAATCTCTTCAAGCGCCCCGGGGCTTGCCTTAAAATCAGGAATAAGGACCTCAATAGTAAGTGGTTCTTTACGCAGGCGAGAGATCACATCTTTAAAAACACCTGCACCGCCGTCAGGCAGATCATCCCTGGTAACACTGGTGATCACGACATGGCTTAAACCCAGCTGCTTGACAGCCTCAGCAACACGGGCAGGTTCCTGGGGGTCAAGCGCAACGGGCTTTCCGTCTCCGACATTGCAGAAGGTGCAGTTTCGTGTGCAGACCCTGCCCAATATCATAAATGTAGCCTCACCCCTTGAAAAACACTCTGAGATATTGGGACAGCTCGCTTCCTGGCACACCGTATTCAACCCCAGGCCCTTCAGCATACCCTGCATCTTGCTGCAGTCTTTAAGGCTTATCTTCTTATCGAGCCACTTTGGCTTCTTTGTCACCGTTACCATAAAAACCTCTTAAGGGCTGCCCTTAAATCTTAGATTGAGATCGCGGGCAGCCTTGGTCTCATCGAGCCGCTTGACAGGCGCTTTTTGCGGCGCATCCTTAATAACCTGCGGGTCACTTTCTGTGAGTTTTGCGATCTCTATCATCGCGGCTATGAACTCATCAATGGTCTCTTTTGATTCTGTCTCAGTGGGCTCTATCATCATCGCCTCTTTTACAATAAGCGGGAAGTAGATCGTCGGCGGGTGAAAGCCCTTGTCAATAAGGTACTTTGCAATATCTATGGCGTGCACACCCTTGTCTGCCTGGCGCGATGCTGAGAAGACGCACTCATGCATGCACGTCCTATCATAGGAGAGCTCATAATGATCCTTGAGCAGCTTCATACAATAGTTGGCATTCAAGACAGCGTACTCACTTACCTCTGTCAGCCCCTCTTTACCCAAAAGCAGCATATAGGCATACGCCTTCAGTATCACGGCGAAGTTTCCGTAAAATGGAGCTATATATCCTATGGATTTGGGATTATTATAATCGAGGTAAAGTGTTCCATCGTCACGTTTTGAAACCTTGGATATCGGCAAAAACTGAACCAATCTATCGTTGACTCCTACCGGGCCTGCTCCCGGCCCGCCGCCGCCGTGTGGCGTGCCAAATGTCTTGTGCAGGTTCAGGTGTACCACATCAAAGCCGAGATCTCCAGGCCGGCACTTGCCCATCATTGCATTTAGGTTTGCGCCGTCGTAATACATAAGGGCGCCGGCCTTGTGGGCCAGGTCCGCGATCTCTTTTATGCGCGGGTTGAAGATGCCGAGGGTATTCGGGCACGTCAGCATAACAGCGGCTACATCCTCATTCAACTTCTCCTTAAATGCTCCTATGTCCATGCAGCCGTCTTTATCACTGCGCACAACTATAACCTCATAACCGGCAATGGCTGCGCTGGCGGGATTGGTTCCATGGGATGAGTCAGGGACTATGACATATTTACGGCGGCTGCCTTTGTGTTTGTGGTAAGCGGCGATCAGCATGGCCCCTGTCAACTCTCCATGGGCACCTGCCAGGGGCTGCATGGTAAAGGCATCCATGCCTGTGATCTCACAGAGCAGTCTCTCTGTCTCGTATATCACCTCCAGGGACCCTTGAGCCAGCATACCGCCCCCAAGAAGCTGTGGCAGTAAAGGATGCAGTTCTAAAAAGCCCTCTAACTTGAGCGCCTTCTCCGTAAACTTCGGGTTATACTTCATTGTGCAGGAACCGAGGGGATAAAAATTAGAATCGACAGAGAAGTTCATGCGGGACAGGTTTGTAAAATGCCTTACGCAATCGAGCTCAGAAACTTCAGGCAGATCAGGATCCTTTACGCGCTGGTATTTCTTAGGAAGATCGCATTTTTTAGAGGCAAGGGCTTTCGGTAACCTGAAGCCACGTCTCCCCTTTATGCTCTTTTCATAGATCAACTTCATATTACCACCCTTAAGGCCTCGGCAAATTCTTTTATCTCTTCCTCTGTCCTCTTCTCGGTTGTCGATACGAGCAGATAATTGTCCATGCCTTTATAGAATCTACCCAGAGGAAAACCTGCTGCAAATCCCTTATCTATCATTTCAGCTACAACCTTATCGGCATTCCTGGGCAGGGCAAGCGTAAACTCATTGAAGGTCGGTGAGCTCCTCTTGACCTCTACGCCTTTTATCTTATCGAGCTCATTCTTTGCAAACTCACTTCTTTCATAATTGAGCTGCGCAAGCTCCTTTAAGCCCTGCTTGCCCAGAAGCGTAGTATATACTATTGCCCTCAAAGCGCACAGTGCCTCATTGGAGCAGATATTGGATGTGGCCCTCTCTCTCCTTATGTGCTGTTCCCTTGCCTGAAGCGTAAGCACAAAACCTCTCTTTCCATCTTTGTCGACCGTTGCGCCGGCTATGCGCCCGGGCATCTTTCGCACAAACTCCTTCTTGCATGCCATAAATCCAAGATAAGGTCCGCCGAATGACAGGGGCAGGCCTAAACTCTGCCCTTCACCGGTTGCAATATCGGCGCCGATCTCTCCGGGGGTCTTTAATAGGCCTAAAGACACGGGGTATACCGATGCGATAACCAGGGCACCGCATAAATGCGCCTTTTCTGCAATATCTGAATGGTCATCTATTGTACCGAAAAAGTTGGGATTCTGCACTATAACGGCCGCTGTCTTATCATCCAGATGTTTGTATATCTCCTCACGGCTGCTCTGGCCGTGCGCAACAGGGGTCTCTACAAATTCTACGGAGAGGTTTGATGTGTATGTATAGAGCATGGTGCGGTAGATCAGATTTACTCCGCTGTCCATGATTATCTTATTCCTGCCTGTAGTCCTTATGGCCATCAGGGCTGCTTCATAAAGGGCGGTTCCCCCGTCATATAAAGAGGCATTGGCGGCGTCAAGGCCCGTAAGCTCACATATAGCGGTCTGGTATTCATATATGGCCTGCAACCATCCTTGTGAACACTCGGGCTGGTACGGCGTATAGGCAGTGTAGAACTCTGAACGCTCTGTAATCGCATCAACTGCAGCGGGTATATAGTGGTCATAAAAACCTGCTCCAAGGAAATTGATAAGGCCCGTTGCATTCTTCGAGGCAAGGGCCCTCATGCGCTCTATCACATCGAACTCAGAGAGGCCTTCCGGGATATCAAAGGACCTTGGCCTTAAGGCCGGCCTGATATCCTTAAAGAGCTCATCGATAGACGAGGCGCCTATCGCCTTAAGCATCTCCTGGGTCTGTTCTTTGGTGTGGGGTATATAGCTCATTTTGACAATGTCTCTACATAGGCCTTATAATCAGAGGCTGACATAAGGCCTTCCTTTTCTTTTTCATTCGCAATCTCGATCACCGCAAACCAGCCATTCTCATACGGCGACTGGTTTATAAGTTCAGGAGAAGCCTCAAGATCCTCATTTACCTTTACTATGTTTCCGGATAACGGGGCATACACATCCGAGGCCGCCTTGACAGACTCGACAGTAGCAAGGGCCTTAGACTGTTCCATCTCATCGCCTGCCTTGGGCAGCTCTATAAATGTGATATCCCCTAAAGAAGACTGCGCGTAATCTGTAATGCCTACCGTGGCCTGACTGCCTTCAAGCCTTGCCCATTCATGCTCTTTGGTATAGAGAAGATTCTCAGGTATGTTCATTTGCCGCTCCTTGCTGTACCTTGCTTATAAAAAGGCTTCTTGCATATCCTAGCCTTTATCTCCAGCCTTTCACCCTTTAACATAATCTCTGAACCTATCTTATCAGGACCTGTCTCAACATAACCCAAGCCTATGCCGCAGGACAGGCTCGGGGAGAATGT
>JABMQS010000044.1 GCA_013202525.1 Candidatus Omnitrophota bacterium
GTCCCGCTCCATTCGACAACACCGCGGGCAAAGTCTATGCTTATCAGGTTCTCCCCTTCATCCGGATCCCAGCTGACCTGCATATGTGTTATTGTAACAGGGTCTGCATTGTTGACATTGGTCGAAGCGACATTCTTTATCTTCCTATCGGCGATTATGGTCGTGCTGCTGCAGTCCGCAAGGAAGAACATGCCCGCCCCGCCTAAGGAATAATAGATATTATCTCCAAGTGAAACGTCGGTGACCTCAGTGATACTGCCGTTATTCTCATAATCCACGATCGCGGCAAATACCCCTGCCGCGGCTGCCTCTATCGCCTTGGTCTGATTCTTTCGCACCAGATTGAGCATTACCTGCTGCGACAAAAAGATCGTGGTTGTTCCTATGATGACACCTGCCACCGCCATAAGAATGATCACCATCATCAACGCTACGCCTCTGTTACTCATCTACTGCTCCTCGGAGACGCGGAGGACCTCCTCAATAGTGGTGACGCCGGCAAGTGCCTTGTCTATACCATCATCATAAAGACTCTTCATCCCGAATTCAGCCGCCTTCTTCTTTATCTCATCAGCAGATGCCTTTGCGATTATGAGCTTTTTTATCTCCTCGTTGATAACCAGAAGCTCATAGAGCCCGATCCTGCCCGTATATCCTGTCTCTTTGCATTTAGGGCAGCCCTTTCCTCTATATATAGCGATATCATCCGACCTTTCAAGATGCAGGTCCCTGAGTATATCATCTGTCGGGATTATCTTCTCTTTACACTTGGGGCATATGACCCTTACAAGCCTCTGCGCCAAAATGCCTATCACAGAGCTCGATACCAGAAATGGCTCAATGCCCATGTCTGCCAGGCGTGTTATAGCGCCGGCAGAGTCATTTGTATGCAGGGTCGATAAGACAAGGTGGCCGGTAAGGGCCGCATGGTTTGCTATCTCAGCGGTCTCCTTATCTCTGATTTCACCAACCATTATAATATCTGGATCCTGTCTCAATATGCTGCGCAGCCCTGAGGCAAAGGTCAAACCGGCCTTGGGATTAACCTGAGTCTGCCTTATCATATCGAGCTGATATTCTACCGGGTCTTCTATAGTGATTATATTCTTCTCTGATGAATTTATCGTAGACAAGGCGGCATATAGAGTAGTGGTCTTTCCGCTTCCGGTAGGACCCGTCACCAACAAAATGCCATAGGGCCTCCTTATAAGCTTATCAAACTCTTTTAATGCGGCGGCATTCATGCCGATCTCCGATAACCCCATCAGCACACTTGTCTTATCGAGTATCCTTATAACTATATTTTCGCCGAAGATCGTCGGAAAGCTTGAGACCCTGAGGTCTATATCCCTGCCCTCCATCTTGAGGAGTATCCTGCCGTCCTGCGGCCTTCTCTTCTCAGCGATATCCATCTTCGCAAGGATCTTTACGCGGGAGAGTATCGCCGACTCAAGCTCCTTGGGCGGCTTTATGCCTTCATGCAAGATACCATCTATGCGATACCTCACCCTCAACACCTTCTCATCAGGCTCAATATGCACATCGCTGGCCTTATCCTTGACAGCCTGCAGAATGATAAGATTGACCAGTTTTATGACAGGTGCATCTTCCGCAAGATCTGCTTCTGAGACCTTCTTGCCTTTAGCAGCTTTCTTGGATGCATCTATCTGCTTTATAACCTCCTCTACGCTTCCGGTAACACCATAGTACTGATCTATGGCATTCCTTATATCAGTCTCTGTGGCCAGGACAGGCTCTATCTCACACTTAGATTTTAGCCTTACCTGGTCTATGGCGTTTATATCCTGAGGATTTGCCATTGCAATGGTCAGGGTCTGACCTATTTTGAAGATGGGGATCAGTTTATACCTCTCCGCAACCGCTTCCGGCACCAGATTGATAACAGAGGTATCAACAACGTAATCCGAGAGATCCATAAACGGTATGCCTAAACGATCGGATAGGACAGACACGATATCTCTCTCCGTAACCAGGCCTTCTTTTATCAATACCTTATCGAGAGGCATGCCTTTCTTCTTCGATTCATCCTTTGCCGACTCAAGCTGTTCCTTTGAGACCGTACCATTCTTAACAAGGTCATCGACTATTAGCTTTATCTGCTGCATGGTTTATTACTCCTTTTTAGAGAATCGTCATTGCGAGCGACCTGCTCCGAGTGAAACCGAGGGGAGCGAAGCAATCTTAACAATGGGATTGCTTCGGTTGACTACGTCAACCTCGCAATGACACACTACCCAAACTGTTTAAAATGAATGACTCTTTTTACATGCAGGATATACTTAAACAGCGTCTTAAATATACCCAATCCATAGCCGCAGCTCTTCATGAATCCGATGGAAGAGGCCTCGTCAAAATAGCGTGTCTTTATGGGTATCTCCTCTATCTTGAAACCTTTGAGCAGTAGCTGGACTATTATCTCAGTATCAAATATAAACCCGTCAGAGTTTCGCTTAAAATCGATTGTCTCAAGCAGCCGTCTCGAATACGCGCGGAATCCTGAATGGTATTCAGTGAGGTATGTGCCCAGTACAACATTCTCAAGCGCTGTCAATAGTATGTTGGCGTTGTGTTTCCATTTAGGCATACCGCCCTCCAGTGCCACTCCCTTCATCATAGGGGCGGTTCTCTCCGGCATGTCCATTACCACCGCCCTTGTTTCCTCACAGCTTGGCAGGATGCTGAGGTTTACCTCTGAAGCCAATCTGATTAAGCTCGGTTTTATTCCTTACGCCTTATCCCTGGCGCTGCTTCCGTTCATGCCGCGGCTGGCGTTGGTGGTTTTACCGATGCTAATCTTCGGTATTGGTCAGGGGATAACCA
>JABMQS010000045.1 GCA_013202525.1 Candidatus Omnitrophota bacterium
CTCCAGAAGAAGGATATACAATGGACCAGGGCAAAGTCATTCGATACATTCTGCCCCTTGGGCCCTTGCATAGCCACGGATGCGGATCCGCAGGATCTGGAAATAGCCCTTTTTGTGAATAATAAGCTCCGCCAATCATCCACAACCGCAAACCTGATATTTAGTCCGGAGTTCCTGGTTTCGTTCATCTCGGGCGTGATGACGCTTTTACCCGGGGATATTATTGCTACAGGCACACCGCCCGGCATAGGCCCTTTATCGCGCGGGGATGAGATAGAGCTGAAGATCGAGGCGATAGGCAGCCTGAAAAATACCGTCTCCTGAGGCCTGTTTTGCCTGCTAGGGCATAGTTATTCTTTAATCCTGCCTGTTTTTGTCTTGACAAAACCTTATTATATTGATAAACTGTTCTTGTAGTAAAAATAATAGAATTAAGGAGGTGAATAATGGGAATGAAGAAAAGAATAAAGGTAACAGCAGCAACTGTTTTGATATTATGTATTGCAGCGGTAGCTTTACCTGCTTTTGCTCAGGAGGGCAGCGCCATAGAGAAGATGGGCAAGAAGCTAGGTAGAGGTATTGTCAATGTCGTTACAGGCTGGGTAGAATTACCTAAGAATATATATGACACAAGCGTTGAAACAAATAATCCGCTTATGGGCATAACCTACGGCACCCTGAAGGGCGTGGGTATGACAGTGGTCAGGACCGGCGCAGGTGCATACGATGTAGTAACATTCTTATTTCCTGTGCCTCAGAATTACCAGCCCGTTCTGAAGCCTGAATTTGTCTTTGAAGAAAAATAACAGATTTAGTTAATCCAAGAAAGCGAAGCGATGTTTTTCTTTTGAGTTTTTTAAAAAGTAAATCTCGTTTCGCTTTTTTATTAGGGAGGCCAGCATGAAAAATAACGTAGAGATGAAAGAGAAGAGGCGTTATATACGAACCGATACCTCTATGCTGATGGTCCTGCGCCTTAAGGAAGGGGATTCTTTGAGGGAGATCAAGTCCGTCACCAGAAATATAAGCGCTACCGGCATGATGATCGAGGTCGAAAATGAGCTGCCTGTCGGTACCCAGATCCAGATAGATCTGACTGCACCGGAAAGCGTAAATCCTGTCCACTGTGCCGGCAAGGTCATCTGGTCTGCCCCGTTGGCAGGCGGCGGCAAATACACAAACGGTGTAGAATTTACCAACATAGAAGAAGATAATAAGAATACCTTCCTCAAGTTTCTCTGTGATGTCATCTACAAGGCCAGCGGCAAGGCATCATGATCTTCTTATGATGCGCAGGCCCAGTCTTTTCATAAGGATATTCATCTTCTGCCTGCTCTTGTTTCTGATATACCCTGCCTCACCAGTCCTTTTCAAGAAATTTATCTCCTTTAAAGAACCTGTATTCCTCTGTCCGGTTGAGTCAGGATGCGCAGTGTCAATACGCTCCGACGTAATGGGAGACGGGCATTTTGGTGCAAGGCGTTCAGGAGGAAGAAGGAGGCATAAGGGTCTGGATATAGACGGCCCCATCGGGGAACCGGTATTAGCCGCCAAAAGCGGTTTTGCGAAAACAGGAGAGGTGCCGAGTGGCATGGGTATGTATATTAAGGTCGTTCATCTTGACGGCTACGTTACGCTATACGGCCATCTCAGCTCTGTAGATATTCCAAATGGGGCCTGGGTATGGCAAGGGCAAAAAATAGGAGAGGTAGGAAAGACCGGAAATGCAAATTACCGCAGGATGAAGCCGCATCTGCACTTTGAGATACGAAAGGATGACAGGCATCTCGACCCCCTGCCGCTTATTACTAAAACTAATGAGTCTAAATAAATGTTAGTGTTAGTATCTTTTTTACTTGTCTTGGTATACTATATATTATATAATTTCAATGTAGGTAGTAATCGACTATTATAAGGAGGAGGTAGCATGAAAAAAGGTGTATTGGCAGTATTAGTAATAGTTGTTTTGTCAGTTTCTTTTTCGGCCGTTAGTGTTTATGCCGATGAAACCCAGGCCAAGCCTGAGAACAAGGCTGTACGTTTCTTCAAGAATATCTTCAACTGGCCTTTTGGAATCACCAAGAAGACATCGGAGGCCGTAGGATACACTGTTAAGGATGCAACTATGACAGTAACGACCACAGGCAGCAGTTCCGTGGAGATGGTTACGGGAAAACCGGAGAAGATAAAGGACGTCATAGTGACCCCTGTAAAGGGAAGTCTCGACACCGGATACACCGCTGTGACCAAAACAGTAAAGGCTCCGATCGAAGGGACCAAAGACAGCTTCAAGAAGAGATAACGCATTTGCCAGAGCCAAGACATGAGATGGTGGGATCAGGAGGGGAAGGGGTTTCCCCTCTTTTAACAGGTACACACTTATAAGCATGAAGATAAAGATAGCAGGCATAGAAGACGTTGCGGTCCTTGAGGTAGAGGGCAGGGTCAATATCAACTCCTCTGAGCTTATAGAGGCGGTCGGTACTGTCATAAGCAGCGGCAAGCGCAGAATAGTTGTGGACATGAAGAAGGTCACCTTTATGGATTACAACGGCCTCTCCGTGCTTGCGATCGCCTATAAGAGCGTCTTGAACCGTAAGGGCGTGATGAAGCTCTGCAATATATCGACCCATATAC
>JABMQS010000046.1 GCA_013202525.1 Candidatus Omnitrophota bacterium
CTCTTCTTCTTTGGGTTCAGGCTCCTGCTGTTCTTGCTCTTTTTCCTGTTCCTCTTCTTGCTGCTCTTCCTCGGGCTGTTTTTCCTCGGGCTGTTCTTGCTGCTCCTTCTCCTGCTCCTCTTCTTTTTCCTGCTCCTGCTTCTTTTGTTCCTGCTCTTCCTTATCTTGCTCTTCCTGCTCCTGGTCCTTCTGCTCTTGTTCCTCTTGCTCTTCCTTCTCCTGCTCCTCTTGCTCCTTCTGATCCTTTTGCTGCTGTTGTTGCTGTTTCTTCTTCAGGCGTTCAAGCTCCTTCTTTACAAACTCGTAATTATACTTTGCGTCCTCATCTTCTGCGTCGAGTTCAACAGCCCTTTCATAATGCCTTAGCGCCTGCTCCAAAAGGCCAACGGCCTCATTAATATTGGTATCTTCTTTACCTATCCCGAATTTATACTCGGCATTGCCGAGATTATAGCTTGCCTGCTGCTCAAGCGAGGGGTCATCGGTTACCAGGGCCCGCTTGAAATGCTCCATCGCATTATCAAAGCTTTTTGTCTTATATAGGCCTGCCCCAAAATCAAAATTTACAATATCTGAATCTGGGGCAGCATCAAGGGCCTTCTCGTAATTCTTAAGCGACTCCTGGAATTCCCCCTTATTATACAATATATTTCCCTTCTTTACCTCTCTTTTCGCATTTACTGCAGCAAAGCATGTCTGGCTGCCGAGCAGACATGGGCTAAAGAATAAGACAGCCAGTAATATTATGAAAAAAGTCCTTCTCATCTTCTCTTCTTGTCGGTTATAAACGACTCTATCAGAAGCAGTATCAATGCCATAGCCAGCGGTATCTGAAAACGTTCATAATAACGCTTGCTCATCTGCGCCTTTATATCTCTCTTCTCCATCTTTGAAAGCTTGTCTTCATAGATCCAGTCGAGGCCGAATTCAGCGCCGCTTGCATGTACATAGGCACCGCCTGTAGTCAATGCAACCTCCTGCAGGACCTTCTCATTTAGTCTCGACTTTACAACATTACCCTGCTTATCTTTCAGGAAGCTCTTTCTCCCCTTTTCATCGGTCAGCTGGATAAGCTCCCCTTCTGTGGTGCCTATACCGATGCAGTATATCTTTACGCCCTGCTTCTTTGCCTCCTGCGCAAGCCGGACAGGATCGCCCTCGTGGTCCTCACCGTCGGCTATGATGATAAGTATCTTGTTTTCGCGGAGTTCATTCTCATAGATCTTTATCCCAAGCCTTATTGCACTCGAGATAGACGTACCTCCGCGCGGGATCGTATCGACGCTCAAGTCGTTTAACGCAAGCAGGAACCCGTTATAATCTATGGTCAGCGGACATTGAAGATAGGCTGTGCCTGCAAAGGCTATCAGCCCTATCCTGTCGCCTTTTAATTTCTTGATAAGGTCCTTCACGGCAAATTCAGACCTCTTCAGCCTGTTGGGCTTTACGTCTGTGGCCAGCATACTCTTTGAGGTGTCTATGGCTATCAGTATATCGAGGCCTTTCCTCTTGACCTCTTCCCATTGAAATCCCCACTGCGGGCGCATCAGCGCCGCTACGCTTAATGCCAACACCACTACAAGCAGTGCATGCCTCACCAGTTGTCTTTTAAAATTTACCGAGGATGCGATCTCATTCAAAGTCTCTGTTTGGGCAAATTTCTGCAGAGTCTTCTTCCTGGCATTAAACGCCCACGCAATAAACAGGGCCACTGCAAGAATCGCCCAAAAGGCAAAAGCAAAATGTATATCTGCAAATCTCATCGCATCTCCGTTACGGCAACTTTCGCAATATCGTATTTGACAACAGCAACTCTAAAAGCAGGAGCATCAAAGCCGGAATAAGAAACTTCATAAACAACTCCTTATACTTCCTGAAGCCGATCTCTTCGATAGGAGTCTTCTCCAGCCCATCTATCTCTTTGTAGATCTCCTTAAGCGACCTTGTGTCCGTGGCCCTGAAATACCTGCCGCCGGTCTCCTTTGCGATCTCCTGCAAAGTGGGCTCATCTATATCTATCCTTACATTCTTATATATTACCTGCCCCCAGTAGTCCCTCATGGGATATGGAACAGGCCCCTCTGAGCCCGCGCCTATTGTATATATCTTTACCCCCAGGGCCTTTGCAGCCTCGGCAGCTGCCAGGGGCGAGATCCTGCCTGCATTGCTAACACCATCTGTAAGAAGTATTATGATCTTGCTCTTTGACTCGGTGTCCCTTAGCCTATTCAAGGATGTGCCTATGGCAGAACCGACGGCAGTGCCGTCCTCAATGGCCCCCACCTTGACCCTCTCAATATGTCCGATGAGCCAATCATAGTCGAGTGTCAGCGGACAGACCGTATAGGCACGCCCTGCAAAAGTGACCATGCCGATACGGTCGTGTTTCCTCATCTTTATGAAATCCTCCACGACCTTCTTGACCACTTCAAGCCTGTTCTGGCGCCTGCCGTCTATCCTGAAGTCCTCTGCCAGCATACTGCCTGATGAGTCGATCGCAAGGACAATATCTATGCCCTCTGTGTAGATCTTTGTCTCCTCCAGCACTGCACACGGCCGCGCAAGGGCTATAAGAAAAAGCGCTATTGCAAAGGCCCTTAGATAGATGAGGTTTCTCGCTAATCTTAGCTTAAGTGTGGGCCTCGCGGATTTTATTAAGGCATTGTATGAGAACCTGAGGCTGGAAGAGGCCTGTCTTTTTTTAATAACATACACATACAAGATCAGGGCTGGAAGAAGCAATAATACCCAGGGGTCCTTAAATATCATCTCTTAGTGGCCTCCCCTTTAGGCTGCCGGGTAAGCTTTGTCTCATCCACAAACCGCTTTGCTGAAATAAAGCTTTCTTCTGTCTCATCCGGACCTGGTCCGTACTTTGCGAATTTCACAATATCACACAAACTCAGGAATTCTTTTAGGAGGTTCTTATGCGTGCCGGATAAGGTATCGGAGACCTTCGGTGAATTCAAAAACTCCTCTGTCGTCATCTCCGGCGCCTTTATGGTGAATCTGTTTTCGATATAATGGCGTATGATATTGGACAATGCAATATAATATGGCTTCATCAGGCCGTGCGCCGGCAGTTCCTTGCGTTTTAATTCTGCGAGTGCCTCATAAGCTATCTCATGGGCGGATTTGGGCCGCTCTGAAAAAATCGAAGGCCTATCCTTTATATACCTTTTGACCAGATACCTTATTAGAAAAATAAGGCCGGCTAAAATAAGGGCCCCAAGAATAATGATTATCGGAAGATAGTTGGTAGGAAAATACACTGGCGGCTTTATATCCCTTATGTCATCTGCCAGGGCAGCAGCCGGCCCGGCAAAAGAAAAAATCAGATAGATAAAGGGTGTAAGAGGTCTCACTTTATGCCAATCTTCTCTCTCTTGTCCTGAAAAACTTTATCAGTTCCTTGGTATAAGGCGCGTCCGTATATATATCTATGTTGTCGACATTCACGGAGCGCAGGAGTTTCTTGCGCTGGGCAATCCTTTCGAGCGCGTCTTTTTTGTACTGCTTCCTGAAACCGGCATCGCCTGTGTCGATGGTAATATCCTCGCCTGTCTCCGCATCACCCAGATTGAGAATGCCCACATTCGGCAGATCAACCTCTCTCGGGTCGGTTATGGTGACAGCTACAATATCGTGGCGCTTGTTGGATATAGACAAAAGCTTCTTATAGTCTTCGTCGAAGAAGTCTGAGATTATAAATGTGATGGCCTTTCGCTTTGTGACCCGGTTCAGGTATTGCAGCGCGCCCGCTATATCGGTGCCTTTTCCATCAGGTTTATAATAGAGCGCCTCTCTTACTACGCGGAGCACATGGCGGTGGCCCTTTCGGGGAGGGATAAACTTCTCTATCTTGTCTGTAAAGATTATGATCCCTACCTTGTCGTTGTTCTGTATGGCAGAGAGCGCCAGCACAGAACAGAGCTCTGCGGCGAGCTGATTCTTCATCTTATCGACCGAGCCGAAGCGGCAGGACATAGAGGCATCTAGAAGAAGCATCACCGTAAGCTCCCTCTCCTCTACAAACTTCTTTACAAAGGGATGGCCCATCCGCGCGGTGACATTCCAGTCGATGGCGCGTATCTCATCCCCGGGCGTGTACTCACGCACCTCATCAAACTCCATGCCGCGGCCTTTAAAGACGCTCTGGTACTGCCCGGCAAGGACATCTGTCACCATCCTTGAGGTGGTGATCTGTATGCGGTGTATCTTCTTAAATACTTCCTTAGGAATCATGGGACCGTTTCTCAGTCTCCCCAATCTCTATCATAGAGACTGAGGAACCTTCTGGTTCGAATCTCTTGTTTGGCGGTTTCACCCCTTCCGGGGCCCTTGTGGCACAATGAGTTATGACCTTTGCAATCCAATTTTTACGGCACCTCTATCTCATCGAATATCTTCTTTATTATATCCTCGGATGTCTTCTCTTCGGCCTCTGCCTCATAGCTTATAATGACACGGTGCCTCAGGACATCCATGCCAATACTCTTTACATCCTGCGGCGTAACATAGCCCCTGCCCTGAATAAAGGCAAATGCCTTGGCAGCCAGACTCAGGTAGAGGGTCGCACGAGGAGACGCGCCATACTGGATAAGATCGGTCAGCTCATCGAGCTTATAGTTTTTGGGCTCTCTTGTGGCAAAGACGATATCGAGAATATACTTTTGGAGCTTCTCATCTATGTATATCTCATCAACAACACCTCTTGCCTTTATAATATCTGCTGGATCTACAACAGCGTTTACATCAGTCTTCGGGCTTGTAGAGCCCATTCTCTGCAGGATCTTGTGCTCTTCGTCTATGTTGGGATAGGTTATGTTTATCTTCAGCATAAATCGGTCTATCTGCGCCTCTGGCAGAGGATATGTTCCCTCCTGCTCTATCGGATTCTGAGTTGCCATTACAAGGAACGGGTCATCAAGCTTAAAGGTATTCTCACCTATGGTAACCTGCCTCTCCTGCATGGCTTCAAGAAGCGCGCTCTGAACCTTTGCAGGCGCCCTGTTTATCTCATCGGCGAGTATAATATTTGCAAATATCGGGCCCTTCTTTGTGGTAAATGCGCCGTCTTTTGGATTATAAATTAGGGTGCCGATTAAATCCGCGGGCAGAAGGTCTGGTGTAAACTGAAGCCTTTGAAACTTGGTGTCTATCGCCTGCGACAGAGTCCTTATCGACATGGTCTTTGCAAGGCCCGGCACACCCTCTACAAGTATGTGGCCATTTGCCAGAAGGCCGACAAGGAGCCTCTGTATCAGATAGTCCTGGCCCACTATCACCTTCCTTATCTCAGAAACCAGGTTCTCAATAAAGACACTCTCTTTCTTGACCTTCTCGTTTATTGCGGTTATACCTGTATCCATAATGCCCTCCTTGCTTTTGGGTTATTAATACTTTTTGTAACTCTAATATTATATAAGATAAAGGGGAAATGTCAAATCAGAATTTTAGGTGGGGGGGGGTACCCTCCTGCGCTCTATCGCACGGAATTTTCGGTGGAGCTACGGAGGGCAGGCAGGTTCCCGAACAACTTGGTAAACGTCTCCAGATGCTTGTTTACTTACTTCTGCGGCATCAGGCAGGCGCCGCTAATCTTGGCCTTCTTGCACTCCTGCATAAGATCGATCTCCGCGCCGCATTTCGGGCATTTGATCATACATTTTTTCTGGATCTTTGCCATGTATGCTTCGGGATCGGACTTAAACTTATCTATACAACCCGGGCAGCAGAAACCTATTGCCTTATTCTTATATTCTATCTTATACGGTGTATCCTTATCAACCTTACCACCCATCACAGGGCAGGAATCATTGATAATCTCACCCTTCTTGGCGGAAACCTTACAGCCTCCACAGTCGGCATAGGCCTGGCTGAAAGATGCAAACGTCACAATGATACAAACCAACATGAATGCAATCAGCGTCTTTCTCATTTTATTGCCTCCCTTTTCTTAAGTGCGTTTTCTTTTATCCAACAGTACAATACCGGCACAAGTATAAGGTTTGATAACGTCGCTGTAATCAAACCGCCTACCGTGGGCGATGCCATGGGTTTCATGATCTCAGAACCTGTGCCTGTCGATAACATAACCGCCATAAGCGCGATAACTGTCGTCGTTGCAGTCATCATAATCGGCCTTACCCTTAATAGCCCTCCTTCGATAACTGTCTGACGGATCTCTTCCTTTGTCTTCGGCATCTTCTTCTTAAACAGGTCGTCCAGCGTCGAAAGAAGCACTACAGCATTATCTGTGGCTACACCGAATAAAGCTATAAAACCTACCCATACGGCAGTTGAGAATCTAAAACCCAAAACAAACAGCAGGATAATGCCGCCTACAAGCGAGATGGGAATACCTGTTGAAAGAATAAGCAAAGAACTGAAATTCTTAAAGGCCATATATAGCAGGAGCATTATAACCGCAAGGCATATTATCAGTGAGGGGATAAGCCTTTTTCTTGACTCCATCTCTGATTCAAACTGGCCCGACCATGATATGTAATATCCCGGCGGCAGCTTCACTTTTCCGTTTTTGATTTCATCCTGGACGGCCTTTTGCGCGTTTCTTACAAAATCGATCAGCCCAACCCTGCTCTGATCCACATTAACGAATACCCTTGCGTATGTAAGGGTATTTTCTGAATTGATAACAGCAGGGCCCAAAACCTTTTTTAACTTCGCGACCTGTGCCAGTGGTATATGCCCGCCTTTTGGGGTTGGAATAAATATCCTCTTTAACGCCTCAGGGCTATCCCTCAGTTCTCTCATATACCTTACGCGAACTGGATAACGCTCTCTGCCTTCTACGGTCGTTGTAAGATTCATACCGCCTACTGCCGTCATAATAATATGCTGTATATCGGCAACCTTTATGCCATATCTGGCAGATTCTTCCCTGTCTATCTCAATCTCAAAATAGGGCCTTTCTGATATGCGTTCAGCATAGGGGCTGACCGCACCATCTACGCGGGAAACTATCTTCTCTATCTTTGTGGCTATATCAACGATCTTATCCAGGTCCGCCCCAAATACCTTTATGCCGACCGGGGTCTGGATCCCGGTAGCCAGCATATCTATCCTGTTACGTATGGGTTGGGTCATAATAGGACTTACCCCTGGCATCCTGGTCTTCTCCTGAATCTCCTGAATAAGTTTCTCTCTCGTCATGCCTCTGCGCCAGAATTTTTTGTCTTTAAGATGTATTATAGTCTCAATCATTGCTACGGGTGCGGGGTCGGTTGATGTTTCGGCACGGCCGAGTTTTCCCACTACCCATTCTGCCTCGGGGATTTCACTCTTGATGATAATATCCTGTTTTCTCATGACATCCATCACCTGCGTAAGGGATGCCCCCGGAAGAAGAACAGGCATAAACAGGAGGTCCCCTTCATCAAGCGGAGGCATAAACTCCTGCTTCATCAAAGAGGCACATAAGATTCCCACTATAATCATAACAGCAGCAATCGCAATTATTTTCTTCTTATATTTCAGTGACCATCTAATTACAGGATTATATATTTTATATAGAAATTGCGTGGTTTTGTTTTCCTCAACAGGCCTTAACTTGCCCCTCAAAAAATAATACGACAGGGTAGGCAAAAGTGTAAGCGCGATTATAGCAGCCCCTATCATGGTAAATGTCTTTGTAAAGGCAAGGGGCTTGAAAAGCTTACCAGCCTGTCCGGTCAAGACAAACACTGGAATAAAACCTATAATGGTCGTTAAGAGCGCGAAGATAACGGGTCTTCCTACCTCCTGGCTAGCTGAAATACAGGTCTTGAGCCTCTCATCAGGCGCAAGCTCCGGCACATTCAGTTCTTTTCGTTTCTCTACTATCCTTCTGTAGACATTTTCAACTAAGACGCATCCGGAATCTACCATAACACCTATGGCAATGGCAATACCGCCTAAAGACATTATATTTGCATCTATGTGCAGGCGGTGCATAAAGATAAAAGCTATCAGCACGCCTATAGGCAAGACAACCGATATGACTACACTGCCCCAGAAATGGAGAAGAAATATAGCGATGACAAGGACGGTAATTATCATCTCCTGGATCAGGGTGGTCTTTAGTGTATTGATAGAACGCTTGATAAGGCCTGTGCGGTCATAGAAAGGAACGATCTTCACTCCCGGAGGCAATCCGACCGAGAGCTCCGCTATCTTCTTCTTAATGCTTCCGATAACCTTAAGGGGGTTCTCTCCATAGCGCATAAGAATAACACCGCCCGTAGCCTCTGTTCCTTCCTTATCCAGGGCGCCCCTTCGAAACTCAGGGCCGATAGTTACTTTGGCGACGTTTTTTACATAAATAGGCACTCCGTCCTTTGCATCAACAACGATATTCTCTATATCGGAAGTGTCCTTTATAAAACCGACCCCACGCACGACAAACTCGACACCACCTTCCTCAAAGACCTTGGCGCCGACATCTATGTTAGACCTTTGTATCGCTGTTATGATGTCATGTATCTTTACATCGTGTGACAGCAGTTTGTTCGGGTCTATGTCGACCTGGTACTGTTTTACATAGCCTCCTACAGAAGCAACCTCTGATACGCCTTCGACAGCGTTGAGCTGATAGCGTATATACCAGTCGTGGAGAGAACGCAGTTGTTCCAGATCATAACCTTCACCTTCGACCGTATACCAGAATATCTGCCCTACGGCTGTGGCATCTGGGCCAAGGGTAACAATCGCATCTTCAGGGATATCTCTCTTTGCAAAGTCCAGCCTCTCCAATACCCTCGTCCTGGCCCAATAATAGTCTGTGTCCTCTTTAAATATCATATTGACAAGACCGAAACCAAAGGCCGAGGTTGAGCGGGTAACCTTGATACCCGGCGTACCCATAAGCCCTGTAGTCAGCGGATATATGAGCTGGTCCTCTACGTCTTTAGGGCTTCTTCCGGGCCAGTCCGCATATACGATTATCTGAAGCTCACCTATATCAGGTATGGCGTCAACAGGGGTCTGCCTCATAGAAGAAAAACCCCACAGGATAATAAGCGCAAATACGGCTATTACCAAAAATCTGTTTTTAAGACAGCCTTCTATAATCTTGTTTATCATAATATCGGTTTCCTATATACAATCAATGCTGATGTGCCGGGGATGCCTTCTTCTCCTCTGTCCCAAGCGCCCCGCCGTATGCAGACGCCGTGATACCGGTAATCTGGCTCTGGGAATCTATCAGGAAGTTTGCCTTGGTTACGACATCCTCTCCCTCACTCAGGCCTTTTAATACAGGGTAGAACCTGGACCCCTTATCACCTGTCTCAGCGCTGGCTTGAGGGCCTACCTCGATATCCCTGCCTTCATATTCGTCATTGCCTTTATAAACCCAAACGATCTTACGCGCGCCTGTATCCAAAACAGCCTTATCTGGAATGGCCAAGACCATATGTTCACCTTGCGGGCTCACATACATGCTCTTGATAACCACATCCACATACATCTCAGGCTTCAATTTTAAGTCTGGATTCTCAACCTCGGCCCTGAACCTTACTGCACGTGTCTTTGGATCAAGCACGGGGTTTATAGAAGAGATCGTTCCGGAGAATATCTCACCCGGGAAGGCCTGCGTCTTAATCTCTAGCTTCTCTCCAGACTTTACCCAGCTTAATTCATACTCATATACATCGCCGTAAATCCACATCTTCTTTTCAGGCAGGACAAGGCCTGACTGCGCCTCCCTGGTCTCCTCTAGCTCGGCGATCTGTTCGTTACTCAAACCCAAAAGCTGTAATTTCCTCTTTGAGGACTCGACCAAGCTAAGGGCCCTCTCTTTAATATCAGAGACC
>JABMQS010000006.1 GCA_013202525.1 Candidatus Omnitrophota bacterium
ATAGGAAGGAAGCCTTTCAGCATAGAGTTCGGCAACCCTGAGATGACAAAGGAAAAAGCATCGGAGTTAGGTTACATCGTTCCGGAACTGCCGGGTGAGCTGGTATATGATGAGACCACAGGTGAAGCTGCTCTTAAGGCATCCGGAGTTGGCAGTCTTGACACTACATTCCGGAATATATCCGCTCTTACGCCTGAGAGCCTTCAGGCCGAGCTAACAGCTTCTGAAGGAAGATACCCGGAGAGGCACCGCGTGCTTACAACCTCTTCTGCAGCCGCATCTTTGGTTGGTGAGACACTGGCAAAGGAAGCAGCCCAAATACCGGCTCCCGGATCATTATTGGCCAGGGCTGCTAAACCTGCCCCAGTGCAGATGAAAGGCACAATTGCAATAAATGAGGCAAGCATCTCGCCTGTCCTGTTAAGCACTATAAAGATTATATATGATAAAGACTCTGATTCCCTTAAGGCGCTTGAGGAGAGGTTGGGCTTTAGGATAAGGCTATTGTCTCAGCTTGAGCAAAGTGATATGCTCAGCACCTTTGTCGTGATATCACACGAACAATTAGAGGGGTATCCGAGCGCAAGGTATCTATTGGTCAATCCCAATACCCTTAGGACTGCGTTCGCCAGAAAACGTTACACGCCCCTTATACCTGAGATATGCATAGCAAGGGTGCTTGGATCAGGGGAAAAGGCAGAAGAGATAACCTATCTACTGAACAGAGACGGTTTCTACGAGAGCGTATTTGGCCACGCCGCGTCTGTTAATAGCGTTCAGGAATTCCTGGATACAGGCATATTCAATCTGCCTGTACCGACCTTTGACCATTACGGTACAGAGCAGGAGCAGAGGCTATCTATGGCCGCCGCCATAGCAGCGTAGCACCTTTGGGGTCTGACCCCAGTCTAAGAGAAGTCTTGCAGTTAAGAAAGTTATATAAAAAGGAGAACATATAGTGCGGAAGAAGAGTGGGTTTTTTAAAACACTTTCAGTGATAATCTCTATCTTGTTGGTGCTAAATAATATCACTTGGGCAATGCCCGACATTGCCCAGCAACTGCAGGCAAGCTCTACATTGCGCGCGCCTTCCACAGGTGTGCGTGCCTCATCTGGCGGCACAGGAGACGGGACCCCGGCAGTTGCAGAACTCAAAGAGGATCTCGCCGATGCACAGGTGCCTGGACATGGCATGCCGATCCACATGGTAAATAGTGTGACTGATAATGGCGTGTGGCAGGCAAAACGCGGCAAGGGCACAATCGTTACAACAGCCAAGATAGAGATAGATGCTAATGCCACTGTTGTTGCGACACTATCAGCGGAGAGCGCTCAAGCCCTGGCCCAGCAGGCAGGCACAGAAGAGGGGCAAGCAGCACAGGCAGCAGCCAGCCTATTTGCGGCAGGCATGAATAGATTTGTTGTTGATATGGGCAGAGATGATGATATTACCATGCCCTATGCAGACGGTGTTTTTTCAAAGCCCCGTACCGAGATGGAATTTGAGATCGTAAGAGACAATGATATGCTCGCGGATATGCTTCCAGCCAGCCAGGATCTTAAAGATGCCGCCAACCTTCTTCCTGCAATAGATACCGATGTTGCCAAGGTAGACGTGACACTACGCGAGGGCCTTGAGCTTACCATCGCCCTTTCGATATACTATAGCATTTGCATACAAAGAGACCTGGACACCCGCAGCGCGCTGAACGAAGTCTTGGACCTTTATCTCCAGCTCAAGCCAGAGCAGAAAGAGGCCATAAGGAAGACCCTGCGTTCCGCAAGGCAGGTAGATTCAGGTGACGCGTTCTGGTATTTTCTTGAGAAGGCGGTCGATAATCCATTCTATGCAAAAGAGGACTTTGAGATAGACATAGCTAAGGTTTCAGGCCTCAGAACTGCCCAGCTGCGCCAAAGGATAGCTGATATTGAAAGGCAGGAAGCAGGCCTTGAGGGTCAGGCAGGCTTCAGAAAGACCCGCGCAGACCTGGCAAGCGAGAAAGAGAACCTATGGAGACAGGTTGAGTGGCGTGACCAGTGTGTCTCAGAGATGATGCGTTATTCCAAGATAGACCTACCTTACGATACAGAGACTGTTAACACCATGCTTTCAACGCTCTACAGCGACCTCACCAGCGGGGCACCCGTTAATATCGACCAGAGGGAAGAAGATATCCTGGCTGTCCTGCAGGCTACCTACGATCCAGAGGTCGAAGGCGCAAATATATGGCGCATGGCAAAGCACTGTAACCAGGAAGGCAAGGAGGTAGTTGCAGGCAGGCTGAGCCGTGCATTTGCCAACCAGGCAAGGCTTTATTCCATAGCAGCATACCTCACAGCAAGGAAAGAGATCGTGCCAAAGGCATTGGCACTCAGGGAATATATCAGAGAAAATGGCATAGAAGAACTATATAACCCGGTTGAGAAGCTGGTCGTTGTTCTCCAGAAGATGGGTGATGTATCGATGATGGAGGCCTTCGGCGCGATAGAAGACTTTAACAAGGCCGTGGATACTTTGCTCTCTGAGAAGAAGGAAGCCCTTACAATGGAATTCAGCGATACATTGCAAAGGGAGCGTGTCTCTGATGGGACGCGCGCGCTTCAGCGAAGAAGACAAGAGGTGCTTCAGGAGACTTTTGCCGAACTCACAGCTAAGGGCCAGGAACTATGGGCTGAGATCCAGCTATCTCCTAAAAAGGCCGCGACATTTGTAATATTTCTACAGCGGCTCTCTACCCCGTCGGGCTCAACCCTGCTTGCAAGGACAAATACCCTGCGCGACCCCCACCCCATAGAAGAGGCAGACCTGAAAGACCTGAAGAGAAGGGGCGCGGACAATATATATGCCTCACCGGGTGATGGGAGGTATAATGGCCGCAATATCCACTGGACAATGTTTGCTGATGACTGGTGGGAGGCCATACCCATGTTTATTATGGAGAGGGTGGCTGTTGTCACCCTGCCCGATGGCAGCACCAAGAAGGTAACCCAGACAGAGGTAGATCAGCAGGGTATGCACACCTTCTACAGGGCAAACGCAGAATACTGGGCAGAGAATAAACAGATAGCTGAATATACATGGTTTACATCTATGGCAAGGGACATCCTATTTAATACAGAAGGTGGAAAATATAAAGAGGCCAGGCAAAGGATAGAGGAAGAAGCTGCCGGTGCCGGCATAAGGCTCACACATGCCCAACTCATGGAGAGGCTCGATGCTGCAGCGCCGGGCTTTAAAGAGGATGTCAGCGCCCTGGCCATAGTTATAGCCTTTAGCGCCAAGAACATGACACGCCAGATAAACGATTATAAGAAGGCGCACAAGCGCTCTACGCGTCGCGATGCCATAATGGCGGTTGTGATAAATGCAGAAAGCCAAACCGATGCCAACCTCTATCAGGATGCCCTGTCGCAGTACAGAGAGGCTCTTGGAACTACAGCAACAGTTGATGCCCTGCCTGATATATGCAAACTGGTTATACAGGCACAGCTTACTATTAATGATTCGGAGAAAGACGCAATGCGCGCCTTCCAGGGGAAGATGCTCCTGGATGAGATCATGGAGTACTGGGACTGGCTTCCGCGCAGCTCGCCTCTACAGGAGGTCCTTACCACAGAGTCTGCAGGAATGACCGAAGGCTATCCGCAGACCTGGACCGAGCAGGAGATGGAGTACTATAATGTTATTAAGTGGATGAACCTCGGTGAAGAGGTCTCTGAGAAGAGGGCAGAATACAGAAGCCTCTTGCATGAGGCAGGCTCTTTGATTATTCAAAGGCTTCGCCTTGAAGATGATGTAACCATAGCAAGGGATGCCCTTGGCAAGAACAGGCCCGGCGAGGCTGAGGCAGCGGTCGTTTCAAGCAATCCAACTGTTGAGCGTGCCACAGGACAGCTATGCGTACTAATAGAGGATGCTATAGACAATGGGTCAGACAGGGCATCTGCTATCGCTGAGATAGACTCACTGTATGTGGATGTCGCCGGCTTCAGGCAGGGAGCACCCACAGAACCGGTATTACAGGCTATCAAAGATGTCATATTTAATAACGGTGAAGAGGTTGAGAAAGCCATAAATGCGCATCTGGCTGCCACAGGGGAAAGCACCAGCAACATAAAGGCTTTAGTGGATGCAATAACCTCTAATGAAGACTGGCGCCTCGATTACGAAGGTCAGTTGCATGTAAGGGTCATTGAGCATCTTATAACTCAAAAGAGCACCACAGAAAATCAGCTCCTCGACAGGGCGCAGACCTATATCTGGGAGCATGCATCTATCGGACTTTCTACGGCAAGGCGTGAGGTCATTGCAGAACATGGCTTAGGTTATCTTTTAGCGAATAACGGCTTTACATATACCGGGGATGACCTTAACCTGGTCGCTTATTCACCCAGCAGGGTCAACCTGGCACACCTTGAGAAGCAGTCTGATGATACATGGGCAAAGATATCCGGCGCAGCCACCTGGGAGGCCAGGAAAAAGGCCTCCAAGTCCCACCGGATGATAAACAAGCATCCACGCATGTGGTCGTCACCCAAGGCCGCGGAGGTTTTCAAGACCTTTGAGAACACGACGGCTGTTGTAAATACCGCAATGGGTGATGTATTGGCATTGATAATAAAGGCCGTAGGCGAGGGCGATGGCGAGATAATGGCAGCTGACATGAGTGACAGGGGCGACAGGAATATCTGGGAAGGCGGCGAAGGTTATGGTGGATACTGCGTTCCTAAAGACGGGCTGTTTTTGGCATTTGTCCTCTGCCTTGAAAAACCCCACGTGCTCCGGCAGATAGGCGTGCCGCCAGAGCTGATATCGGAGGTTCAAAGAATCGTAAAGACCATACTTTTGAGAAGGTCGGAGTTTGACAGCGAGGCCGATTGGCAGGTCTGGGCAGCACAGGAACTTCTTAATGCACACGAAGGGTTTGGCGATTTTGTTCATCTCACAGAGAACCATAGGGGCCAGAAGATATTGGCGCTTAATCTAGCCCGCATTGCAACGGTCTATGGCTCGGCGCTGGGCAGAGAAGACATTGATATAGATAATCCCAGAAGGGCTGCCTTTGTGCCATTGGCACGCAAGGGCGCTGAGGCGCTTATAGTAGCATTGGAACAGCAGAGCCGCCTTATGCCGTTTGTAAAGGCGCATATGTTGCTGCGTCAACTCGCTGACAATGGCGCTGAAAGCGTGAATTTGACAGCAGAGTATAAAGAGGCAGAGGCAGGCAGGGCTGTAAGGGATATGCGTTTTTCAACCGGGCTTCGTGAGTTTGAGATACTCTCTGGTATTTGCGACCACCTGATAAGGCAGCTTTCACCTGAGCTGCAGATAGAGGCTGCGCTGCTCAGGTTTGGATTTGATCTCGATTCAAGCAATGAGATGGTGCGTGATGCGTCGATTACGAAGATGAAAGAGGACTATGGCCTGTGGATTAGCGAAGAGGAATGCAAAGGCTTAAGACTGGGTGAGCAGATAGCGCTTGTGAAGGCGAGATTTGCACTGCAGATTGAGAAGGCTCAGGCAGCGCATCCGCGTTTTAATACACCCAGACAGATAAAGGTAACCTCTTCCACAGGTTTAAGCCTTGCCAATATATTCAATTATACAGATGACAGGCTCGTTACCATGGAGGAGATCGCTGATACAGCGCAAAGGGTTATCCAGGATGCAACGGGCATATCGGATAAGGTCATTGCCGCAAACTCGACCGAATATGGAGGTGATATCTTTGCGTGGCAAGGCCTCCGGGATGCTATATTAGAGAAGAACCAGGGCGACGTAGAAAAGACAGAACGGGAGTATGACGCGCTGCTTCATAGCACTATAAGTGTCCGTGGCGGCGGTGAGGAATTTGAGTATCCATTGACCTCAGCTGTCCATTATCTTGCGCTCAAGCAGGCGCTTCCCGGAAGATTCTATGAGGAGGATGTGCAGGGCTGCAGCGTTATAAACCTGGGCGTTGTTCCAGACAGCTTAAAAGAGATCGCGCTCGATCAGCCGAAACTGCTGACATTTATGCTGGCGGCGAATTCTGAAGCAGAACCGTCCATTTCAGACGGGCCCGCGAAAAGGAGCGGAGGCGCACAGCGTGCCTATAGGACGAGAGATGTGATGGATTTCTTCGCGGCATGCGGAAATATCGGTAAACACGGAAACTACGATGCAATAACCTTGGGTGATAATGAGATACCGCGCATAAGAGAGAGAGCAGAGTATGAGCAGAGCAGGGCAGACAGCCTGCTTGAGAAGGTGCTGGCAGTGGCCGAGGCCGGTGATTCTGCTGAGGCGTTGTCGCAGCTCCACGACGAATATTACAGGCTCTTTATGGATATCGTTGATAATGAAGAAGCGCTTGCTGCGCTTCAGGATGAGAAAGACCTTAAGAATCCCCACCCAAGGCAGAGCCAGCAGTACAGGGTGATAGCAGAGGCCCTTGTAAAGATAAACTCAGGCCTTCCTCTCGGACATCTGGATTTTGGTACATGGCTTGCTCTTGGCGGCATGTACGTTGTTATCGGTATGCCTGCGCAGGATATAAGAAAGCTTAAGGAGTCTTTTGATAAGGCCATAGCCATAGTTGCGCAATCGACCGCAGGCGCGGCACAGGTAGAGGTATATTATGGTGAGCCCTTTACCCCGGATGAGGTTGAAACTACGGTAAAGACATTGGCAAAGCCCGCGTATGTGCCTGATCCGCGAAAATTCGGACAGGAGCAGATGGTCGAGGTATCTGCAAAGTCTATACAGGAGAGGGCAAAGGAGAGGATGGCAAGAAGGGGCGCACAGAGAAGAGCTGCCCTTAAGGCCACCACAGATAAGAGAACAAATGATGCATATCAGGCTACCTCAAGAGACCTAAGCAATGCCGATACTGCTTATCCAGATCCATTTGAACGCCTTGGATTTTTCTGCGAGACAGCTGACCAATATAGAGGCCGGCTTGTAAGGAGTGCGCGCGGTATTTTAAGAGAAGCTGATCCAGAGACCCGGGTGCGTCAGAACTCAGACCACAATCCCTTTACACTCTACGGCAATATGCTGGCAGCATCAAAGGCATATGTAAGAGAACTCGCAGGCCAGCTTATAACACCGGCTTCTCCTGAAGAAGAGCAGCTTCTTGCCAAGGTATTGAATGATATTGATACGGTCTTCACACCCGAGGGCTTTAATGCAGAAGAGGTAAAGCGCCTGCTCGGCGGCTACGAGCACCCGAGAGCGACCTTACAGGTCCTGGCAGAATACGCCAGAGGCGGGGCAGAAGAAGGGGATATAGACTGGCAGGCATTTGACCTTAAAAACCTCAATGCCTACCCATCCGGCACTGAACGCAACACAGAAGAAGATATGCAGCGTGTCTTAATAGCTGTCTCATTGGTTTATACATGTTTTTCAATGTCACAGACCCTTGAGTCCGCGATATTCCTGCCCCAGCACCTGGATCAGGTGCAGGTATGGAATGATCTTACCATGTATTTTGCCGAGACCATAGATGATCACCGCTACTGGTATAAGCCCTGGGCATTAGCAAGGGGCAAGGCATTCGCGGATATGCCCATGGAGCGCATCTATGAATGCGCGCACTTTATACACGGGGAGCTCTACGATTACCTAAGAGAGCTTATCATATATAGAACCGATTGCAGGGATATGGATACAAAAGAACGGGATCTTTTGATAGGTGCTTTAAGACAAGGCTCTGAAGAGCTCGATCCAAATGACATACAAAATGACCGCCCAGACCCGGAACATCCTGAGGTAGAGGCTATTGGTGCCTATGCAGGCAGGGCAGATGCCCCGTATTCTGAGAGGTTCTGGAGGGCATTTGGCCAGCTTAGAGAGACCTCATTTATGATGAACGATGGCTACGAGGAGATGCCGCTCTTAAGGCTCGATCCCGATATAAATTTCGAAGAAAACACCGCATACCCCATACCGGTTGTGCTTAATGATTTTGACCCCAATATCATCAAGGCATCGGAAAGAGTAACTGAGGTGATGTTATTCTCAACAGCAAGGACGCACCAGCGCGGGTTATTAAGGACAGGGCCCGGGTTAAATGAGGCGCGCCAGAGTCAGGGTAAGTGCGGCGCCAATGTTATCATTACAAAAGATGCTGAATTAAGGAAGGTCGATGGCGCAGAGCATCCTGTGATTACTGTGAAGGCAGGCCATACCTTCTTAAGTGAAGAGGAGTTTATAACCGCAAGGCGCATGCAAGGTTATAGCCCTGAGGCAGCTGCCCTTGAGGTTGAGCTTTTTAAGAAACAGGGGCGTTTTGTAAACGGGCGCATCCGTTGCGCCATAAAGACCAGGGAAGGCACTGAGATAATAGCAGGCGCTGTGGTTCCTTTTCATGGCCTGCCGAAATTTGAGACACGCGCATTGGAGAGCGCGAAGATACCTGCTACATGCCAGTCGCTGTTTACCTGGTTTATCACCTATGAAAAGGCTATATACGCCCGCGTGATAGAATACGCGAGAGAGACCACAGGCACTGACCTTAAGCTTCCCCCTGAGATCAGCTGGGATCATAAGTTGACGGTTGAGCTAGGAAATGACCCAGAGGCATTTAAGAGGGTGGTGGCAGACGGCAATAATGATTTTATGGGCCTGCGGGCTTTTGCAAAACAGCACCCTATAATAATATTAAAAGGCGCAAGGGAGTCTGGCGCTCGTAACTTAAGGGCAATGAACATGCTCGATGAGTCGGGTGAGGTCTCCGAAGCGAAGTTGGCAGAAGCTGCTGAGTTTATCCGCGATGTCTCTGAGGAGCACGGCGGACAGAATATCGTTATACAAAAGGCTGTATGGATAGACCCCAGGTATTGGGCCAGCGATGAGCAGATGACAGAGTATGTGAGAAGAAGCATAACTGAACGCGGAAAGGCTATCAAACGCGGAAGATACCCTCAGACATCCATATACTGTTCGTTAAGAACCGTTCCCACATCTGCTTCACCAAATGTTAAGCCCGATGTTGTTGAGTTTCTTGATGCCTTCAACACTGAGCTTGCTACAAATGTCGGAAGGGGCGGCTCACTATTCGCACTCCTTCCTGAGTATATGCGTGATGATGTCCGCGAGGTAGTGTTTCCGCGTCTTGTTGAGCTTTCGCGCCAGCTCGTTGAGGCGATAAAGAACTCAAAAGACGACCCAGCTATTATGGAGATGTTCAGGGAGTTTTTGCGCAAAAAAGGCATAACAGATACCGATGGGGCTGGTGAGGATATCTTTGGCGATACATATGCCTGGGCCTCGATGCTGCTTTTAGACTGGCTTATTGAGCCTATATTCGGCCGCAATGGCGAAAGGATAGAGGGTGCTGAGCTTATTGAGGTAAAGGAGGCTGCTGATGGAGAGACTCCTGAGTTTATATTGCGCACACCAGATGGCGAGATATTCAGTGGTGAAATACTTGACTGGGAGGTCTATCTTGTCGAGCCTAATACAGGAATAGGCCAGATAGACAGGAGATATCTTGAGCTCTGGAAACTTGAGGCGAGGAGAGCTGCCAATGCCACAGACCCCGAAGAGCGCCACATAAACTGGGAGTTGATAGAGCGCGATGATATCACTGTCATGAGTAATTGGATAGACAGGGGCGAAGGCGGCATGGAAATAAACTTTGGCGGTAATGCATTTACACCGTCTCCAGATCCGGTCTTCCCTGAGTCCACTATAGGCGTCGATGATATAAGGCGCGCATACGGACTTTCACCGGTCGATGTTGCCCTGAGAGATGCGCGGGCAGGCCTTGATATGGCAGATTCTGAGGCATTTGATGAGATCTCACTGAGTGTGCTGATTAAATATTACATGGCAGCAAGGATTTCAGAAGAACACCCTGATTTTAATATAGAAGAGACAAGAAAAAGGCGCTTAAGGGCGGGAGAAGGAGCACGGGTTGATACACGCTTAGATATAACGTTAGCGCTTCTTATCAAGAACAGGCAGGCCCTTACAGAGGCACTCGGGCCTTTATGTGGGAGCGAGCTTAATATAGATATAGAGAGGCTCAATGCGATACTTGAAGATGCCGACTATATGCAGGAGATAGGGGGCCTGGTCCAGGCCTACCTTTTGACAGACTGGCATGATAGAGAGGTAGAGGTAATGCCGTCTAAGTTGACACCCACAGAGTTTATGCAGCATATGCCCGGTAAGAAACGCCTCCTGGCCCATATTTCAAGCTTTGGCAGCCCCGTAGCAGCTAATGATACCTTTGCCCTTATGCAGGAGGCAGATAGCTCAGGCACAGACATAGGAGTAATAGGAACAGATGCTTTTGATCTTGGGCAAATGTCTGATGGCAACTGGATGTTAGGGGCCCTTGGTGCGCGGCCCCTCGATTTAGTAAGTGAGGCAAGGCCTGTTACCAGGAAGGCCTTGGCATTATTGCAATTTTCAAATGGCGCAAGAAAAAGACTGGTCAGGGTCTCCTTAGAAAAGACACTTCCATTCAATGCCATATGGCGGGATGAGACATGCCCTCCAATAAGGACAGATCTTCCTATTATTAATCCGACAGATGTCTCTTTGCTTTGTGATAGCAAGGCCGCAACCATAGAGGCGCTGAAAAGGGCAGGTATAGGCGTACCCGAGTCTCTGTTGTTTTCAGGTAGGCTTGCCCCTCGCGCCTGGGCCAGGGATCAGGCCATGAGGAAATTTTTGCAGGAACAGCTTGATGTTGAAGCAGGTCAGCCATATAAGGTCTTTGTCTCACCTGATATAGGTACTCATGGTGTAGGTACAATAGCAGTAGAGATAAGCAGAGAGGGATTTTCTGATGATGTAAAACAGGTCTCAGCGCATATTGCAAGTACGGGCGGCATAATTACAGCTGCCTCAAGCCCCGAGCAAATAGGATGGCCTGCAAGAAATACTATATTAAGGAGAGATTCTGGTAATGTGAATTATCAGGATGGGGATGATATTCGTAAGATAGATTTTCGCTATAACGTTGCCTATACAGGAGATGAAAACTACGCGGTAGTATCTGAATTTGCCACAGTTGCAAGCGATGAGTCCCCTGATGTTGTATCAGTAGGGCGCGGCGCCAGGATAGTAAACCCGATAGATGCATACCGCAATCTTGTGGTAGAGCTTCCTGATGGAAGGAATGTAAACTTAGAGCTTGGCAATGTAGAGCTCGGGGCTATACGCGCCATGGTCTCAAATGCCCTGAAGGCGCTTAATGAGGGAAGGCCAGATAATGAGAAGCTTCTCTTTGCAGGAGTTGATGTAAGGCTTAGGGCTATCGTGACCCATCTTGACGGCGAAAAATACAGGATAAGCCTTCAGGCAGAGCCTGTTGTTGTTCTTGAGGTAAACTCAAAGGCAGCAGGACTATGCCGCTCATACAGGCCGCTTCAGCAGGCAGATGATGAGGTTACAGTGCCGCAGGTTGCAGGTCAGCTGTGGGACTATCTCGATACCACTGTCAAGGCTGCAGGTGCAGGACTGCCTGAGTTCCATGGAATTTTAGGTATAGGCGCAGATGATGCAAGAGAAATAGATTTTAGCGGCAGGGTCATACAGCTCAAAGAGGCCTTTATGGGAACAGATAAAAGATATATCCGTGAGCCGGGCATGGGAGTTATGGACTGGGTATATCATGAGAGTTTCTGGGATGAAGGCGCTGCTACAGAGCGCCTGCCGCATGAGATCGTGCCGGCGCACAACCCCCTGACAGCTACAGTGACAGAGCATAGTGATGATTTGACTGAGATCAGGAGGCTCAACCTTGGCACATTCTTCCTCTCAAGGAAACTCAATTCTGCAGAGCCAGACAAGGGCCTTGAGATGTTGGCGCCCATGTGGACTGAACTTAAGAACATAAGCCAGGGTATGCAGGAATATGACGAGGGCGATGAGAACGGCCATGAGCATGATATAGCCTACCTCATCTGGCCGGGCATGGGCGGATCTGCAGAGGACAAATACCTCTGCGAAGCCACCGGTGTATACGAAGGTCGAAAGGTTAGGGTCTTTGTGCTCGATGATACAGACAGAAGCTCCTTAGGGGGGATAATCGAAGAGATAAGGGCTGCGGAAAAGGCCAAGGCCCAGGGCGAGGGGGCAGAGCTGACCGATACACAGGCCTTGGAGCGTGGATTGAAGCAGACCCTGGTTATGATACAGGCATTGGGCAAGACACCTTATGAGCCTGTGATAAACGCAAAGTTTGGCCTTCATCCCATATTTTCAAGCTTTAAACTCGACGGAAGGAAGCACTTCAGGGGCATGACAATCGACGGTTCACACCTTGATAACTTTATGCAAGACCCCTTTGCAACAGGCCAGCCAGACCCTGATAGGGCATATTTACGCTGGGCGCATCAGCCGGACAGCGCGGCAACGCTTTCCGGAAGGCATGACGGCCCTTTAAGCTACGGCAATTTATTTCCACTCATGCTAAACAACATAAATATTGAAAAGTGGGCCGCGCAGACAAACCTTTCGCCTAAGGAGATAGAGGCGGCTATGGAGCTGGCCGCGTGGATAACAGCCAATGTTGAAAGAGGCCAGAATATGGTAACCCTCTTTCTGCCCGAGGAGTGGAGAGGCGCAGGCCTGTGGATAAAACAGCTCTTTGAGGAGTCGCTCGGTAAGGTGCGCAGCTTTGGGCTTAAGATAGTGATAAACGAGGCCCTTACGCCGGAGGCTATAACGAATATCTACGAACGCACGCACGATGAGGGGCGTGATGACAGGTGTTATCTTGCTGTCAATATAAAAGGCCTTACGAATGCAGACCCGGAGCTTTTGGCCGGGCTTGAGAAGATGGACTGTAATGTCCACATAATAGAGTTCAATGATGAAGAAGCGCTTAAGGACAGGGTCTTACAGGCCAAACTTATGCAGTTCTTCCACCACAGCGTATTGCCGGTGGCCTATAGCTTTGGCCTCTGCGCAGTAGACCAGCCTCCGGTCGAGACATACAAGTCCATGGTAGAGGTCTTTGAAGAACAAGGCTTAGCCAATGTGGCGCAGTGGCAGATGTTCAATTTTCAACAGGGCGGGAGTACTTACAGAAGGAGACGCCTGTATGAACAAGACGGCATAGGGCTTAATATATGGCCCATGCTTTCAAGCGTACTTTCCAAAGGTGATGGCAGGATAGGTGCTATCAACTACACTCTTCTTGTGCGGAGACTGAAAAGTTTTGCCTTACTTATCCCTGAAGGAGTAGACCATAGGGACCCTGCGGTCGTCTGGGCTGCCCTGAACATGATAGCTGAGGGCATGGAGGATGAATTTGGCCAACCTGCTATGCGCTATGGCAGTTTGGTCCAGTATGCGGATTCCTCAAGGACGCCGGATGGCAGGGCCTTGAGAGAAGTCCTGGATAGAGAAGGGGCAAAATTCTATCAGGAGACCGCCCTTGTCCCTGCAGATACAGGCAAAGGCCCGGGCCATAACCACTCAATACATGCTATGGATAAGGGCTGGAGGCATAGTTTTATGACAGCTATTATGCCTACCGAAAGGCCTCCGCTTCATGGTGCGCCCACCTATCCGGATGAGTATCTTACCGAGCAGTGGTTTGCCACTATGCTGGCATTGTGCGGCTATGAGGTTTCTGCGGATGGGCAGTCGCTCGAGTGGAATAGAAATGGGGCCCCTGGTTTTGTCGTTGCGCTTACCTTTGACAGGCCCGATGAAACAGGGCGAGAAGCCCTGGCAGATTTCTTCAAGAGGGCCACGCATGTGTATAGAGAGGCCTTGCTTGGCCAGAGGATGCAGGAGACCATAGATGCCATGCAGGATCCTGACTTTGTTCCATCAGAACATGAAGCTGCCTGGGATATCTACGACCTCAATACGCAGAGGCGTTTTGTGCATCAGATTATTTCACAGGTATCAAATGAGACATTAGGGATAGCCGTTGGACAGGTGGTGATACTAAACTACCTCAGGTGGATTATGGGCAATGTCATTGTACATGTGCAGAATATGGATTCTAACGGAGGGCCGGACAACAGGCTCTTTGCAAATGAGTTATTCGCTCATATGACAAGCCTGTTGGGCATAAGGCAGTATAGGCGTGCCCATGCGATGTTTAAAAGGGTTGTCTGGACCAGATTTTATGAGATCTTGCCCATGATAGCAGATCACAACCTCTATCTCTACCATGGTTTTATCACAGATATGGCAGAGGGCAGTACCGCTGCGCTTTTTAGCGGAATAGAGGCGTTGAAAGTACATGCGCGTCAGCTGTTAGCAACAGGAGAACCTATTATGATGGTGAGGGCCGAGATAGCCTACGCCATTATTTCAGATATATACGGTCGCTATCTCTCGGATCCGGATAATGCGTTAGAATGGGCAAAAAAGATAAAGATCGTCGATGGCCTACTCTATGATGTTTACAGGAAATTGGTTTTGGAAGACACGCCTGTTGGCAGACGCGCCCTTTCAGAAGGAGCCGCGAACCAGGCCTTCTTTTCTGTCGTTCCCGGCAGGCTGGCATGGAGCAGTGAATTCGGATCAGATGCGCTCCATTGTGTCCTCCTTTCCAAGGCGTCCAGGGTTATAAGTGCGCCTGTCAGGTTTGCCGATGAAAGCTGGCAGGAGAAGACAGCGCCCCTTATCATAGCACATAGGATAAATCCTGAGAGGGTAAGAAAGACTGAGGGTGGAAAGAAGTGGGAAAGAACAGGCGCAAGGGTTGTAGTGCGCGCTGTCAGCAATATGGATCCCAAAAACCAGGTAATAGATGCAGAGATATCTGAGATGAGGGGCAATGTAGCACGCCTCTATTGCCTTGGCCAGGGCAGTCAAGAGGTCTTTACTGCTACATCAAAAGAGGAGCCTCTCTCATTCCCGATACACGCCCTCTGGGCTACCGGTATAATCGGCGCGGGCCTGGACAGTTTACCCAACACCACTTCTGACGAGAAAGCCAAAGCCAGAACCAGCATCAGGGAACTTGCACAGCTCTACCTTAGGAAGCGCCCGGAACAGGCACTGTATGATATCCACGCCTTTACAAGGGGCGGCGGACTCGCCCTGACATGCGATAGCCACAAGGCTCCTGTTGCGGCAGGGCTGTCGTCTTCAAGCAGTGTTGCGGTAGGCCTTTTCTCGACCCTGTTTAGCATAAGTGGAAGGGAAGAGGCGGCAAAGGATGAGGTGGCATGCGGCAGGCTGGCCCTTATCTTTGAAAATGATAAAGGACGGGGCACAGGGGCCCAGGATACAACAGGTTCACGCAAGGGCCTAAAGGAGATAGTATATCTTCCTGAGGGCAGGGGAGTAGGAGAACATATCCACTATCTTGAGCCGCCGAAAGGTATTGTAGAGTCGATAATGGGAAGGACTATTATTTTCAGGCCGGGTATACAGAGAGCCGCCAGCCAGACTATAGGTGAAAAACAGTTTGAATTCTTACTGCGCAGCCCCGATAAGTGGAGGGCCATATGCAATGGAAGGCCGCTTCATGATGAGATATCCGCTGCCGTGAAATCAGGCAATGTGGATGCGCTCGGTAGAGGCGGGTGGGCATATACCGAGGAAAGGTCAAAGATCCATGAGTCTGCTCTGCCTCGCGAGATGGTTGAGCTCTATAAGGAACTTCATGACCCGAAAGAAGGAGAGCCCCTTATTACAGGTATGATACTCGCCGGCGCCATGGGAAGAGGTGCTTCCGCGATACTTTTCGAGTCAGATTATGGTTATGAGAAGATAGATTATGATGGCGAACGCATCAGCAGGCTTGAGAAAAAACTCAGGGAGATTATAGCCGTCAATATGGTTTTTTCGGATGGGGAGATCATATTTGTTGATGAAAGTAAAGAAGGGCGGCAGTCAGGAACCATGGGATTCCATCCCTTTAATGACATAGTGGTAAAGAGCGACTCCGAGAAGATGGCCAGGCACGCAGCGAATGATTTCTTTGAGGCATTTCAGGCAGCGCTTGAGCGCAACCAGAGCCAGGGCAGGGACTATGTTGTAGCAAGCTTCGACGCGGACCTCTCGCATGTCGACTTCTTTGACGCGCTTGTTGAGCGATTTAAGCGCGCAGACGAGGAACATCAGGCAGGCCCCGGGGCGCAAGAGCATTATTACTCCAGCAGACTCAGAGGAGTTCATTCTTATGAGTATGCCGACCTGCCCAAAGACAGCCCTATCTCGTGCAAGTCGTTTCTCCTTGATCACCTTGTAAGGCGCCTTGGCATAGATGAAGGTAATTTTCTGTTTATGGCAGACTATGCTGACTATGAAGCAAAGGCCCGGGAGCTTGGCAAGGTCGATATATCCTGTATAGGCATCGCAGGCGACGGACGAATGAGCTACAATGATACCCCGGCAGATTTTATTGCAGGGGGCATAGTCAGGGCGAGGCTTACCGAGTCAGACAGGTTAAATCTGATCTATGATTTTCCGGAAACTTATAATCCGGAGGGTTTAAGTTTGGACAATCCAGAAGAGAGGCAGCAACTCCTTTCGCAGGAAGGCCTTCCCCGGTTTGTGCAGGTCAAGACAGTAAGTTCTATTGTGAAGACAGATAAGATCATGGTTATCATGCCAGGCCCTGAGAGGGCACACGCGGCCGCGAATATCATAACAGGTGAGCTCAACCCGGCTGTACCGGGTACATTCTTAAGGACCCATGAGGTCGAAAAGAAAGATCCTCAAGCAAATGAGACCGTTGTAATAGGCGATGTGACGTTTTATCTTGAGAGGGGGATGAGGGTAGGCGCTGAATTTGACAATCTTCCGCCTTCTGCATATGCCCACGGTTCTGCGGCACTTCTTACGGCAGAGATTATAAGTGAAGCAACCAGCCCTATGGTCCTTGTGGATTCGCCCCCCAGGTGGGTAGAGATTGTTGAGGAAGCCGCAGTTGTCGATGGTGAGGCTCTTCCGCCTGCATTTGATGACGGCTTAACAAAAGACGACACAACTCAGCACTATACCGGAGGAATCCCGCCGCATATGTCGGTGAAGGGCGTCTTAGCAGGCGAGCTTAGCCAGGCGCAGATTGAGGCTATACATAAGTTCCTCGTTGATAATGGTATCGGCCGCGAGAAGTTAAACATTGGTGCGTTATCCTTAGACCTTTCTGATAAGCAAGTCAGCGGTATAAACGCACTCAAAGGTATGCCTCTTGAGCAGATTTGCTTTACCAATACAGCAGTTACCGATGAGCAAATAGAAGAGGTTTTTGGGGCTCCCGCTGATTCTGGAGGGCTTACCATAATAAATCAGGCTGGCGAGTCTAATACCTATGAAATCAGCTCCTCTGAAACTGGCCCATCCACAGCATCCTCAGTAAGCTCTTCGCATGCGCAAAAGAGCCCAAAGCCCGCTTTAGCAGGCTTACTCGATACCACATTTGAGGATATTGACACGCTTACACGCGCCAACCTACTATTATCTATAGCCAGAACCGAGATGACAGAACCAGAATATGATGTATTAAATCATGCGCTCAAGGCTGGTGATACAATAATCTTGATATTAGCGGGTGAGGAGGCAAGAGGTCTTAAGCCCGGTCCAATAAGCAGGCTTCTGCCACCTTCGGCAGCCATTGGGGCGTTAGCCAGGGCTGCTGCATCTGGACCCGCGAGGCCAAAGGGCACAATAGCCATAAACGACGCCAGCTTATCAGCTGAGGTAAGGGCTCTTTATTCTGAGGGCTCAGAGGCAGTAAAGCAGCTTGAGATAGTCCTTGGTGCCAATGTAAGGCTTCTGTCCCAGCTGAGCGAAACTGAGAAGACAGGTGACCTCGTGATAATATCTGATGAGGAGGTGTCGGGTTACGATAGGGATGCAGAGAGGTTGGGCTATCTTATGGTGCCGGATATGGGTGCTAAAAATCTCTTGATAGCTCCTTTGGTCTGCACAGCAAGGGTACTTCTCTCAAATATTATCTCGAATGTGGATGAAAAATTAATATTAGAAGCCTTGAACTCGGGTAACTTCTATCAGGAGTTGTTCGGTTCGCCAGCCACAGAAGAGGTGGTAGCACGCTTTGTAGAGACAGGCCTATTCGAGCTTCCAATACCAAGATACGACTACGAGGCCACCGAACAGGCGGAGAGGCTCTCACTCGCCGCCGCAATAGCTGCGTAATGCCTTTGGGGTCAGGCACTGAGCACGAAGGTTCGTGCTCAGTGCCTGACCCCAAAGAAGATAGAGGATATATGCGGAAGGTAATTACAATAATAGTAGTGACGGCATTTGCATTTAGCAATATTGCGTATGCAGGGCCAGATACTGCCCAAGATACCTTAAGGGCGCAGGCTACTGCTGTGGATGGGTCTGCCTCTTCGGCGGAGTTAGCGGAGAGCCTAAAGTCCAGCGCCTCTGGCACGAAAAAGGCGCTTACTGCAATAAACGCAACAAGGGGTTCTGGAAGAAGGGGCGCTAAGGTTTCGCAAAGACTCCTGGATCAGGTTTTAGGCGAACACAGGCATATGACACCAAGAGGTATTGGGCGGGAAGAAAGGAACGTAAGGATAGCAGAACAGGTTGCCTTGATCCATGACCTGGTCGCACAATCTAGATCAACTCAATCCCGCGCTGTATTAATCCATAATCCACATGAGAGAGAAGGAGCACCCCAGCCCGAAGGCGCGCGCAATATAACAGAGGTTATGATAGTTGCTGAAGAAAAGCCGGGCGTACTTGCAGAGTTGTCACGGAGCGTCGCCGATTTTGGAGGGACCATTACGCGCAATGGCAACTGGATGCATGAAGTAAGAGGAGCGGATGGGCCAGATTACAATGTATATGTATTTGAAATAGAAAACGGCTCTATAGGTAACGGCAGGTTTACGGATCTGACGCCTTTGGTAAGATCATATCTTGGAAAAGAGATGCGTGTATTTGCTAGAAGGGCTTCTAAGGGTGCAGGGGTTTCCTTAGTGGAGATAACCGACGCAGATCGCATTCCCAGGACAGCGTTAGTTGGTGAGTTTGATTCTTTAACCATGGAACCACAGGATCCCCTTGGAGGGTCTTCACCGAGAGCCTTTGGCCTAACCGACACAGCCTTAAATTTGGGACACCAGGCCGCAGATACCATCCTTATGTTACGAATAGAGGATTTTATTAATCGGACCGTAGGGGGTTTGGACCAAAAGGCCAAGGTGCCGGCGCTTAAGGCGCTTATTGCTCAATGGGCCAAGGAGATGGGTAAGGCGAGATTAGCAAGGAAGGGTGACCCTGAAGCGGAGATCGATATCCCGATCCAGGTTGTAAATGGTACAATTGTTGTTAAGGATCAAAAGGTATCTGTTTCTGGTGGCAAAAAGGTTACTGTTAAGGGCGCTACTATAAAGTTGCCCCAAGGCGTATCTGGTTTTGCCCGGTCCCCGCTCATAATACAGATGGCGATGACCAACAGGATTATAAGGGAACTCGTCAAAGAATGGAGACAGGGTAGTGAAGGCATAGATTGGGATTTTCTTTATAAAGCAATAGATATCACAAAAAGAGATCTAGGCAAAGGCTTAAGAGAACGCCTGCACAATATAATGATAGATTATCTGCCGAGGCTTGAGACCACCATCAAAAAGGAGATAAAAGAGGCCCTGGGCGCCATAGAGGGAATAAAGGACATTAAGCGTATAGCATTTTGCGGTATGGGGGGCTCGGGAGCAGGCGGCAATGTTTTGTCAGCTATGGTGGATGAGCTGGGACTCGGAGATAAGATAGAGGTGCACATGGTAAAGGACTACCAGGTGCCGGAAGAGATATTGCAAGGCGATGAATCCGAGACTCTTTATATAATGTCGTCATTTTCAGGTGAGACGGATGAGATCTTGGCGATAGTTGAAGGACTGGCCGTTCTGGGCAAGGATAAGGTCGTCTGCATCGCCTCAGGGGATGGCGCCAGCCTGGGTAATTTTGCAAGAAGCAAGGATTGGCCGTTTATATCCTTGATAGAAGAAGGGGCCCTTGAACAGCCGAGAGAGGCCCTTCCCGTTACTGTGCTTAAGGTTAAGGCAATACTTGAATATATCCTGAAGGAAAAAGGCATTAAAAAAGACGGCCATGGCGTAAGCATAAAGGCCAGGCTAAGCACAGAAGAGGTGTTTAGAGCTATCAAAGAAAATTTCAGACTCTACGCCGATGTTGCCCAGAAAAAATCCGAGTGCATATACGAAAAAGGACTTATACCGGTGATTATCACCGACGGAAAAACGCTATCAGGAGCGCTTGCTACAAGGATGATGCAGCAGCTTACAGAGTGCCCCTTTATGCCATGTATTATATATACACAGGATGAGGTAGAGAGGTATTCTATAGAGCTGGACCCAGAGGTCTTTAGTGTATTTACCATCGGCGATGTCCATATTAAAAGTCCAGGCCCTGTTGCGCCCAGTGACTTAACGGCTATAGGCGCGACTAAAAGAACAAGTGGTTCTCAGAGCATGCTATGGCGCTATTATGGATCAGAGGTAATAGTCAGCCTGTTGGCCTATAGCTTAGCATCAGCAAGAGGTATTGAGCCTTCGGTTGTGCCCTTTATTACCGGAGATGGATTGAGCCCCCTTTCGCTGGCATATAAGAGTTTCACAAAACCAGACCACCCACTCAATATGCAGATGCAGGAAGACTTTGAAGAACATTTTCCAAACTACGCAAGGCTATCTGCGGCAGATGATGTTGAGGGCAGAGGTGAGATAATAAATCTGATCACAACAAAGGCAGGCGCCAGGAAGACCATGGCTGCGCGCAACAGGCTCTTGAGAGCCGGTACGATAGCATATGTCACGTATCTTCCCGAAGGAAATCACAATGAGGCCAACTCATGGTTACAGCTCTTTGCTATGGGTACACGCGCGGAAGGTATATCATATGTATTGGTAGTAAGGCAGAAGGAACTGCTTGATACCGACTGGCTCAAGGCCACAACAGAGTATTTCCTGCAGCCTACAGGCAGGTTCTATCTGCACCTTTTGGGTGGCAGGGCCAAGAAGGCAGCAAAGGCAGCCTCGAGCGGCGGGGACACAGAGCTTGAGCCATCTCCTGAGCTACAAAAGCGCATAAGACGGCAGATATGGAGGCTTTTATGGTGTCCCATTTCATTAGAGCGGGGCTGGGCAGCTGATGACCTTAAGGCTTTAGGCCCTGCTGCAAGGAGTGCAATCCCTGCCCTGGTTAAAGCTTCAGGCAGTCGGGATAAGAATATTCGTATAGCTGCGCGTGAGGCGCGTAAACTGATAGGCCGCGCAAAGACCGACGGGCTCGATTCTATACTGCGCAGTGCAAGAAGAAGGAATGAGAATGTTCGCGTAGCCGCTATGCAGGAGATTGCTAAGCTCGGGGCCGTAATTACTGAAAGAGGCGGGCCTGATTATGATCGTACTGTTTCAGCAGTGGTGCGCGCATTGGAGGATAAGAGCCCCTCTGTGCGTGATGAGGCAGTCAGGGCGCTTGAGGAACTCAATCCCCTCCCCGAGGATGTTATCGTTGCTTTGACAAGCAGGCTCAGATATGAAAATCGCGATACATACGCAACCTATGCCAAGGCACTGGGTGTTGCAAGGCCGGCCACAGATGATGCAACCGGTTCGCTGGTTGCTGGCCTAAGATCATTTTCAGTCCAGCTTTTAGACCTTGATACCACAAACCTCGACCTCTTTCTTTCAGTAGCACAAGCGCTGGGAAATATCGGCCGCGAAAATATGATAACTGCTCATGGAAGAGATACATCTTCTTTGTTGTCAGGCGTACTAAGGCAGTATCTATCGACGCCAACAATGGTTCCCATCTCAGAAGAAAGGCAATGGGTAGATAACCTTACGACCCTGATCACAACTATTATAGATACACTCGGCGCGATAGGTTTTGTATCCGAAGATGATGTTGCCTTATTGAGGACGCTGAGAGACGAAGAGATCACATTGACCTACCGGGTCGTAGATGATGCTACATATAGGGAACTTAAGGGGACAGGTAGCCCTGAGGCCAAAAGTGCTGCTATTACCTGGGCTGAGACTAACAGGACATCTTACCTAGGTACCAATAAAACAGGTGAGATCAAGGCCTCTTGCAGGAGAGCGCTCCATGATCTTGTCGGTGAACCTCTAGAGCCTGTGCAGGATAAAGGCGGCAGACCAGCTGGCAAGGCCTCATCCGGCGGCGATCAGAGAAAGGTTAGGCTTCTGCTGAGCGATAATCTTAAACACCACCAAAAAATCGCCGAACGTTTAATAAGAGTACTGCGTCTGATCGTATCCAGAAACCCCGAATTCCACGACAAGCTGGACGCCTTAGAGAGCATATCGTTTGATTCAGGCAATACTACAGAGTCGGGAACATGGAAAAGAGATCTTATTCAGGATTTCATCGTAAGGCCAGGTGAGACAGAGGAGACCACAGCGGTCTTTCTTAAAAGCGAGAAGCCCGGTCTCTCAAGGTGCCTTGTCAGTATACAGCCAGCACTCTTAGAAGATACCAGCAGGCTCATCGTTTCATTGGGGCGTGAACTGTTAGGCATGATACCTACAACCCTGGGGGCAGTCAAGGCATTAGAGCCGCAGCTTGATTCTCATGGTGATGCCTTTGATTTTGTAGGTCACCATATGAAATATTATTCAGCACATGTAGATGCCTATGCCTATACCGCAAACATACAATTCCTGGAGAGTCTTGTAGCTGCGTTAGATGAAAATTTAGCTAAGCAGCCACAGATAATTACAAAATCAGGCCTTGTTATGACCAGGGATACCGTAGCCAGCCTAAAAGAGGCCATCGCCGGGGAAAGGGCATCTCTTGCAGGGCACGTAGAAACGTTGCAGAGCATGCAGCCGCTAAGCGTGGTTGCTGGAGATGGTTCAGAGCATCTCACTCTCGAAGGCCTACTCAGGATATTAGAATCTTTCTTCAGCGCCACAGCACATGAAGGTAAGATAGGATCCATAATAAAGAAGTCAACCATATCCGAAAATCTGTCGAGCCTTAGAAAACTGTATCCTGGAATGAGAGATTCTCTGGGCCTGCATGATGATGCCAGGATCTCATTAGATCGCATCATCGATAGTTACGTAAAAGGAGAAGAAACTGGTGTGATGCGGGAGCTCAATGACCAACACAATCTTACCCTTAATGACCGACAGTTTATCGCCACTTTATATTATTGGATGTCATACAGGAGTAGAAACCGGGGCAATGGCGCACCAAAAACTTCAAGCAGCGGCAGAGGCGGCGATGTAGAGGCCGTACGGCTTGAGATGCTTTCGAGTTTTCATACATCGCCCAACCATAGTTCTGTTTTGAATGATACACTCGAAACAATAACTAGGACTAAAGGAGATGCTATTCGCAGGCTCTCTGAAGAATTAGACACCATATTTTTTGATTTAGGCGATCCTATGCACCCGGGCATAAGCGATAAAGCGAAATTTCCAAATCCTCAATTCAGGGAAGGCCGCGTAGAAGGTGTATCAACAGTCTTCTTAAAAGACGAAGATGGCAAGCCTATAGAGGCGCTCGTGACAACAGATCCCAGATTATATGAGGATCCTATTGAGTTCACCACTGTTTTTGTGCGTGAGTTGGTTGGCATGATTCCTGCGCACCTCGAAGTAGTCAGGAAGCTCTTTGAGTATTACGGTTCTTATGATAAAGCAGCGGTTCATTTAGCACGGTATATAGACTATTATACAGCATATATTGAAGCCAGGGCATATGTTGCAAATATAGAATTTTTAGAAGAAGTAATAACGTTGTTAGAATCAATGGAGCATGTGATTGACGGTCCTGCTCTGGAATCAACAGAAGCTGATGCTGTCGCGCACACAGAGGCGCATTCTGGTTTTAGTCTGGTTATCGAGGGTGAAAGACTAGCACTGCAGGCATCCCTGCAGCAACTAGCTGGTATGGATGCACCAGAGGGGCCTGAATTTGTCATTGAGCCTCACAAGACCTCATCAAGCGGAGAACCTACAACAGAAGAGCTCGCCGCAATAACCAGGAACTTTAAAGCCGCTGCAGGTGTCGGTGCGATAGGCCCTACCCGTATCTTCTTAGATAACATACCGCAGGCAGCTATATTCTACCAGGGCCTAAGGGTGGTATCTTTCTCGCATGAGACATTGGGCCTAATAGCGGAGCTCATAAGAAGGGCCAGGGCAATGGATGTTAAAATAAACATACATGCTCAAGCAACTGATGATAATAGTATTGTTCTGACAAAGACATTCCCTGCGGTTGAAGAGACGGCTGTTATAACCTTTCCGCATTTAGCGGATGAGCAACAGATGAGAAACGAGGCCAGTTTTAATGAGCTTGCCAAGCGCCTTGCCTTTTTGTGTGTTCTCTCGCGGTATGATCAGGGAGCTATGGGAGGGGATGAAGCAGTTAGAAATTATGCTGCTGCTATGAATCATATTAAGAACGCAATAGGTGTCCTGGGGATAGGCTTGAAGGGCAAAGCCCAAGGCACAGAGTCAGACGATAGCCCCAACAGGGAGGCAACTATAGTATTTCAGAATATGCCTTTGCCAGGAGAAGAGACTGAATATACAGCAGAAGAACTTATCAGATGGGCTCAAGCAAGAGAAGATGATCTTGTGGCAAACAGCAGTATTTCAGAGTTCTTGAGCATACTTTCAAGGACGCGGGCTATAGCAACGAAATGGGCAAAGGAGTGGCGTTTTATTGATAACTATAGAGTGGGTATTCGCAATGACGGTCCGCATATCCAGCATGCTGTAGCACAAGAGCAGGTAGCTGCTGAGCGGGAAAGGGAAGTCACGATAGTTTCATTCCCCCAGGGCAAGCATATGATACCCCCCTCCATGATAGAGAGGCCGGATATGATAACCGCCCTTGTAGTCCACGCCAAAGGCCATGGGGACGAACTGCTTCTGTTCCAGGGGGTTAGCAGCGAGGGGACGCAAGGATTACATGACCTGCACGAATTGGCCATGCGCTCTTGCAGGCCCATAACAGAAGCAGACATTGCGCAAGAAAAGCTTAAGGCCGGGGCCGTGGCCGCAGGGCCCGCAGGAACTCAAACGACAAAACGTAGAAGTTTACAATGGCTTCTTGCTAAGATGAGGGAAGAGGGCAGGCTTCTTCCTAACGGCGACGCCGCTGAGGCTGACGTAGAAACTGATGATACCCATCCAGGCGAAAAATCCGCCTCAAGCGGGAAACCACTTACCTTTGATGAGCAGATTGAAGCAGCAGAGAGGTTCCTCGCCGATAATGAGATTGACAAAAAAGGCCGTTTAACTGTTGACAGAGAAAAGGAAACATTATCGTTAAACCTTTACAGCACCACTGTCTCTGATATAAGCGCATTGCAAGGCCTCGTGAATCTTACACGGTTAAACCTTTCCAATACAGATGTTTCTGACATAACCCCTCTGCAAGGTCTCGGGAATCTTAGAGTATTAAACCTTTCCGATACCAGTGTCTCTAACATAACCCCCCTGCACGCTCTTTTGAATCTGACAGAATTAAATTTTCACGACACCGATATTTCTGACGAAAGTATATACGAGCTTTTTGCAGCGCATCCCAATCCTGAAGGATTTTTTGTAAAGAATAGAGACAGAGAGATAATAAGATACGCCAATATTCCCAATGAATATAGAAAAGCCGAGCCTGCTTCAGGCGAAAAATCCGCCTCAAGCGGTAACGCCTCAACGGTTCTGCCGGTAACTATGAGGCACCATAGAGCTATGCTACCCGCAAGGCAAATAATGCCGGTTACGCACAGGGCGCGCAGGGCAGATCTAAGCATCCTCAGCTCCGCATAAAAGGGACCGTTTCACCCCTGACTATCCCATTGTCACGTAACGAGTTATGGAGTTAACGATTAAGTTTTTAGCCAATACGTTATTAACGAAAAACATAATAGGTAGAGTCATAACCCTATATGCCACAAGGGCCCCGGAAGGGGTGAAACGGTCCCTAAATACATGTTGACATAATTGCTGTATAAGTGGTATAATATATCACGAATTTGAAGAATACCCACCTGTTTGCTGGTACTAAGACGTACCAGCTGATAAATCATACCTGGCGACGGGTAATCTCAAAAAAAGATTGAGACAGAGGAACATTTTGTCTATATTTATCTCTATTTTAGTAAAAACATTTAAAAACAGTGTATACACAGGAGGAAGTAATAAAATGAGAAAGCATAACAGGTTATTTAACCTATTTTCGATTACCTTATCGATTCTTTTGGTAATCAACAATGTGGCATGGGCTGCACCGGGCACAATGCAGATACAGTCAGCCTCGAGCCTGCGCGAACTATCAACTGGTATTAGGGCATCAGGCGCAGGAGAGGATAGCCCTGCCGCTGATGACCTTAAGAATGCGCTTACCGGTGAAGGTGGCTTCGCAGCTGATGAAGAGCCTGCGGGTGATGTCGACCCTGAGACGGTCCACTTTGGCGCCTCAACAAAGATAAGGCCAGCAGCAGCCAGGGAGCCCGGCGTTGAAGGATTCCAGAAGAGGGTCGCAAGGCTCACAGATGCGTTTTTAGGGGCAAGGGGTTCTTCTATGAATGGCAGCGGTTTTCTGCGGTCGGTATTTGATCCGAATCTAATTAAATCCCCGTCTGAGATAGACCCTGAAAGCAACGCCCTGATTCCTGCTGTAGCAGTACGTAGTTCCGCTGCTGATAGTAATATCAGAAGGCTCTCTCTGGGAGAATTTTGGCTGCCTAAACAATTTCAGCAGAATGGTGGCTTGGCAAGAAAGTTATTAGTTGATGTAGCGGGATGGGAAGAGCATATAGAGAAGATATCCGGAGGTGACTGCAAGCTCGAATATCTTGTGTATGTCGTTACAGGTAATTCCGCAAAGACCAAATCCTTTTTTGAGTCTTGTGGCATATATGATGTGGTTAATAGAAGTGTCAATGCCAGGGTCTTTGTGCTGGATAGCAGTGATCC
>JABMQS010000047.1 GCA_013202525.1 Candidatus Omnitrophota bacterium
GCCCTGTATGAGCCTGATTTTAATGACTATCTTACCGGTAATAACCTAAAGTACATAGGTTTGGCTGCAGGTAAGGTTTCAACATACCTACAGCACGGCGTACCCGTTCTGGTAAATGAGACGGGCAGTTTGAGCGATTATGTAATGAAATATAAGCTGGGCATTGTTTGCGGCGATGAGATCGTTTTGCCTAAGGCCAGCGAACTTAATGGATACAGCGAACGCTGTTATGCATTCTTTGAGGAGAAGCTGGACCTGAACAAGACCATACAGCCGTTATTAATTAAGATAAAAGAGCTGATAGGATAGATTAGTATGCGCTGCCCGAGTTTAAAAGATCTCCCCGCGCCGCCAAAGGGAAAGACCGGCTGGCCATGGACCGAAGAGACGCCTAAAGGCCCGGAAAAGATGCCGTATGGGCGGACCTGGCCAAAGATCAGTATCGTAACATGCAATTATAATTTTGGCCAATATATAGAAGAGACTATACGCTCGGTACTTCTTCAGGGCTATCCTGATTTAGAATATATAGTAATGGATGGGGGTTCGACAGATGGAAGCGTTGATATCATCAAAAAGTATGAGAAGTGGTTGACGCACTGGGAGAGTGAAAAAGACGAAGGCCAGGGGCATGCTATTAACAAGGGTTTTAAAATGGCAACGGGTGAGATAATAAACTGGATAAACTCTGATGACCTTTTGCTTCCCGGGGCGCTATCTTGTGTTGCCGGCGAACTGGACAGGGGCAAGGGCAGATTTTTTGTGTATGGAGATTGCCGTTGGTATGATGAAAAAGGCGATTTTTTAAACGATGGAAAAGCAGGCTATACTAACATGGGAGACCTGCTAAAGGTATGGTCAGGAAGGGTAAAGATATGGCAGCCAGCCATCTTTTATTATAGATCTTTGCTGGAAGAGTTTGGGTTTTTAGATGAGAGTTTATACTATGCTATGGATTATGATCTCTGGCTTAGATTTTTAAAGAAGTACAATTTTCATTATGTAGATAAGGCACTGGCTATTTATAGGAGGCACCCGGAGGCGAAGATCTCCCACCGAAGCGGGCTATATAAGGCGTGGTTAGAGGTCTTGCTTATCAGCAGGAGATATTGGCTGGGCCCGTTTTCTCATTGCTATTATTGGCTGTCGTTCTGGTCGTTTTTCATAAGGCTCAAACTGAGGCGAAGATCTAAAAAGTTTTATAGCATATCTCAAGATTGCCTTAAGCGGTCAAAGCGGTTGAGTTCTTTAAGATATATATGCTATGGTATGCTTGTTTACCCTCCACATATATTTAACAGGAACTTCTTGTCGGTCTTTTTAAGAGCGGTATTAGGAGATAAGGGTTTTGATATATTGCTACAGAAGCACGTCCATTGCATAGTGGGTCTTGGCGATAGGGTCTTTGGGAGGCTGGGCTTAATAGACATGTCTCAGTATGGTGAGACGAAGGAACTGAGAAGGCTGATAAAGAAGGACTTCCCGAGGCATCTGGTGGATGTGGGGGCACATGATGGCAGGACCGATTCGGTTTCTTACGGCTTTATTGCTTCAGGCTGGAATGCGATATTGGTAGAGCCACTTCCAAAGGCATTTGCGCGGCTTTCGGAAAGATATCGAGAAGAAAAGGATCTTATATGCGTAAACAAGGCATGTTCTAATGTAGCAGGAAGGCAGAAGCTCTTCTTTGGCATTGACGGAGATGCAGGCAGGATGTCAACCATTTGCACGGATGAGAACGATTGGTATAAGAAGACAAGAACTGACAGATCTATTATCGTTGAGGTTGATACATTGACGAACATCCTGGTTCAGAACAAGTTTCCTGCTGACTTCGGCCTTTTATTAGTCGATGCTGAAGGCATGGATTACGAGGTGTTGCTCGGCCTGGATTTTGATATATTTAAACCAAGAATAATAATAACAGAGGAGTACAGGCAGAATGTACAGAAGCACAAAAATAAATACAAGCTGCTTAAAGATAAAGGTTATGTCCTGCACAAGATAATAGAGGATGATTCTATATGGATAAGGAAGGACTTAAAGTGAAAGGCGTGGCCTTGGCGAAGAAGCCCTTTAGGTTTGTAAGGATGCTGTGGAGGCGCCTTATAACGCCTCAGCTTGAGGCTTTGCCTGGCGCGCCCGACCTCTTTCATGATTTCCGCCGTTTATATCAGCACCCTGAGGTAGAGCGCCGCCCAGGAGGCTGGTTCTATAAAGGCAAATTCTATCCAGACTACTTAACGGTCGGTGGAGCAGGCCATGCGATATTTCCCATGGCTTTGAAATACTGCCGCGGCAAAGGTATTGATGTAGGTGCGGGATTTTGGCCGTTGCCTGGAGCTGTTGCGTTGGATTTAAAACGCGGGCCTGGCAAAGAAAAAATCATCTCCGATATATCCGATGGCACCTTAGACTATGTCTTTAGTTCACACTGCCTTGAGCATTTAGAAAATTGGCGTCAGGCGCTTGGTGACTGGGTGAAGAAGCTAAAGCCCGGGGGCATTGTATTTTTATACCTGCCACACCCCGATTGCGCTATCTGGCATCCAGGCTCACCATTTGTGGGGAAAGGGCACAAGTGGATACCTGCTCAAGAGGTTATCTCATCGGCCCTGGGTGATCTCGATTGCATGGTTGTATCCCGTGATGACGGGCCAGACGCCATGTACAGTTTCTACATATGTGCGCGCAAAGAAAGAGAAAAAAATTGACACAAAACGCCGTTTCAATCAGGAATCAATTAGGGTTGTCAGATTTTGTGCCAGATGAGGGCATGTTATTGAAATTTGCCTTCCGTTTTCATCCAAAGATCAATGAACTTCGTTTGATCTTAAAATCCTTTCAAATCAGCACACTACTTGATAATAAACGACTCATAGCGCTGATGGAGATTGCAAGATATGCAGCATCCAATTTTAATGGCGAGATAATAAAATTTGGCACTTACAAAGGTGGCAGCGCTGCCGCAGTGGCATGGTTTTTATCCGCGGCAGGGGTTCAGCGCGCTTTTCATCTGTGCGATACTTTTAAAGGGCTGCCAAGTTCGAGAAGCTGGGAGCACCACAATAGAGGAGATTTTAGCGATCTTGTTTATAAGGACGTCGTGAGGTTTTTAGGAAGCCTTCTTCCTGGGTATCCGTTTAAGTATCACCGAGGTTTATTCAGTGAAACCCTGCCGGCATTAGCAGAAAAGAAGTTTTGTTTTGCCCATGTAGATGCAGATTTATACGACAGCGTACTGCAGGCATGCAAGTTCCTTTATACGCGGATGGCTAAAGGTGGAGTCATTATCTTTGATGATTACGGGCATATTAATACAGCTGGGGCCAAAAAGGCAGTGGATGAGTTTTTTTCTGATAAGCCTGAATGCCCGGCTCACATTACCAGATGCGCTTATGGTGTAATTATTGGTATCCCGCACCCCAATTTTACCAAGATTATATTAAAAGGAACGCTAATGCCCGCTGTCTCACATTTCTTAAAATGTATACCCATGCTGCTTAAGAAGATTATGCGAAAGATGGTGCGTAGGCTATTTTCGCCTCAGACAGCATTATGTTTATGTGAGCCTTTGTTCCGGCTGAACGGGCAGCGTGTTGACAATGGCAAGACTCCCTTGGCACAGGCACGGCAGATCCTTGTGGTGCGCCCGGATAAGATAGGCGATATGGTATTGACTACTCCTTTTTTAAGGGAGCTTCGTAAAAATAACCCCAGCGCACGGATCACACTTGTGGTCAGCCCCAACATCTACAATTTAGTAGAGCTCTGCCCCTATGTCGATCAGATATCGACCTTTGATTTCAGGAAAGGCGTATTTCCCAGGATTGGGGCAGTAATAAGGCGTATGCGCATTATGGTCTTTGCGTTCTCGAGCTTTTTAAAGAAAAGGTTTGACCTCGCTATCCTGCCGCGCTGGTTTGCCGATGATTATGATGCATCCTTTATGATATATTTCAGCGGAGCAAGAAGCAGAGTAGGCTATACTGAAAACACAACACCCTCTAAGAGCAGAAGAAATGAGGGGTATGATGCGC
>JABMQS010000048.1 GCA_013202525.1 Candidatus Omnitrophota bacterium
AACATCATCCTTCTTCATCATGACAAAGAGCCCGCTCGTCGGGTTGGGTGTCGTCGGGACATAGATACTCATAAGGTCTCCTCCGCTGATCGTCTCCTGGAGAGCGCCTTTTGCCTCTGAGGTCACAAACCCGAGCGTATAGACGCCCTTCCTCGGATATTCTATAAGAACGACCTTCTGGAAGCTGCTCTTCTTATTACCTAAGAAAGCGTTGCTTATCTCCCTGGTCGCGCCGTATATCTTGTTTACCATAGGCAGTTTAAGCAGCACCCTTTCAAAGAAAGAGAAGGTGCGCCTCACGATGATAACCCTTGTCATAAGGCCTATAAACATAATGATCGACACCACGCATACAAATATCGCTGTCTTTGCGAGTATCACACGCTGCTCCTCATAGGGCGAATATGCGCTGAGCTTCGCGATCAGAGGATTCAACATAACGCTGTTTACCATGTTTGCAAGGAACATGAATATAAACCATGTAACGGCAATCGGCAGGATCACCGCTATTCCTGCTATCAGGTTGTCCCAGAAAAACCTCAATGTCTTCTTTATCATTATAGATTACTCCGTCTCTTTTGTTATGTTCAAATAGCTCATCCGGTGAGCAAGCGATACACAAGGACTGTTGTTACGATGCCGACTACCGCCCCTGCAAAGACTTCCCAGAAGGTATGATAGTGCCGCGCTATCCTGCTCTGTGCTACCATAAAGGCCAGGACAAACACAGTAAAGACCAACAGCGAACTCTGGGTTATCAGAGCAACCAGTATCCAGATCGAAAATGCAATAGCAGAATGCCCGCTCGGCATGCCGCCCCTCAGGGGTTCGCCCCTGTGAAAAAATGTCTTTCCTGCAATGACAATGCCTACGATAACTGCCAGGGTGATAAATGAGATATGCCAGTCGGACTGACTTATCTTGTCCATCCCCAGCCTGAAGGCATCATAGATCACATTCTGCTTAAAAAAGAGCAGGTAGCCTATGATGATGGCATTCAGCGATGCCACAAGAACCGCTCCTGCTGAAATATCCTTCACCAGCTTTACCCAGTGCGTATAAGAACTGCTTATCTTATTCAGGATTATCTCGATGGCTGTATTGATCATCTCGGTGATCAGGACAAGGCCTATGGTAAGGCACAGAAGCATCAGCTCTACGCGGCTGAAGTTTAGATATATCCCGAGCATTATCACAAGCAGGGCCAATAGAAAATGTATGCGCATGTTCCTCTGTGTCTTAAACACATACAGAAAACCTTCTATCGCCGCATTAAAACTGTCTACAAGCTTATTTGCCTTCTGGACGTTTTTCATTCTAACCTTCCGAGGACCTGTCTTTCTCTCCTCTGCATCCTGAGCCGGTCCTTTTTAGTAATATCCTTATATCCTGATAGGTGCAACACGCCATGTATAATGCACAGCGTCAATTCTGCAAAGAAATCGTTATCATACAATTTTGAATTATCAAAAACTACCTCCGGGCATATGATAATATCGCCCAGATAATCCTCATATGGGGCTTTTAAACCCCTTGAGGCAGAACCCCTACATTCAAAGGCGATAACATCGGTCGCCCTGTTCTTCTTAAAATACTTTCTGTTAAGGGCCTTTATATCGGCCTTGCTCAGGAAAGAGACGGCAAATGCGTTCTTCTGCGGAATCCTCAATGCCTTCTTTATCCTGCTGCAAACACTCTTTATTCTTCTTGGGTTAAGCCTTATTCTTTTTTGATCGTCTGTTATTATTATTCGCATGCCTTTGATTTGCCTTTTCAGGGTATTCGACCCGGCTGTGGTGTATGCCGGTCAGGACCCTGACAAAACTGTCGGCGATCTTATTGATATCCTTCAATGTGAGCTCGCATTCATCCAGCTGCCTGTCGATGAACTTGTTATTTATGATCTTGCGCACCAATTCCTTCAGGCGCTGGGGTGTCGGGTTCTGCAGGACTCTGGAGGCCGCCTCAACAGAATCTGCCAGCAGGACGATAGCCGACTCCCTTGTCTGCGGCTTGGGACCGAGATACCTAAAGCCCTCTTCACTAACCTCTGCCTCAGGCTGCGTCTTCTTCTCCAGTGCCTGATGGTAGAAGTATGTCACAAGACCCACGCCGTGATGCTCTTGTACTATATCTTTTATCGCATTGCCGAGGTTATGCTTCTCAGCGAGTTCTACACCGTCCTTAACGTGGTTTGTAATAATGAGGGAGCTCATTGACGGAGAGAGTTTACTGTGCATGTCAGCGGGCTCACGCTGGTTCTCAGCAAAATACTCCGACTTCTCGGTCTTTCCTATATCGTGATAATAGGCTCCGACACGGGCAAGGAGTGAGTTTGCGCCGATGGTATCGCAGGCAGCCTCGGCGAGGTTGCCCACCACCATACTGTGATGGTATGTACCAGGCGCCTCGGTCACCATCTTCTTCAAGAGCGGGTGGTTTAAGTCTGCCAGCTCTAAGAGCTTTATGTCGGTGGTTATCTTAAAGGCAGATTCAATTAACGGAAGAAAGATCATCGTGAGCGCGGCAGAGGTCATGCCGCTTGCCATGCCCCATAGCCCCTCTTTCAAAAATACAGCTATCTTAAGATTCGACAGTATGCCCATGGCACAGATCGTCAGGAAACTCACCATGCCCACATATATACCGGTCTTGATTATCTGGCTGCGTTCTCTTACGCGGTAGATAGTGCAGATAGCTGTTATGCCGCCAACCAGGGATATGAGGAATATATTTAATTTTGCGCCCGCTACCAGTGCGACCAAAACCGAGGCTGTGGTCACGCAGACAGAAGCAACCCTGCCATTGATAAGTATGGTCAGCAGCATGCCAACTGCTGCCACCGGAATAAAGTAACTTGGCAGTGGTGAGGATACGATGAGCCTTGCTGATATAGTGGCAAAGAGCAGGGTTATGCCTGATAGCATAAGAAGCTTATCGTCATTATATGTCTTTGGCTCAAAATACTTCAGATACGCCATAAGTAGAAACATGAGGGTGGGTATGAGCACAAGCAGGCCCCAGAACTGGGAGAAGATGTCATTGGCATCGTAAGAGCTGTTTATCGTCCTGGTCTGGATGAGGTGTTCCTTGACCACCCTCTGGCCCTTCCTGATAATGATCTCACCCTTGGCCCTTTCAAGGACATTGTAGACGGGCTTCACTGAAGAGGCGGCCTGCCTCCTGGCGAGTTCTGTTTCGTCAAGGCTGAAATTAAGATCCGGCCTTACCCACTTAACTATAAGAGCCTTCATGATATCCCTTGTATTACGCGGTGATATCTCTGACTCTGACAGAAGTGCGTCTAACTTGTCCTGGCCCTCGGAAACACTCAAGATCTTAGCCACGGGCTCAATCTCCCCGGCCCTGGTATCTGCCTCATATATCTGTATCGCCTCTTTCTTGGAGGCCAGAAGGCTCTCTTTATCCTTATCGGAGATGACAGGGGATGAATAGGTATCCTTTAACACCTTTAGGGCCGTCTCTTTTAAGAGATCCTGCTTGGGATAAGTAGCCAATGTCTTGATATCCTTCAGGCTGGCAAGCGCCGATAGGCTGTCGCCTACCTTACTAAGATCTGCGTCTTTGAGCTTCTGCATCGAGGCCCTGATAGATGCAACCCTGGTGAAAAATCTGTCTGCATCGGCCTCTGCGGCCTTGGACACATCCGGAGAGCTATTGTATACCTCAAGCGTCTTCGACGAAGCAAGGGCCTTGGCCTTCTTGGTCTCTGCCTCATTGAAACCGGACTCGTATTTAAACCCAAACGGCGCGAACATATCCTCTATGGCAATATCACCCTCATTCAGCTTCGTCCTGACAGGCATCTTGCCCATGCAGATGATGAAGATGATAAACAAAGTCAGGATAACGATGAACAGGTTGCGCCAAAGGGCCCTGCCAAAAACCATCTTCTTATTCACGCCGAAAGCTAAGGGGCGGTTCAGTTTCTTCATCCTGAATAATGTCTTCTGTATAATAGGGCTCATTTTTTTCTATCCAGCTCCTCGTAGGCCTTTATGATCTTCTGGACCAGTTCATGCCTTACTACGTCACGTCCGGTAAGGGAGACTACCTTTATCTCCTCTATGTGTTTTAACAACTTCGTTACCTGAATAAGGCCCTTTGCCCTTTCGCCGGGAAGGTCGCTCTGGGTGACATCACCTGTAATAACGGTCTTCGAATCAAACCCCAGCCGCGTCAAGAACATCTTTAGCTGCTCGGGGGTCGCATTCTGCGCCTCATCCATTATGATAAATGAGTCATTTAGTGTCCTGCCGCGCATATACGCCAGTGGCGCTACCTCGATAACACCGCTCTCCATAAACTTGTGTATATTATCAGCATCTATCATCTCATAGAGCGCGTCGTATAGCGGCCTCAGGTACGGCGAAACCTTCGCGTGAAGGTCACCGGGCAGAAACCCCAGACTCTCGCCCGCTTCTACCGCGGGGCGCGTCAGTATTATCCTGCTCACCTCACCCTTGCGCAGCGCCGACACTGCCATTGCCATTGCCAGATAGGTCTTTCCTATGCCGGCAGGGCCTATGCCTATTACGATGTCATAGCCCCTTATCGCATCCACATATTCCTTCTGGCCCTTGGTCTTGGGCGTGACAAACTGCTTTTTGGACGGGACCTCTATCCTGTCTTTGTAGATGGCCTCAAGATCCAGCGACGGATCCTCGGCCACGGCCTTTACAAAATACTGGACCTCCTGCCTTCTAACGCCCCTGCCCGAACGTATCAACCTTAGGAGCTGGCTGAAGACCTTTGAGGCATCCCGGACCTTGCTGTCCTCGCCGTTGACTGTCAGGTGCTCGCCCCGCGCCACTATCTTTACAGAATACTCGGCCTCGATGGCCTTTAGATGCTCATCGTGGTTGCCGAAGATTATCTTCGCCTCATCGTCGCTATGTAATGTAAAGGCCTTTTCCATGCGATATTACTTGGTGTAGCGGGAATCGGTCTCAGTGATATCAGGTATCACAAGTACTGTGCCTGGCTTTAATGTGTTTGGATCCTTTATCTTGCGCGAGTTCGCCTCATAGATTATGGTCCACCTGGATGCCTTTCCGTAAAAGCTCTTGGCAATCCTTGAGAGCGAATCGCCACTCTTTGTCTTATATGTCCTTGCGGCGGGCGGGGTCTCCTCGATGATCTCTGTCTCTTCGTAGATCTCCGTCTCCTCTACTACTGCCTGCCTTCTGCGGACCGGCGGCAGCTCTTCTTCAAAACTGTCGGGCCTTGTAAGGTAGCCTCTATTGCCGCCTACCTGCTTATCCGAGGTGCGTGCTCGGGGTTTTTTGACCGGCTCAGGCAATTTATCATGTACTTCGCCCCATGTGGGTATCTCTACTTTTATATCGATGTACTCTCTTGTAGTCACCCTTCGCGGCGTGGACTCGGATGTCTCGCCTTGAAGATACCCCTGGTTCCCGGATGTATCCTGGTCTACTCTCTCCCTGACAACCTTCCTTGCAGTAATACATCCTGTTAGAGAAACTGCTAATGCCATTATAAATACGAGATATGCCATTCTCTTCATAACTCCTCCTCCTTTTCTAATCCTCATGTTTTATTTCAAGGCCCAGTTCATCCAACTGTGCATCAGAAACTGATGAAGGCGCCTTTGTCAACGGGCATATGGCCCTCTGTGTCTTTGGAAAGGCGATGATCTCCCTTATGGAATCACAACCTACAAGCAATGTTATCAACCTGTCGAGGCCATATGCAGCACCGCCGTGCGGCGGGGCACCATAGGAGAGCGCCTCTGTCAGGAAACCAAATCTATCCTTTGCCTCTTCTTTATCTATGCCTATGGCCTCAAATATCCTCTTCTGCATCTCTGGTGTGTGTATCCTTATACTGCCGCTTCCAAGCTCGATACCGTTTACAACAAGGTCGTAAGAGCGGGCCCTTATCCTGGACGGGTCCTTCTCCAGGTACTGCACATCCTCCTCGTACGGAGCGGTAAACGGGTGGTGCTCAGACTCCCACCTCTTATCTTCCTCGTTATAGGCAAAAAGTGGAAATTCCGTTACCCACAGAAAATCGAAGGTGCCCTCTTTTATCAGGCCTTCCTCCCGGGCAAGCTTTATGCGCAGCCTTGAAAGGGTCTCATTGACAAGCCTGCTGTTGCCGGCAAGGATAAGCAGTATATCACCGGTCTCAGCACCCATCTTCTCAGATATTACAGCCTTTCCTGCATCATCAAAGAACTTTGCTATGGGACCGCTCAGTGCCTTGTCTTCAACCTTAAAATAGCAGAGGCCGCCCAAGCCCTGAGCCTTCACATAGTCTGTCAAGGAATCTATTCTGCTCCTTGGCATCTGCTTGGGTTTTTTAAGATTAAACCCCTTCACAAGGCCTTCTCCTGAAAGCGCTTGCTTGAATACATTAAAACCACAATCCTTGAGGTCATTGCTTAAGTCTATCATCTCCATCGCGTATCTTCTGTCGGGCTTGTCTGTGCCGAAACGCGCCATGGCCTCCTTATGAGTTATAACGTCAAATGGGAGCTTCAACTCACAGCCTATCGCCTCTTTGAAGATCTTCTTCATGAGGCCCTCTGTAAGATGGAATATATCTTTCTCTTCTACAAATGACATCTCAAGGTCCAACTGTGTAAATTCCGGCTGTCGGTCTGCGCGCAGGTCTTCATCCCTGAAACACTTCGCGATCTGAAAATACTTATCCAGGCCGCTCACCATCAATATCTGTTTAAAGAGCTGGGGCGACTGCGGCAGGGCAAAAAACTTTCCGGGGTTTACCCTGCTCGGAACGAGATAATCCCTTGCACCCTCAGGTGTTGACTTGGTCATAATGGGCGTCTCGACCTCTATGAAGCCCTTCGCGTCAAAATAGTCTCTCATGATCTTCGCGACCTTATGGCGCAGCATAAGGTTCTTCTGCATCCTTGGCCTGCGCAGGTCTAAATAGCGGTAGGTATAACGCACATCCTCTGAAGATACGGCATCGTCCCTTATCTCAAGCATGGGCGGCTGGGACTTATTTAGGAGCTTAAGCTCCGCAACCTCGATCTCTATCTCCCCTGTCGGGATCTTCTTATTCTCTGTGCCCTCGGGCCGGGCCTTGACCTTGCCCTTGGCCTGTATCACGTACTCATCGCGCAAGGACTCTGCCTGCTTGTGCAGATCCTTGTCGAACTCAGGATTAAACACGACCTGGGTAATGCCTTCTCGGTCGCGCAGATCTATAAAGATAAGGCCTCCGTGGTCTCTCCATGTAGCAACCCATCCGGCTAGCGTAACGTCCTTACCGATATCATTCTTTGTTAATTCACCGCAGGTATGTGTTCTTAGCATTTTTTTAGTTCCTCTGTGAGCTCCGGCAGGGCAACAGACTTCTGGGTACTACCAGCCATATCCTTGATAAGGGCGCTATTACTCTTAAGCTCATCTTCGCCTATGATGACAACAGACCTTGCCTTTAACTTGTCGGCGTATCTCATCTGTGCCTTCAGGGACTTCTGTTGATAGTCTATGTCCGCAGGTATGCCTTCACTCCTTAGATTCTTCAGTATCTTAAAACCTTCTTTGTATGCCTCTTCTCCGAGTGTGGCTATAAAGACAACGCCCCTCTCCTCTTCGAGCCCTGGAGGCGCAACCTTTGACAGGGATTCGATGACCCTTTCAATGCCTATAGCAAAACCGCATGCCCCTGTCGCTGTTCCGCCAAATTCTGCAATAAGGTTATCATACCTGCCCCCTGCAGCAACGGCATCCTGAGCGCCAAGGCCTTTTGTGACCACCTCAAAGACCACCTTTGTATAATAGTCGAGGCCCCTTACGAGATTGGGCGTCACCTCATATCTCAGGCCTAAATCATCGAGTATCTGCCGCAGTTTGTCAAAATCGTCTGAGCAGTCTTTACACAGGCAGCTTTCGAGCGACGATGCGGAGCTAAGGACCTTGCGGCACGAAGGTCTTTTGCAATCGAGCATGCGCAGGATATTGGTCTCATATCTCCTGCGACAGTCATCGCATAATGAGTCCACCTCGCCCTTGAAGGTTTCTTTAAGAAACTTCTTTATGGCCTCTTTGTCCTTATCGCAGCCGAGTGAGTTTATCTTAAAGGTATTTTCCGACAGGCCATAGCCTCTTAAGAGTTCATCAAGAAGGATTATGATCTCTGCATCCAGGTACGGGGAATAGGAGCCTATGGCCTCTACCCCTACCTGATGAAACTGGCGCATACGCCCGGCCTGCGGCCTCTCACTGCGAAACATGGGGCCTATGTAGAAGAGCTTTGAGAAGCCCTCTTTTTTGTCAAGATGGTTCTCCAGGTACGCGCGCACTACAGCAGCCGTCTCTTCCGGCCTCAGACATATATTGCGTCCGCCCTGGTCTTGAAACGAATACATCTGCTTCTTGACTATATCGCTATCCTGGCCTACGCTGCGGGTAAAGAGGCCCGCCTCTTCTATGATCGGGGTGCGTATCTCCCTGTAGCCATAGACGGCAAGCTTCTTGCGCGATATATCCTCAATAAGGCTCCATGCCTTGATATCTTCGGGAAGAATATCCTGCGTGCCTCTTAATGACTTAAACATCCTGTAAATACCCCTATTTGACCTTTTGTTTCATGACCAGGCCGGCCTTGAATACCACGGCCTTCTTGGGTTCGACAGGCACGGTCTCACCTGTCCTGGGATTGCGCCCTACGCGCCCTTTGCGTGATTTCACCTTGAAGACACCAAAATTTCTGAGCTCTATGGTCTCTCCGGTCACGAGTATATCTATTATAGTATCGAGCGTCTTTTGCACGATCTTCTTAACGATCACTTGCTTGATACCTGTCTCGTCTGCGATCCTTATTGCGATCTCCTTCTTTGTCATAACTTCCTCCTTCTAGAGAATTTATTCTGATAGTTTGATGGTTGATTCAGGGCCTGATCTATTGGCCTGTTTTGAGTATACCCAGGATATGCATAAGATAGATTACTAAAAGCGCCACTAAGGCAAGAAATATGAGATAGCTCAGGGCCGTACCAAAAAACTTTCCTATTCCTTTGCCGCCGCCCTTGCCTACCCCCATCTTCTTCTGGGCCTCGAGGTGTCCCAGCAGCCTGTTTAGCGAAATATAAGACTCATGCCAATCATTCTCTATCTTCTTTAGCGTCTGGTCCGACAGGGTCGATATGCTCTTAAGAGACAGGATCTGGTTTATCACATCGAATGTCCGGTCGGTGGTGCTTCTATCTATGTTTATAGAATCTGCCAGTGTCTGGAACTTTCGGGCTATCAGAGATTTTGCCTCAAGAAATGCCTTCTCCTCATCCGGTGTGATAGATGTCTTGCCCATGGCCTCTTTATAGGACTGGTGAAACTTTACCCACAGCTCCATAAACTCCTTTGTACCTTCTATAGAAGCCTTGATATCTATAATGGCCATTTTCTCTGCACCTCGCTTCCTTATACCATTGACTAAAGTTACATAACTTGTTGTGTAACTTTAACATATAATAAATCCCGTGTCAAGCGTAAATTGGAGACGTTTACCAACTTGTTCGGGAACCTGTCTGCGATTTGTTCGGGAAACTGTCTTGGGTACAGGTTCGTGCCTGGGTTGGTAGACGTCTCTAGACCCAGACGTTGACTGAGCCTTCGCCGATTAAGGCCTCTACCTCTTCTATAAGCTCATCTGTAGGCGTGACCGAAACCTTATTGCCGGCTGCCATCTGGATCATCTTCTTCTCCGGCGTCTTAAAATTAAGATATACCGGGGTCCTACCCTTGTGTTTGGAAAATATCTCGAGCAGCCTTGCCAGGGTATCCTTCTCAAGGCCTGTAGTGATAAGCTCAATGGAAAGGGCCTGGGTATATTTCTGGCGGGCATCTTCAAGCGGCAGGATCTCTTCAGCTATTATCTTGGGCGTATCCTCGCGCAGATTGGCTCTTCCCTTTATAAAAACAATCGCATCTTCGGCTATATTCTTCTCGGCGTCCTTGAAGTTCCTCGGGAATACAAGCACCTCAACAGTCCCCTTCAGGTCCTCAAGGCGCAGTATCGCCATCTTCTCGCCTCTCTTCTTGGTAAAAGTAAATCGTGCCTTTGAGATAATGCCGCCTATTGATACGTCGTCACCATCATGGAGCTGGCCCAGGGTCTGCGTCGTTGATGAAGCATACAGCCTGAGTGACTTCTCGTAGTGGGCAAGGGGGTGGCTCGATATATAAAAACCCAGCAGCGCCTTCTCAAATGCAAGAAGCTGCGGCTCGGGCCATTCCTTGGTGTCCGGCACCTGCTGAAAATGGCTCTTAAACTTATCGTCTGACTCGAACTTATCAAATAGCGAGTACTGGCCACTCATGCGGTCTTTCTGGAGAACGCCCGCGACATCGAGTGCATGGTCCAGCATGGCCATCATCTGGGACCTGTGAAGCTTAAAGCTGTCCATCGCACCACACTTTATCAGGCTCTCTATCACCTTCTTGTTCACAAGCCTGAGGTCCACGTGCTCTGTAAAATCATAGAGGCTCTTAAAGGCGCCGTGCTCCTTGCGGGCATTCGCTATGGACTCTATGGCCCCGGCGCCGACATTCTTTACAGCCGTAAGGCCAAAACGTATGGCATCCTTTACCACAGTGAAATTGGCAAAGCTCTCATTAGTATCCGGCGGCAGTATCTTTATGCCCATACGGTTCGACTCTTCGATATACTGCGCCACCTTATCGGTGTTCTCACGCTCACTTGTCAGAAGCGCCGCCATAAATTCAACGGGAAAGTTGGCCTTGAGCCAGGCGGTCTGGTATGAGATAAGCGCGTATGCCGCGGAGTGGCTCTTGTTAAAACCATAGTTTGAAAAAAACTCTATCAGGCTGAATATCTTATCGGCGATCTGTTTATTGACCTTGTTATTTATGCAGCCATCGACAAAGGCCTTGCGCTGCTGCTGTATGACCTCAGGATTCTTTTTGCTGATGGCCCTGCGCAAGAGGTCTGCCTGGCTCAACGAGAAACCCGCCAGGACATTAGCTATCTGCATTACCTGCTCCTGGTAGAGGATGATGCCGTGAGTATCCTTCAATATGCTTTCAAGCAAAGGATGGTCATAGCGCACCTTCAGGTGGCCATGTTTCCTTTTTATAAAGTCATCGACCATGCCGCTTCCTATTGGGCCCGGACGGTATAGCGCAAGAAGGGCTATCAGGTCTTCAAATCTGCTGGGCTTTAACTTCTTGAGGAGATCCCTCATACCCCGGCTCTCTATCTGAAACACCCCTACGCTCTCTGCATTGGAGAGCATCTTGTAGGTCTTCTCATCACCCAAGGCAAGTGTGCTCATATTCAGGTCCTTGCCCTGGGTGCGCTTTATGATCTTCAAGGTCTGCTCAATAACAGTAAGCGTACGCAGCCCTAAGAAATCCATCTTTAACAGGCCAATCTTCTCAAGGGAGGTCATGGGATAGCCTGTGGTCATCTGGTCGTCAGAGCCCTTAAACAGAGGCAGGTAATTTGTAAGGCCCTTCTCACTTATAACAACTCCGGCAGCATGGGTTGAGGCATGTCTTGTCACACCTTCTAAGACACGTGCAGTATCTATGAGCCGCCTGACACGATCGTCGCTCTTGTACATCTGCATCAGCTCAGGCTCCTGCTCCAGGGCCTGTGCCAAAGTTATATTAAGGTCGAATGGAATCAGTTTTGCTATACGGTCCGCATCACCATAGCTGAAATTCATGACCCTTGCGACGTCCCTGATCGCTGCCTTTGCAAGCATGGTACCGAATGTTATGATCTGGGCAACATTATCCGCACCGTACTTCTGCCTTACATATTCTATGACTTCATCGCGGCGCTCATAGCAGAAGTCTATATCTATATCCGGGAGACTCACCCTGTCAGGGTTTAAGAAACGCTCAAAGAGAAGCCCGTATTTCAATGGATCAAGATCCGTAATATCCAGGGCATAGCTGACTACACTGCCAGCGGCCGAACCCCTGCCCGGGCCTACAGAGATACCCTTGTCCTTTGCGTATTTTATAAAATCCCACACAATAAGAAAATAACTTACAAAACCGCTCGGCTCGATTATCTTGAGCTCATGGTCGACCCTCTCCCTTATATCAGTGGTTATCTTGGGGTAGCGTTTCTTGAGCCCCTCTTCAACGAGCTCCTTCAGGAAGCCTTCGCGTGTCTTTCCTTCAGGGGGAGTAAAATGCGGTAGGTGTATACTCTTTAGGTCCAACTCCAGGTTACAGCGCTCAGCTATCTTTATGGTGTTTGTTATGGCCTCAGGGACGTCGGTAAACAGGCTCGACATCTCCTCCGCTGTCTTGAAATAGAACTCCTCTGTGCTAAAGCGCATGTGGTTTGGGTCATCCAGAGTGGTCTGCGTACCAATACAGAGCAAGGCCTCGTGTGCAGAGGCATGTGCCCTCTGCAGGTAGTGGAAATCATTGGTCGCGACAAGGCCAAGGCCCAGGTCCCCTGCCAATTTGATGAGCGAGGGGTTTATCTGTTTCTGCTCGGACAGGTTATGGTCCTGCATCTCTATATAGAAATCCTCTTTGCCAAAGATGTCGATAAATTGACCTGCGACCTTGTAGGCCTGTTCCGACTGGTTGGATAGAAGAAGGTGCGGTATCTCACCCTTAAGGCATGCCGTTAAACAGATAAGGCCTTTTGAATGCTTTGCCAGCACCTCTTTATCTACGCGGGGCTTGTAATAGAAGCCCTCCTGGTAGCCGATGCTGACAAGCTTCATCAGGTTGTGGTAACCCTCTTGGTCTTTTGCAAGGAGTATAAGGTGGTAGGCTGCCTCCTGGATGCCGTGGCTCGTCTTATCAAACCTGCTGTCAGGAGCGATATAAACCTCACAACCTATGATGGGCTTTATGCCGGATTTCCTGCAGAGCTGATAGAACTCTATAGCCCCAAACATGTTACCGTGGTCTGTGATTGCAAGGGCAGGCATCTTGTAGGCCTGAGCGAGCCCAATAAGCTCTGTCAACAGCGAAGCGCCGTCAAGTAGGCTATACTGAGTATGGGAATGCAGATGTACGAAATTTGCTTGCTTCATAATGATGGGGGGGGGAATTATCCTTCAAATAAGTTTATGTATAAGACAAATAGTATATTATAGAGGGAGTTTTGTCAAGCCTTAAAAGCAGGGTGAATTTACTGAATCTATAGCCACCTGCGCACTGCCTGCTGCATGCGCTGCCTCTCTTCTATCTGCATGGTCAGCGGAGGAGGCTCTTTTACTGCAGGGTATGGCAACTCAAGGCCTATATTCGATAGCTCATCAGATATCGCAGCCTTAGGAAGTTCTATCTTAAATAGAGCTATAGCTGTGTGGCTCTCGAGTGCCAGCGAAAGGGCAGGAAAACAAGCAATGCCCACCGATATAATTATCATTGCTATTAATCGTCTCATCATTGTCCTCTATATACAATTCTACTTCCGCACCAGAGTAGTGTCAATAAAAAACAAGGGCAGCTTCCATTTTTTTAGAAGCTGCCCTAATGCTAAAAGATAACCCTGAAAACTATTTGCCCATGCCGATGCGCTGGGCGACCTGAAATACCTTTCCCTCTGTCTGTATGGATGGCGCGATGATTATCTCAACCATGTGCATCTCTTTTATGTCGCGTGCGCCGAGGCTGCCCATCGAGGTCATGAGCGCACCCATGAGGTTCTGTGAACCATCATCTAACTTTGCGGGGCCGTACAGTATCTCTTTTAATGTACCTGTGGTGCCAACCCTTACCCTTGTGCCGCGCGGCAGGTTTGCATGAGGAGTTGCCATGCCCCAGTGAAAGCCTTTGCCAGGGGCCTCTTTTGCGCGCGCAAACGCGGAGCCGACCATAACAGCATCAGCACCGCAGGCAAATGACTTGCATATATCGCCGCCGCGGGACATGCCGCCATCTGTAATTATCGGTACGTATCTTCCCTTTGTCTTAAAATAAAGGTCCCTTGCGGCTGCGCAATCGACAGTGGCAGTTACCTGTGGCAGGCCGATACCTAAGACACCTCTTGTTGTGCAAGCCGCTCCAGGGCCGATACCGACCAGGAGTCCGCTTATGCCTGTATTCATCAACTCAAGCGAGGTCTTGTAGCTGCAGGTATTACCGACCATAACTGGCATCTTTACACCCTTGCAGAATTTCTTAAAATCGAGGATCTTATATTCACTTGAGAGGTGTTTGACGGTCGTCACAGTAGACTGTACTACGAATATATCCGCGCCCACTTCCTGAGCTATGGCACCAAAGCGCTCTGCTCTCTGCGGTATGGCGCTGACTACTGCCGGTACATTGGCCTTTTTGATCTCGCGAATCCTCTTTGATATGAGCTTCTCTTTTATGGGTTTAGTATAAAGGGCCTGGACGAGCTCTGTGGCCTTTTGGGGCGTTGCCTTTGCAATTCTTTTCAACACCTCGTCAGGATTATCGTATCTGGTCTGGACGCCTTCGAGGTTTAAGACGGCAAATCCACCGAGCTTACCAAACTCGATGGCAAACTTTACGTCAACTACGCCGTCCATGGCAGCGGCTATTATGGGAACCTTAAACTTTATATTGCCCACCTGCCATGTTGCGTCAGTCTCATTGGGATTTACTGTGATGTTGCCGGGGACGAGTGCTATCTCATCAAAACCATAACAGCGCCTTGCGCGCCTGTCTTTTCCTATCCATTCACCCATCTTTGACTCCTTTTATTTTCCCAATATAATATACAATTAGTCTAACATTGTCAATAGTTTTTGTGGTATTTGAGCAGCCATCACTGCAGGCAAGTTTATGCAGCGGAGGCGAGGGCTTTTGTGGCAACTCTTCTTTGAACGGTATGGGTGGTCAGGGGTATGATCGCCCTGCATAGAGGTGTACCGACCTCCATCTTGCCGGCCACTATTAAATCCTCTGCTGAGACAATGCCAAATCTCTGATCATGCGGAAAAATGCCGGCGAGAACATCCCCATTAAAAGGCCTCTGGAGCAAAGCCCTTGAGAAACCTGACATTGCAACCTTTGAGCGCGTGGCCTCTCTTATAAGGCTCTTATCACCGCCATTATAGGGATATAGCATATCGACAAGCCTGTCCAGGGGCCCAACATGGCTTAAGGCCGAAAGGATGATCCCGACAAACTCAAAGTCTGTCTCCATCTCATTCACCAGCCACCGCCACGACTCCTGCGTCCTGCCGCACAAACCCACAAGTGTCATGCTTTTACCGTTTATCTCAACGACCTGCTCATGCTGCTGCTTAACAAAGTTCTCTAATGTTATGCCATCTGTGCCAGGAACAATCTGGTTAAGCTTTGACAAACCAAATAGTATGAACAACCCGTCCTCTTTCAGGTACTCTGACATGTTATCTATTATGCCCTCTGCACCGCATGCATCTATAATCACATCTGCATGGCTTCTCAAAGAACCATAGAGGAAAGGCTTAAAGTTTGGATCTTTGCTCCATAGGGCTGTATGTTCATTGCCAATGCCTGAGGCAATGCAGGAGTCAACAGCCTCTTTGTTTGCATCAACGCCCACCACGCTTATGCCTAAGGCCTTGGCGATCTTCATCATCATCTTGCCCTGCCATCCGAGACCGACAATAAGCAGCCTTGCATCCCTCAAAGGTACACCATTTGATTCAAGGCGGTGCTTTGCTGCCAATACCGTATAGACGGCATTCCCATTGGGTTCCAGGATACTGGATTTTCCTTGCAAAATATTCTCTAATTTACTGGATAGCGGATAGATGTTATCAAGGGGCAAAAGCACGTACTCTGCCCAGGTACCGTTCACAGGAATCTTTCCACCATTGGGGTCATAACCTATAATGCTGTATCGACTAGTTATAATATCCGAATGATACCACGGCTTATCCAAGTGATCTGGCATCCACGGGACATGTGACTCTATGGCCACTGTTTTCCCTAAGAAGTCCCGAGAGACACCTCCGCTTATGGCCACGACAGTTCCGCCGCCCTCATGGCCAAGAACACGGCATGACATATTGTGTTTTTGAGCAAAGGTATGTGTGAGCAGATTGGGCATATCACTGGAACATATACCGCAAGAGGTGATCTTTACAATCACGAACTTTGCTGCCGGTGGGACACCGTATGATCTGACAGGATCCTTCATATAGTCTGTGTTAAATAACCCTAATGCAGGCCCTACACCTGGCACAGAGGTTATTCCCTTCATGAGCTGAGGTATGGTCTCCCCTTTCAGCATGGTCCAGTAAGAGCCAGAGCTGCTGGTCTTTTCTGAAGTAGGCAAAAGCGCATGTAAGCGCTGGTTCTCTAAAGCTGCATACCTGCCTACCTTTTTCAAATCCCCAACCACAACCACTTCAACAGCGGCCTTTGGGATCCTTCCTTCAATCGTAATCTCTGTAGTCTTTTCACCAGAAGAAAGCGCTATCTCACCCCTATCCAATAACGCTAACACCGCTGCTGTAGGTATTTTGCATATAACAGAGGTCGTATAGCTTCTATGGTTAACGGTCGACTCATCTTGCCTGCCCTCAAAGAGGCGGCTAACCAATTGCTTCATAAAACCTATATATCTGCTATCTGCTTGCTGGCACTCTTCGGCGAACTGTAGAGAGGTCTCTGGAGTTGTTCCAAATGAGCGGGATGCGTCACTGCCAGGATGAAACCCATGGTTGAAATCACCTGTAGCATTCATAACATCTACCACAACCTTTGAGGCACCGTGAAACAGAGCTCCATATTCCCGATCTGCATCGGCAAGTCGTATAACAACCTCATCATCCAATCCTCGTATAATAGTAGGACCAAAGATGGCCTTTGCATAGCCAATGCGCTTATTCCGGACATCCTCAAATTGAGTCGATGCCCTTCGCATCGCACTAACAACCTTTGCCAGCTCTGGGCCATCTATATCTTCCTGCAAATTCATGAATAGGGCAGCGTAATTTCCTGATAACTCAACAGAGACCATTCGTAGATAATTACTCGCATAAGGACTTTCATACCCTTCCACTGATACAATATGATAGAGATGGTCTATGCGCCTTTTGATAATCCCGCTTATGTGTTTATTTGCATTCTTAAGATCTAACGGGGTATCTGCAGGCTGGCAAGTATGCTTGACGCTATTCTTTTGCGCATACTGATCAGCATTACCAATAATCTCTTGTGCAAGTGCGGCTGGAGTAGAGGCATCCTGGAACCATCTTTGCATTCCGTACAACTCCTGGCTCCTTAGGGCTTGATAGACGATCAGGTCGTCTTCTACACCTCTGGAGAGGTCACTTCTATTTAGAATGATTGAAAGGCGCCCTGTATCAGCTCTGGGGGATATAGTAATAATGGTTGGCCCACCATAGACATATACATCATATATAAAGTGATTGACACGAGCAGTCCTTAATAATTCAGCACCTTCCGGTATCTTCCAGCAAAAACCAGAGCTGCTGGTCTTTCCCGAGGTATCAGGACTGTCAACACCCGATAGATGTTCGGCCATAGGCCTCAAGGCATCCTCCTTTGCTAAAGCTACGGAGGACAAGTACCCCTGCTGCGGCATCACAAGTATTGCAGCTATTAATAGTATTATAAGTTTTTTCATAATTTATACCCTTAAAAAATAAACCCCTGGCCGTATTTTTTAGCCAGGGGTTAGTTTTTGAATTGAGAGTATTATACTATATTATGCCAGCTTAGTCAAGATTTTTTACTAAAGGGTG
>JABMQS010000049.1 GCA_013202525.1 Candidatus Omnitrophota bacterium
GCTACTATTTTAATCTTCTTAACCCAGAGGGGACAGATCATGTGCTATTAACAGGGGACATCTTGACAAGCTACCAACAGTAGAAAGTCTCAGCAAGTGGAGACGTTTACCGATCTGTTCGGGAAGGTGTCTTGGGTTTGTTCGGGAAAGTGTCCCCCTTCCAATCATGGGCACACACTACGACTTTATCATCACCAGCATCATCTTAAACTGCTCTATTGCGTTTAAGGCGTGGGGCTCATTTGCAGGCATTATTACCATATCCCCGCTCTTCAAGGCTTGCGGCTTACCTGAAATAACCACCTCTGCCTTACCATCAAAGACATAGACCATTGCATCAAAGGGTGCTGTATGCTCACTTAACCCCTGCCCCTTGTCAAAGGCAAATAAGGTTACTGTGCCTGTATCCTTCCTTACCAACTCCTTGCTTACAACTGAACCACTCTGATAGCTGATCAAATCGTTTAGATTATCCATATTTTACCTGTAATTATCAAAGTTAAGCGGTATTGAAAAATCAAGCCCCCTAAGGTGCTTGATAACGACCTGGAGGTCGTCTTTCTTTGCGGAAGAGACCCTTATCTTCTCCCCTTCTATCTGTGACTGCATCTTAGGGCCAATGTCCTTTATTATCTTGACCAGCTCCTTTGCCTTATCCTTTGGTATGCCTGTTGTTATCACAGCTATCTGCTTCAGGTTGCTGCCAAAGACCTTCTCAGGCTCATTGAATGTAAGAGACTTTGGGGATATGCCTCTTTTTACAGCCTTGGTAAGGACTATATCCTTTAGGGCGCGGAGTTTAAAGTCATCTGTGGTAACAAGCGTTATATTCTTCTCCTCGAGACTGTACTCAATGGATGAGTTAGTGCCTTTAAAATCATACCTGTTAAATAGTTCCTTCTTTGCCTGGTTTATGGCATTGGCAACCTCTTGCATATTGACCTCTGATACTATATCGAATGAAAAACTCTGCTTTGCCATGATGCTCCTCTCTTCTGTTTATATACCTTCAGGTGGCTTGGGAAACTCCCCCAGGAGAGCTTTCTCTGCCATGACCTTGATCTCATCGCTAAAATCTGCCCTGGATATCCATTCCAGGTAAGAGCGGTCTTTCTTTACAATGTCTTTTATGTGCTTCTTCCGCCTGTATTTGCCAAAGGCAGGGTAAAGGTTGCCATTCCACCAGGAAAACTTCCTTTCCGCATCAAAATAAGCGCTGGATTGCTCATAATCAAAGTCCTTTAAGGACTCTATGCCCTGCTCTTCTGATCCATATTTCTTGATCTGGGCATCGAGTATTTCAAAGGTTGCTTCTGCATCACCTAAGGCAGTATGGGCATTAGTAAGCTCTTTATTGCAGAATAGCTGGTATGCGGCCATTAGGTCCCTTTTTTCATGGATATGAAAGACCTTCTGTGCATCGTAGATATCGCGTTCATTCCACTTAAAGGTAACGCCCGCCTCCAGGAACTCACGCTCAAGCACAGGAAGGTCAAACCTCTGTATATTAAACCCGCCAAGGTCAGAATCACCTATAAACTCCATGACTTCCCTGGCTATCTCCTTAAAGGGCGGTGCGTCTTTAACATCCTTATCTGTAATATCTATAATACGGCTGACATTAACAGGTATAGGCATACCGGGATTAACGCGCTTGACATAGTCATGCTTTGAGCCATCCGGCATAAGCTTGACCATGCCAATCTCGACTATCTTGTCTTTTTCGATCCATGTTCCGGTTGTCTCAAGATCAAAGACTACTAAGGGTTTTGCTATTTTCATGATTTTGTGTGGTTGTGGTGCTTGAACACTGTGTTTAAGGGGTATTTTACGCCTGTTTTAAGCGAGATAACTACGCGATCTTTAGCTTATGCCTCAACCGCGGTAGCTTATACTTAGGTATCTTGTATATTTCAATCTTAAGGGAATACCCTAAAGATAACAAAACTTTCGCCAGTGTCGCGATATTGCTGAATTCGCCATTCTCGATCTTTGATATCTGCTGCTGAGAAACAGAGAGTTTATCAGCTAATTCAGCCTGGGTTAGGTTATTATTGATTCTGTACCCAATGATTTTTTTGGCAATCTCCGCCTTTTCCATATCTAATTCATGCAGTTCCCTAAAAAGGGGATTTTTCTTCTTTTTGTCTAAATGTGTCTTTATGCTTCTTAAGCGCCTTTTCATTTCTATCACCTCTTTTCCATATAGGAACTTTTTCTTTGTTTAGCGAGCTCAATTTCTTTCTTTGGTAATTTTTGCGTCTTTTTCTTGAACATATTAGTAAATATTATTTTGTTCCCTACAAAAAAGAAGTATAAGGCTCTTATCGCACCGTCTGTTCCTTCAAGCCTTAACTCATATATATCATCTCCTAGATACTTAGCATGCGGCTCAGTAAGTTTGTTGCCAAACTGTTCTAGCAATTCTATCTTATAGAAAAACTTTCTCTGTGTTGTAATATCCAAAGAGTCAATAAAATCCCTTGCTGGAATTTTTCTATTAGATAGTACGAAATAATGCGCTTTATATCTTTTCATTTCTCACATTAAGTATACAACTAAATAGTTGTATTGTCAAGCCCTAATTCAAAAAAATATAAACTATTAGACCTGCTTAGGTTTTTTAGAAAAAGCATGTCTGGCTCCACCAAAACTCCCCGAAACAGCCAGTGTCTGGATTCCCGCTTCCGCGGGAATGACATAAGGGCTGTTTCAGATGAAAACACTCGCCACGTCTTCGCATTCCCGAAGGGGAAAAGAACTACCTCACAAAGTACTTGATCTCCACCACGCTCTTTATCTCCTTCTCTATGGTGGTGGTGTCATTTATGCCATAATCTGATATTGCCGTGGAATATGCAGGGGTTATCTGGAAGATGCCTACCCTTACCGCAGCGATAGGCCCTAGCCTGACCTTGCCCTTCTGGGTTACTGCCTTTACGCGCTCCCTTGCATTTGTGCTTGCCCTTCCTATCATCTCAACCTTTAAATCATCTAGTTTGGTGTAGATATATTCAGGCCTCTGAATGGTTATCTTTACGCCTTCTCCCAGTATGTCTATAAGGCCTGAAGCCACCTTTGTGATCTTGTGGACATCAGGGCTTTCCACCCTTAGGTCCTGGGTCAGGATGTATTTATCCAGCTTGGTTGTGGTATGCCCCTTGGCATTTCTTTTGTAGATGTTTCTTATGCAGGCATGGCGCAGTTCATACTCCTTATCAGTTACAGAGTATTTCTCCTTAAGGAATTTCTTAACCTTTTCCCTGTCCTCTGCGAGTTTCTTATAACAGGTCTTTAGGTTGCTGCTCTCAGTAGTGATAGTAGCCTCCAGAAAGCCCATATCTGAGGTTATGGCCTGCTTGGCAAAGCCTTTTACCCTGAGAAAGCCCTTTTTCTGGAGGTTTAATGCCGTGTCAGAGGCAATGTTGGCTACTAATACTATTGTAATGGCTAAAATGATTGATACTAAGATTGGGACTATGGCTTTTTTCATGGGCTGCTCCGTGTTTTGGGGGTTAAAGGATAAGGGCTATTGCGCTCGTTACCAGGATGAGCGTCAGGACGCTTCCTACGGAAAAGAGGATCTCTCTCATGGCAGGCTCCTTCTGTTTTGAGGGTTAAAACAGAGCAAGCCAGGCCCCGAGAAAGGAGGTAAGAAAACAGGCCTGGCTTGCTCTGTTGATTTAAATTATATGGGTATTATATTATGGAGTGGCGACAGCGTTTTGTCGCGGGGTGAAAAGAATTTTGTTTTTTTGAGGTTGCCACGGCCTGCTACACAGGCCTCGCAATGACGGGGGTGCAGCTTATCCTGGGAAAAAAGTACCGATTACTACTGAAGCGAGGAGAATGCCGCCAAAGATCATGCCGACAATTTCCCACTTAGAGAAGTGTGTTCTCATTGGAAGATCAGGCTGCTGCTTTTTCCAATAGAAATTGAGTGCCTTCTGGCCTTCTATCAATGGAACAAATGAAAATAGACCTACCATCGAATAGGGGTCGGGTAGTGCGGAAACAAAACAAAGGACAATATAGAATGTAGCAAGCATCCCATCCGTATACTGCTTTTCATAGCCCTCTTCTTCTGCTATGCTATGTACATTCTTGAAAAAGGGATACACGAAGAAAATACCAAATATCGCTCTTGCCAATGGGTTTATATTCAATTGCTTGTGCTGCATCATAAACTTCCAGTGTCTATAAAACCAAAATATCTGATAAACTCCAAGGGTCAATACGCACAAACAGACAAGATGCCAGACAGGTTGTGCATTTGAGAATTGCTGCGTTGTGGCTGTTGCTTCTATTGTAGTTTTATCTGAATTAGGCATTATCTTGATATCCTTGTTAGTCCTGCATTTTGAGGTATATTTTACGCCTGTTTGGGGTGGTTTTCAAGGGAATTTACGCGGCGGAGGCGATGGCAGAAGAAGCAGCTTGATTTGGCCTAAATTCGTGCTGAAATATGCCCTCTTGAGCTCCATCTAATGTTCCAGATGCAGAAGCCTTTACAGGGGGAACAAGGCTAGAGAATTCTACTTCTTTAACATTTTTACCATCACCAAACATTGCATTTAGGTCTTTACGGCTCAAAGAAATTGTTAGATCTGAACCTTCTGCTGGAACAAACATGGACCCATACTTTAATCCACCAAGTCCTACCAAAAGCTCTATCTTGTTATTGACTATAAGCCCATTTTTTAAGAGGCCATCTGCCACGGCAATAAGCAATACTTTTGCGTTGCTATAATTTTCCGATAAATACCTAGAGAGATCCCGGTAATAACTATTATGACTTTTGTCATATGGTATGACAAAAATACGATTCTTATCATCCGGGACGCCAAATACTTCTTTTATATGTGCCTCATTTATGCTTACCGCAGCCTCAGAATGGGGCATGTGATGAAACACTCTATTGAAAGATCCCGCTTCCTTGTCAGTCATTGCACAAACAGGAGAGCATATGAAGCAACCTGCTGTTGCCAATGCAATGCCAGAGCTGGAATCGACTTCTTCGTCTAGGACAAAATGCAATTCTTTTAAGGACGCATCTATGTGGCTTATGGAAACTGCATTTCCAAAAAGTTTTAATGTCTTGTCTCTCAAAAATTCTATAAAGTGAGGCATTAGAAGATTTTTATTACCCGCCGAGGAAGACAAAACTCTTTGTTGTGGTTCCTGTTGTAGGCTATCCGTCTCTGCCTGCTCAGTCAAAGGCAGTAACTCAAGAAGCAGCAAAGGATTGAGAGGCTCTCCTAATTCACTGAAGTTTGTAGGAAAAGGAATCCTTGCTCCAGGTACATAACTAGTAAATAGAACAAAGTGGTATTCAGTAATCCTATTTACCCTATCTGCTGTTCTAAATGCTTCAGATGTGTGACCAATAACCTCACCCTTCTGCACTCTTATCTTCTCTCCTGCATATAGATATCTATTAAATTTATCGGGTATAATAGAACCTGACATAAGTGTGTAATGCAATAAAAGCCCATCATCAGACATCACTATTACTGTTCTGGAGGGGATGTCGCTGCGCCGTGCGGGAGAAGTAGAGATAAACACCACATCTCCATCATAAATTGATCTTACTGGAACATCTGTTTTGCATATAACATCTAAGCCAGGGCCTTCCGAGTCGAGATTTATTCTAAATATTGATGGATCTAACTGAATAGGCCAATCTAAAGAATGCTTTGTATCTGCAAGTACAGGAGGAAGTATTCCTTCATGAGCTTTCTTAAGGTAAACCAGAGTCGCTGTTCTGGCCGGTGAGAGGTCTTCATCCCTCGCAAGGTCCATGGTTTCCTCAACGCGCTGGAGCGCTCTCTGAGTATTGTGGGATGCTGGGGGTCTCAAGGCATAGACCATTCCTGTGTTTTCTATTAGGAAAACAAGTGTAAATACAAAGTATATTAGTTTTCTAAGCATAGTACACCCTGGCTAGAAATCACTACCTTATATCATGGCCTATATGAATTTATTGATTTTATATAAGTATACCCTATGAACTGGGATTTTCAAGGGTTAGGAGGGGTATTTTGGGAGATTTTTTAGTAGGGGTTTGAACTCCACGAAATAGTCTTGCCCCTGGATTCCCGCTTGCGCGGGAATGACAAGGGGTGTTTTGGTAAGGGAAAAAGCCGCATATTAACTAGACACTAAATCTTATGTCCAGCATATCACCGTCTTCGACGATATAATCTTTTCCCTTGATATATAAACTGCCTGCTTCTTTAACCTTTGCTTCGCTGCCATAAGTCGCAAAGTCACTATATTTAATCACTTCTGCCCTTATGAATCCTTTTTGGAAGTCTGTATGTATTACGCCGGCAGCCTCTGGCGCTGTAGATCCGAACCTGGTAGTCCACTGCCTCACCTCATCTGGTCCTACGGTAAAGAAAGATATTAGATTCAGCGCCTTTATGCATAAGCGCGACAGCGCGTCTACGGCAGGCTCCTTAATGCCCAGTTCCTTTAAAAACTCCGCTCTCTCTTCTTCGGACTCCAGCTTCATTATCTCGGATTCGACTTGTGCTGAAATCTGCAGGATGTCGATTTTTACTGCCTGGTAATCATGCCGCAATTGTTCGATAAGGGTGGTATCAGCAAGGTCCTTCTCTGAGATATTAAGGACTACTATTACAGTCTTGCGCGTGATGAAAGGGTAGCTTGATATTAGTTGAGTTTCCTCATCAGTCAGGTCAAGAAGTCGTAATGGTAATTCTTTTTCGAGATGCACTTTCAGTTTCATAAGCAGCGTCTTCTCTTTTTCGGAGTATTCTTTTTTTAACCGCTTTGTCTTCTTCTCAATATTCTCCATCCTCTTTTCGATAAAGAGGAGATCATGAAGGATCAGTTCCGAATTTATCGAATCTATGTCCCTTTTTGGGTCGACAGAGCCCTCCGCATGATAGACTGTCTCGTCTTTAAAAGCCCTGACTACATGGCATATGGCATCGAGTTCATTAATATCAGTGAAAATATCAGTATTTGCGATAGCGTCTTTCTCTATCCTTGGGAGCATCTCGATCTCTATCCTGGCCCTTGCTTCTTTCTTCGGCTTGTAGGTCTCGGCCAATAGATCAAACCTTGGGTCTCTTACCTCAATAACACTTTTTATCGAGGCCTTTGAAGCGATCTCATTCTCCGTAGGCTTGCGGTTCGTAAGAGCCTCAAAAAGAGCCTTTTTTCCTGTCTGAGCTAATCCTATTATGCCTATCTTCATATGCTTGATATCCTAACGTCTCTTGTGGCTTATTTAGGGTATTTTACCCCTGCCTGGGGTGACTTTAAAGGGTGGGAAGCGAAAGTTCTATTTCTTCTTCCGGGCGGCTGATTTTTCTAACTCTCGTGCGACGGTATCTTTTATCAGTAATGGAGCCACGCTTAAGACCGATAGGAGCTCCCGCGGGCTGATAAATCTTGCCGCAAGAAATTTCTTAATAATTTTTAAGATCTTAAGCGGGCTATAGAACGAGTGCTTTATGCGCTTGTTTATCTTCTTCAGGTCCGAGTGACTGTACTTATCAGAATAGACCTCACCCTTCTCGGTAAGGTGATAATCGGGCATGTTGTCAAAGGTCTTTTTTAACGGGGAATACTTGCTTACCCTCAGCTTGTTGCAGGCAATGGTATCCAGGCCTATCTCTTGTGCAAACTTGGAGATATAAAGCATCTCCTCCTCTGTCTCGCCGATATTACCGTAGATGAAATAGCCGTGGTAAAATATCGGAAACTTATTCAGTACCTTAAAGCACCTTCTTATCTTCGCGGAATCAAAGCCCTTGTTAAACTCTGCCAGTATGCGGTCATGCGGAGACTCAATACCCAGGGAAACCATCTTAAAGCCTGCCTGGACCATCTTTTTTAAGAGCTCGGGGTGTTCAGCTATTTCGATGCGGACCTGGGCCAGGAAGCGCTTGTTTATCTTGTTCTCGATGATCAGATCGCAGATCTTCATAGCCCTTTTTGCATCAGTTGCGAAATTATCATCGCTAAAGAGAATAAAGTCCGCCTCTATGGATTTTAGCTCTTTGATGACCGATTCAACACTGCGTGCTGCATAGGGGCACTTTTGGCCGAGGGGGTTTAGGCTAAATGTGCAGAATTTACAGTTGAACGGGCAGCCCCTTGCACTCAATATAGTATCATAGGTCAGGCCTGTTATATTTTTACCGTGCAGCATCATGCTGTATTTATTGCGCCTTAAGCTGCGGTCGGGAGATGCTATAATATCGACATCGGGCAGAGGCCTGTTTTCATTGTGTATTACCTGGCCATTCTCCCTGTAAGAGATGCCGAGTATATCCTTGGGCGCCACCCCGGACATGATCTCTTTTATCGTCTCCTCACCCTCTCCCCTTACTATAATGTCTATATTAGGGCAGGCTACGAAAAGCTCCTCTACCTCTTCGGTTGCCTTATGTCCGCCCACTACCAGGGGTATATTGTCCGGCATTTTGTTCAAGAGGGCGCATACATCGTCGAATTCCTTGTCCCAGCCTATGCCGACACATATGATATCAACCTCATTTTTTATGAAATCGATGAGCTTGTCCGTATCGCGTAAGGGCTCCTCGTATCTTAGGTCTATCAGGGTCAATTTACCCACAAGGTCCCTGGCGCTTGCTGCAACAAACTCAAGGCCTGTCGGCGGAAAAAGCCTCGTTATGGTCGAGGTCGTTGTCCGACGGTCTGTATAGGGGTTTAAGAATAAAGCGTGGTTATATTTCATTATCTTTCCTTTTACAAAACAAAAACCACAAATTCAGTTACCTCGCGGCAACTTGTGGTTTCAGGATAGCTAAGCCTTTGCTGTAATTACCGGTTTATCATTTTATTATTATACCTGTAGTATAAGTATAATGTCAAGGTATTATGGCGGGGGTATCACGCGGCGGCGGCAAGTGCTTTAATCAATGGCGCTGAAGCCTTACCATGCCTTTGATTGAGCCTTTTAAGCCATCCCCATATACTTGAAAATACTCCCTGGCCAGGTCGGATAACCAAACTCACTCCTTCGACATGAGCCCCATATGAGTTATTTACAAAGACGGTTTTAGCCCCTATAGACCTGGCAAAGTCAATGTCATGTAAATCGCCGGTAATCATAACAGCCTCACCATGCCTTACTTTGTACGCCGATATTGCCTTCCTTAGCCATGTGCCATGCGCCGGGATAAACGTCTTTTCAAGGCCCATTGCCTTAACCTCTGAATCTATTCTGTCTATATTCTCGTCTTCGGGATAAATCTCATTATTGTAGAAAGGTACGCACCTGATGCCCTCATCTTCAAGTTTGGACAGGAGCCTCAGGAAGTCGTGATGCTGTGTAAAGTGCGCCTTTATGGAGTCCCAGCTAAACATTATAACCTTAAACGGTATAGAGCGCTTTCCCTCAAAATAGGCAAGCCAATCTTCAAGTGCCCTGATCTTATAAGGTGAGATATAATGTCTTATTGTGTTATCTGTGAGTAAAAAACCACCTTTTCGCATATAAGGAAGGGCTGTTGGCAATATATCCAGGGTATCTACCTGGCCGCCGTATCCGCGTTGTTCACGCCGGAATCCCCAGCTGGTGTTAACCAGGTCTGCTTCATAGTAGACATCGAATCCGTTTTTAACCTGTTGAGGCAGTTCTTCATCATGCGCAGCATTTATGCCGGTGTGGTAGTAGAGGTCCCTGTTTCTGCCTTTGTATGAGAATCTGACATAAAAAAGCCCTTTACTGAGGACAAAAGCCTTCTTTATAACCACTCCCTCGAGCTGTTTTTGCATCTCTTCTTTTATCCGGGCTAGATTGATCTCTTTGCTGATGTCGACATAGAGATAAATGTCTCCATCTGTCATTTGCGCACATGCCCTAAAGCCGTATTCCGGGCCAGGCACATAAACAACAATGGGCCTCGGAATCGCACGGGTAATAACACTTCTTATTGATTCATGCTTGCCCTCTTCTGTTTCGGGCTCTCCGTATATCTGCTTGACACTGTTAAACGGGAAAGGCCTTTGCCTCCTGGCTAGCATGCTGACGCCATTACCCATACGCCGGGAATAGAAATAAAGCCTCGCCCATATCGCCTTTGCGATAAGTAGCGCGGTAGTTGACTTGCTTGTAGCGCTGGGCCTTAAGGCAGAGACTGGAACTGCGTTTTGCATGATGAAGATGAATATTATTATAACTATTATCGTCTTTTTCATTCTCTTTCTTTTCAGCAACTTAACTGATAAAGTCATAAGTCGTTGCAGCACAAGGGCTCTGGAAGGGGTGAAACCGTCAAACCAGAGATTCGATCCAGAAGGTTCCACAGCCCTATTGTAGGCGCTTCTGGGCTGAGAAACGGTCCCATTGAGCATCCCAGATGCGTTAGGCGGCTGAGGCAATGGCTAAAGAAACGGTTGAAATTGGCCTGAATTTGTGCTGAGATGTGTCCCCCTGGGACCCGGCCCTATCCTTGCCGGATGAAGCGGCCTTGGCAGCGGCCTCAACGGGAATGAAGAATGTCCTGGCTCTGACTTCAGAGGATTTGAGTACTTTATAATCCAAAACCGAAACTTCAGCTCCTTCTTCGTCAATATCAACCACAACAGACCTGTTGCGGCCCCTCAATGCATTTTCATAAGAAACCATGCATTGATAAAGCCTAGTTTTTGCGGGAATATCCATTTGGCTTAGCTGTTCTTTAAGCAGTGCCAGGGTAAATTTGGACATTTCCTGCGCCCTGTCTGAATTATATATAATGCCGGGTATGAATATCAATGATATATCCGTTATAGTGCCTAAGTCCTTTTGTGCTTGAGTGAGGATCATCTGATTTACTGGATAGAGAGTTGAAAGCTTAAGAACAGGTATATCAGAGAAATAAACATGTAAAGGGTAAACATACAGGCCTTCGGAAGAACGTATTAAATAGATCAGCGCAGAGCATGGATACAGCCCTGAGGTAATTAAGGCTTGCCTACCATCTATCTTTATCAGCTCAATATCCTGTGGTTTTTTATCTACAACTCTTAGCAGCCGACCATTTTCAGCAAACAGCTGCTCAAAAAATACTAAATCTCCATTGAACATTACTGGAAATTTTCGCCTTTCAGCTAGAGTAGATTGCGAAATAAGCCTGTCTAAAATCCTACTGTGGCGTGGTTCAGGCGTAAAGCCGGTTGGGTCCAGGAGTATTACTCTCTCTAGCGTTAAACCGGAGCCGGAGGGTTTTAGTCCTGCTGGGAGTTCTGATAAAGGAGCACCGGGTGAAGTCGCATTCTTTTGGGCAATAGGGCGCAGGGCATAGACGTCAGTAGCTATGCTATTATGTATTATAGTAAGACATAGTATTGTTGAAATTATCTTGTATGTTTGTTTCATAGATTACCACCAAATAGGCAGGATTTGGTATTAATTGTTACTTACTTTTATAAAGGATTTATGAAATAAGTATACCTTATGTTATGCTATTAGTCAAGGTGTGTGGTGGAATAGCGATGAGATTGTCACGGCCTGCTAAACAGGCCTCGCAATGACTTGTCCCTGGATTCCCGCTTGCGCGGGAATGACAAAGTAGGCAATGACGGGGCTACCAGGATGCGTTGGCTTGGCGGGCATACTCTTCCTCGGGCTGCCATTAAAGGCGGTTATCTTCATGGCCTTTCTCCTTTATCTGTATGCCTCTCTGCGATGCATTACCTTAATGACCTGGACTATCAGTTTTGTCTTTAAGATGCTGTATATAATCCTGTACTCCCCCAGCCTGTAAGAATAAAGACCCTTAAGCTCTGCTTTCAAGGCTTTTCCTACGAAAGGGTCAAGGGCCATCACATTTAAAAGGGTGTTGCCTACCTTGAATTTTATGTGTAAAGGGAGCTTATCTATCTGTTTTTTAGCTCTTGGTGCTATTATTATCTCATAACGCTTCATTACTATGAGGCTTTCTTAAGTCTTTTATGCTTACCAAATACCTTATCAAATGCATAGGACTTGCCTGCCCTGATCTCCTTCTTTGCAGCCAATATATCTGCCATGGCTCTTTTGCTGCTCATTATCTCAAGAGTCTCAAGCCAGCCTTCATAGTCCTCAATAGACATAATTACAGCCTCCGGCTCACCACGCCTTAATACAACGTAGCGGTCGAGATGCTTGGATACCTTATTAAGTACCCCAGACAGATTTGACCTCAGGTTTCTTGCGGATATATTCTTTACCATCTCTATCACCTCCGCTATAAGTGTACCATAATGTGTACACTTTGTCAAGGTCTATATAGAATCGAGTGCATATTTCTTTGCTTCGCTCGCAATAACAAGCGAGCTAGAGCGTATCGTGGTAGTCCTTTATGATGGCCTTGAGGTCCTGCTTCAGTGCCTTAGGGGTAACGACCCTTACATAGGGTATCCAGAGGAGTATCGTGGGCAGTACCTCCATCTCCTGGGAGACCTTTGCCTCGATCAGCAAGGAGCCGTCTTTATTCTCCTTTAAGGTCTTCTGGAGTGGGAGGTATTTCTTGTCCTTAAAATATTTAGCAGCTTCCTTCTCTACTTTTAAAACTACCCTCTTGTTGCGCTGGTCCGAGAACCAGACATTTACGCTTTCATTGAGCATGGACTTAAGATTGGCCGGGACCTCAAAGGTCTTATCCAGAAGCTTTATTGCCTTTATATTTTCAAGGCGCAGCTTGATCATTCTTTCATCCTCATCAGAGCGCGCCAGGAGGAACCAGAAGCCGTCATAGAAGATGACCTTAAAGGGATGTGCCACAAAACGGCTTTGCTTCTTCCGTGTATGGTAGTCTATCTCTATCTTCCTGCGCTTCTCAACCGCTATCTCAAGATCGGTAACAAAGGGGCAGGACTTATCTAATTTCAGGCCTTCGGGTATCTTTGCGTAGAAGAGCGACTCTGTCTCCTTGGAGAGTATCTTCTTGAGCAGACCGCCGAAGGACTCCTCAAAGTTTCTGCCTAATGTCTTGGCTATCTCGTATAGGAATGAAAGCAGTGAGGCCTCTTCTTTTGTGAGCATGAGCTTTTTCAGGGAGAAACCCTCTGTAAAGGAGTGGATGCCTTTGTCAGCAGGCGCAAGCGGAAAACCCGCCATATTGAGCAGTTCAAGGTCGCGCTGGACCGTACGCAGGGTGACATTGAACTCCTTGGAAAGGTCCCGGGTTGAGATCTTGCCGCCACGGTCGAGCTTGTTTAAGATGTAGACCAGGCGGAATATCTTCTTGTCGTAGTTTTTAGTCTTTGGTGACATAGTGAGTCCTTATTTTTACTTAAGCTTATACTACAGCTGTGTGGCGACAGCATTATGTCGCTATAGGTATTTTAGTGTGGATTGACTATTTTAGCAAGGGTAAAAGTGGTGGATTCCCGCTTTCGCGGGAATGACAAAACGCATCGCAATGACGGGAGGTTACAAAACGGCCTTTACAGACGCGTGGCGGCTAAGGGACGCGAATATCTTATTGCGTTGCTCTTCATTTGTTACAACTGTCTTTACGTGCAAAGAGGTATACCTGCCGCCGCTGCTCTTATTGGAGAAAGAGAGGCTGTGTTCCTTGGTGCCGAGTGCCTCGGTTATGGCCTTGCGGACAGACCCTTCATCCATACCAATGACTTTGTACGACCATTCGCAAGGATAATCTATCTTTGGTCTTTTCATAATTATTATAGCCCGCACCCAAAGAATGGATGCGGGCTTCTACCCCTTTAAGATATCTATTTTTTGAGGAACTTGTTATACAGTAAGGCCAGCAAAAGGCCGAATACACCTGCGTCCACAAAACCCCATGCCGCGCCTATTAACGCGCCGGGTACAGTAGCGGCGTATCCGATATACTTTGACCCCAGAGCCACAACCATGTCATCGCAATAGTTAGGTGCTATTGCAGCTGCCACGGCGATTACAATAAGATATATCGCCCACAATACACCAAATGCCAGAGCAGATGCCTTTACATCAATCTTTGCCATGCTACCCTCCTTTTAGTAATATGGTATACCGTAGCAATTGTGATTTCAAGGGTTTTTGGGGATTTGAAGTGTTTTTTTATGCGCAGGAGGCTAGGGCAAGGAGGGTGCTTCTGGTCTCTCTGCCTGACGGGCCTGGGGCATTATGTCCTACTGAAGCGGCCTTTGGGCTTTCTTGCGATTGGGCAAGGGCCTCCAGGAGGCGGGCTGCCTCTAGAACACCTCTTAACTCAAGGTCTCTTAGGCTGCTTACGGTCCGATCAGTTGCTCTTTTTACAGCATAGGCTACCTTATCCACATCATACAAGGCCTCCGGGAAATCAGGCAAATTTAGCGTTTTCATTATTTCAGGAATCTTGGCGTGGTTTTCCATAAGTCTATTCGGCCTGACATATTCATTAAGGGTGCGAACAAAGAGGTTTGTTGCAAGGCCTTTAATCTTAAAGAATTCGGGGTAACCAGACAATAGCTCTTTTCTAAAAAAGTAAGAATCAAAAAAATGCATAGGCGCATTTTGCACAGCCTCAATTACTGCCAGGCGGTCCCCACGATCAAACCTTACAATTATTATCGATTCTATGGATTTGATCTCACCATCAACTATCCTGCCGGCTGCTACGATTTCCCTGTAAGGATTCTTAGGCGAATCTATGCCTCTAAGCACCATGAGCACACCTTTCAGGTGTAGGTCGTATGTAACTGAATATTGCGTTCTCCAAGCCTCTGCTGCCTCTGCAGCCTCGGGGCAATTAAACATTAGCCCTGTTAACACCCTCTGGATCTTTCTACTTCGCGGATACCATCCCTTGACAAGATCAACGACCCTGTGCCGTTTCTCAACATCCTTATTCCCTATAACGATTAAATCCAGGACTTCTACACCTACGCTGCCATCTGAATTGAGCCTGCGGGTTATGATCTTATCCTTAAGTTCTCCCACGAACTGATTTGTTATCTCAGGTGCGGGCGTGCCTGAGCATGAAGCCTTGAGTGTAGCGGCTATACGCTTAAGCTCGCTTCCTAAGCCTGTGCGCAATGCCGCATTGCAGACCTTGAATACATGTTCTGTGGGGCAGTCGTCAGGCACCTCTAAGGCGAATGAAGGATCATCAAAATCTGAAAATTCCGATAGACGAAAGCAGTTGGGTGCTGATTTACATACCACAAAGTCAGGAGCAATAGTAACATCTACGTTAACACGCCTTACATCTCGTCTTGTAAAATCCTCGCATAATGCTCTTGTGAAATCGTTTAACATACCCACACTTTCAAGATCGCCTCTTAAGGTACGCCTTATTCCAGGTATGCGTTCTTCTTCCGTTTCCTCATAGTGGATTTCGGCAAAATCCCCCCTGCTAAGAGATCCTTTCGGATTTACGCCTGCCTTCAGCCTGCCCCGTAAATGGGTTTGCCATGCAATGCTTGTGCCTGCAGACCATACCTCAAAAAACTCTTCAAGCCCTTCCCTCCTTAAAAAATCCCTTATCATAAACTCTATTATCGGGCTTCTGTGGCGGTTGCCTTTACATATTACCTGTATCCTGTATTTTGGACCTTGAGAGATTTTCCTGGGGAGTTGGCCAAATCGCCTCTCTGTGCTTATCCAAGTTCCCCTAGCAAACTTCTCGGCGAAGTTAAGGGCATGCCTATAGGATATTATTTGTTGTTTTTGTATTCCTGTCACAACTCGTTCAGAATCGTCGGGACCTTGAGGGTCAATACCTGGCTTCACAGCATATAAGGTCTCCTCCCCCTCCGTGATCGAAAGGTTCTTAATGACTACTCTGGCAAAGAGCAGGACTTTTGCCCAATCATTGGGGCAGGCTCTATGTATAATATATGCGGTTTCTTTAATAAAATCCTCTTTGCTCTGCGGTAAGTATCTGACCTCTGCAAGACTGTTCTCGACGCTCGAGCAGAGTCTATGGAGCAAGCTCTTTATTTCAGCGAGAGTTATGCCTTGCGATGAGGTCTTGGGTGTATTGGCTGTTGGCATCTGTGCCTGACCTTGCAGGGCTGTTGCAAGAGGCCTTAAGGTAGCATCCTGCGCTGGGGGAATGGGCTGAACAGACCCTAGCCCTGATGCATGTACTAGAAAGATAAGTGTAAATATTAGTTTTATGAGTTTTTTCATGGTAAAGAAATAAACCCCTGGCTCTGTTTGCCAGGGGTTAGGTATAATTGTTTTGATTTGCACATATTTTAGCATATTTGGGAAGGTTTTGCAAGGGGATTTTAGGTTAGGATTGCATTTTAGGGGTATTTGTGTATAATAAGAGCCATGTTGAAGATCGGTAGTGTTAGCATAAAAAGTAAACTTATATTAGCGCCTCTCTCTGGCACAACAGACCTGCCCTTTAGGGCTATTTCCAGAGCGCATGGCTGTAAATTTGCGTTCTATGAGATGCTCGATTCTTCAGGGCTTGCGCATAATCACAAACGCACCTTGAAAATGATGGAATCAGCCCCGGATGATACTCCGATCGGGGCCCAGATTTTGGGCTCTGACCCTGATATGATCCTTGAGTCCTGTCAGATCATATTAGAACACTCAAAGCCTGTCTTGATTGACCTAAACTGCGCCTGTCCGGCCAAGAAGGTGATAAGAAAAAAAGCTGGATCATACCTACTAAAAGAACCCAAGAAGTGCGCCAAGATCATAAAGAAGATGGCCTCTTCCCTCCCTGTCCCTATAACTGTTAAGTTGAGGGCCAGGTGGGCTAAAAACAAGGGCTCAGAAGGCTTGGTGCTAGCCAAGATCGCTCAGGATAATGGCGCAAAAGCGGTCTTTTTCCATGGCAGAGATGTTACTCAGGGATATGCCGGAAAGGTCGATTACGAGGCCATAAGAGAGATAAAAAAGGCGCTTAAAATACCCCTTATTGCCAGTGGGGATATCTTAAACGCAAAATTAGCCCAGCAGATGCTGGATATGACCGGGTGTGACGGCCTGCTGGTAGCCAGAGGCGCTATGGGAAATCCCTGGATATTCAGCCAGATCGAGGCCTGCTTGAAAAATGAGTGGATAGCTCCACCTTCATATGAGGATGTTAAGGCTGCAACTCTAAAACATTTAGAATTATACAGGCAGTGGCGAATAGATCGCGAGAAACGCCACAATGAGAAATATTACATAGGCCACCTTCGAAAAATAGCCATGTGGTACACAAAAGGCCTTCCCTATTCCAAGAGAGGGCGTGAGGCAATATCCGCGGCAAGGAACTACGAAGAGGTCGCTGGGGTTATTAGTAATGCTAAGCTGCGGTCTGGATCGCAACAGTTATAACTCGTTGTGGCACAAGGGGCCTAAGAGGGGTGACCCGGTCCCTTTGTAGGGTGCCGGTTGAGCCGGTTTTGAGACCGACCTCAAGGCGAGATCCTGGTTTGAGATATAATTGAGCTACTGCCCTCTTTCCGTTGCTTAGCCATAGCGGGTCTTCTTTTTCCAGAACTTCAGCCTGTCCGGTCCTTAAGTTAACAGCGATATCGCTCTTTAATGTCCTGAGCACAAGAAACGGTGCCGGGAAATAACCAGCTGCTATGCTCAAGGGTGTATCAGGATCCCACTGCAGGTCTCCAAAAAGCCTGCGGTAATTAAGATCTCCCTTTATAATGACAAAATCAGATTTCGCGAGCTCTTCTATGAGTCCGGGCGGCATCTGGATAAAAGGTAGGCCGCTTGTCCAGAAGGATGACTCATATCCCATTTCAGGGTCTTTGAATTCTGTATCATCGGTAAAGATTATCGCCCCTTCTTTTATATACTGATTCAGCCTTTGAGCAAATGCCTCAGCTGATGATCCTTGAACTTGAAGTAACCTCTCAATCAGAATATCGACGTCTTTTCTCATTGTGTCGGAAATGTAATACGGCACATCCTTTAAATGGAAATAGATCGTCTTAACAACTTCTTTCCTTAAGAGAAAATCGGCAAGATAAAAATCAAAGGTTATCTCAGGCCCGGAGTTATCGGCGATAACATCGAATCTTTCAAAAGGATCCTGGCCGTTCAATCTGGGCGATAGAAGATCCACCGCCTGCCGCAAGTCGTTTGCTATAATAAGATCGTCTCCCCGACCCACCTTAGCAGAGGCTTCTCTCGCTTTTCCGCTTGCATCATGTGAGATGTCTTCACGATTTCCCCACATAGAATCAAGAAGAAGCTCATGCAGGATCTCTTTGTCTGTAAATTGACCGCTCTCTTCCAAGCGTCTATATTCAGCAATAAACTGATCTATTGCCTTACCATTACCAATAACCGACTCCAGCTTCTTCTTCTCTGCCGGGTCTTTTCCTCTTAATGGGCCATTGCTAAAATAACCCGCTGATTCGAGTTTTCTCCATTCAAAATGATTTTCTGAGCCAAGATATTCTGCATTCCACCATCTAGGCATACCCATCCTCTCAAGGCGGTTGTTTAGGAATGTGCTGTTTGGTATCATAGGAGATACAGGCTGAATAAAACCGTTGCTTCTCATCTCTCGTTGTAGCAATTCATATGCTGCAACATTTTCAGGAGGATATTCATTGCAGCCTAAAAGCATTGGTATTACTTCATCGGGAAGCCTCCATTCCATGGAATCATGCGCAAACCCTTTATCGGTCATAACGGGTGCGGGCTGAGGGGCACCGGTTGAGGCGGTCTTTGCACCAAGCTCCGCGTGCGCATATCCTTCATGATCAAAAGCTGACCAGGCGTCTGTTTGAAAAGCAGCCTCGGAAGGCCATCTTAATGCCTCCCTGGCTATGAGTCTAAATCTTCTGTCAGTAGGTTGACCAGAATTCTGACTTGCTCCTTCGGGCTGCGCTAATGGCACCTCTTTGAATACCTCTATCGTTGCCTCGTTACGACCGTAGTACACAACTGACAAGAACGCGCCATTTTTACCTGCGACATAATAGCATCCATCTGGCACCTCGATGCCCCATATCTCTTTCAGACCCCTTCTAACAAAAGCTGCATTTGGTTCATCATCTGAAAAATGGTACACCTCGGTTCCGATGACCATTGCCTGAAATCGCACTGACTCCCCTTGGCCTGTAATCTGGTTAAGTGAGTCTATGCATTGCTGGATTGGATGCTCTGGAGCTATGTCGCGATTTATGATTTCCCTGATATGATCCTTTCGTGAAATATGCGCAACAGCATAAGGAAGTGGCCTATCATCCACAAGCGCCTCAATAATGACAAATACACATCCAGCCAGAACATCCTTACCTGAAGATAACGCATAACCACTATCGGTAACAACCGCATTGCTTTGCCCTAACTCTATAAGCTGAATTGAGGGGTGTATTCTCGTGGGAGTTTTTATTATGCGTATAACCCAGGGGTCCATGGTTGATTCCGAAACTAGACGAAAATGAGAAATAACTCTTGAGCCATCCGGCAGTGCTATAATTTTTAAATCCTGCTCATCTGCATAAGAATGTGTTATCGGATTAGCACTTTCTACTACGAGCCTTGCCGTTATATCGAGAAAGGCACTTACGGCTTCTATGGATTTCCTGGTTGCAAGAGGACGCAGGGTGGAGCTCTGCAGCGAGGCGGCAGGATAGGGGCCTGCACTTTTTAGTAGTAATGCGGCTATGAGTATAGTTTTTAGTATCGATTTATTCATTTTTTTATGGATTCCCGCTTGCGCGGGAATGACAAATAATGCTTAATGATGGGGGCAAAAAAACAAACCCCTGACTATTGTATTAGCCAGGGGGTTTTTGTATTGCTTAAATTATAGCACAAAAGGCACGGTATTTCAAGCAGAAAATCTGAATAACCGCTGAAGCCACCTCTTGAGCTTAAATTGTATCTTAAATCTCCTTCTGCATAAGGCGCTGCCTACAAGCTTCATGCCATCACATTTATCAGCACTGTGCCCCATATGGTAAGTATAACATTACCGAAGGCATAGCAGACTGTATATCCTATTGCCGGCAGGGAACTATCTGCCTCCTCTTTTACTGCATTTAGCGCTGCCGTAACTGTGCCGGAACCGGTTATGGCGCCAAAGAGCAGAACGGGATTTAGCTTTATCACATATTTACCGAAGAGCAGGCCTGCCATTGCCGGTAAAAGGGTCAATGTAGCGCCAGCAAAGAAGAGTGTCAAGCCTGTTGTCTGTATAGCATGAACTGCCTGAGGGCCTGCGACTAGGCCGACACATGCTATAAACAGATTTAGGCCCAGGTCAGTAAATATCCATTGTGCCTCATCCGGAACGCGGCCAAAGGTCGGATGAACAGAACGCAGCCAGCCGAATACCAGGCCTGATATCAGTACGCCACCGCCTACGCCAAGGGTTATCGGCACCCCAAATGCCGGAATAACTACAAGGCCAAGCAAAGTACCCAGGACACAAGCTATCCCAACCATAACAAGATCGGTGGTCGGGGCTGGGCGTTCAATGTATCCGGCGTACTTTGCAACCTCTTCCACATCATCCTTAGCACCGACGATCTGCAGGACATCGCACTTGTCTATAACCGTCTTTCTGGTGATAGGTATATCCTGCCCCATACGCGTAATCTTTCTCAGGAAACAGCGCTGTCCGTATTTTTCACTAAGCACATCCAGGGTCTTGCCAGCTACCTCTTTGTTGAGAATGCAGACGTCCAAGACCTCTCCCACTATGTCTATTACATCCTTGTCATCTATCTCAGGGCCTATGATCTGATCTGCATTTAAAAAACCTTCACGGCGCCCGGCCAGCGCGATCTCATCACCGGCTTTAATAACCATGTCCGGTGCAGGTTCAAGCGTCTGGCCGCCCTGCTTTACCTTCTCTGCAACTATCTTTCCGGGCATCATCTTTTCGATCTCAGCAACGGTCTTTCCTATAACGTCCTTACCGGTGACCTTATAAGCGCGAAGCAGCATCCTCTTGCGCCATGAGAAAAGCTCAGGGCTCTCTTCAACCTCATCCCTGTGGCCGCCGGACATCTCTTCCTCCAGTTTCCTGGCTTCTTCCTTGAGATTTATCTTCATCAGGCGGGGCATCACTTTGCAGAAGATGACCATGCCGGCCGTTCCAAAGATATAGGTAATAGCGTATGCCACAGCTACATTGGTATGCCAGCTCGCTTTTTGTGCCGCTGATATCGAAAGGTGGCTTATAGCGCCCTCCGCCGTACCGATGGCTGACGACTGCGTCATGGCACCGCTTAGCATACCGGCGGTTGTGCCTGGATCGAAATGCATGAGCTTGCCAAGGGTTATCGCTGTAATCAGGCCGACAACGGCCACAACAAGTGACATCCAGATATAGTTCAAACCCTCTTTCTTTAAACCGCCGAAGAACTGCGGGCCAACCTTATATCCTATAGCGAAGATGAAAAAGGCAAAGCTCACGGTCTTAAGCAGTGGAGGAATAGAAACCTCCATCTGGCCGAGCACAAGGGCAGCAAGTAGGACGCCCGCAGTCGAGCCAAGGTTAAAACCGAAGATCTTGATCTTGCCTATAAAATAGCCTATCGCAAGCGCAAGGAAGATCACGATCTGCGGGTTATTGCGGCATATAGTCAGCACATCCTGGAAGATGGTATTCATATTTTAGCTCCTTTCGCTACTTCTTCCACTGTTTGTAGTAGTCGCCCAACAGTTCCCTTACGCCTTTTCCTATTTTTGCGTAGGCATCATCATTAAGATTAGCTAGTGAAACGCGTATAGACATCTGCGGCGCGTCAAAGCCGCCTCCATCCATAAGCACTATGGACTTTTCTTCTGCCAGCCTCATAACAAAGTCGATTGGCTCATGTTTCTTAACAAGCCAATTCCTGAAATCCTTGCCATATGTCTCCTCTGCAAGGGTCGGTATATCGATGGTCGTATAATAGTGGGCGTCATGTTCGTTTTCAGGATGTGGTATGCCGACCGCGCTGTAGAGAGTCTTAAACCTCTTTGCGACGATATCCTGCGCCTTCTTCTTATACTCCTCATCCTTATCTATCAGGATAGAGAGTGAGAACATTACCATTAGGACCTGCTGTGGCGTTGAAAGACCTGCTGTATGGTGCAATGCAACAGATCTGCTGTCTGCCACCATGCGCTCTATCAGTTTCATATTATCCGGGTCAAACTCAACGCTCGCATAGCGGTTATGGAGCTGCTTTCTGTCTTTGGCCGGAAGGGCCTTTATCTTCTTATCAAAAACATTGTCTTCATGAATTCCTATAACACCGAGACGCCATCCGGTTGCACCAAAGTATTTAGAGAATGAGTAGACGAGGATGGTGTTGAGCGGGCAGGCTGCCGCAAGCGACCTGAAACCGTTTACGAAGGTACCGTATACATCATCAGTAAGAAGTATAAGGTCCTTGCGCTTGGTGTTGACCAGCTTTGCTATCTTATCAAGCGTCTCCTGCTGCATACTTACCGATGTGGGGTTTGATGGATTTACAAGGAAGAATGCCTTTACCTTGGGGTCCTCTAGCTTTTTTATCTCAGAATCGGGGTACTGCCAGTCTGAATTCTCATCCTGGGCAATCTCAAGTTCCACAAACTCGTAGTCATTGAGCCTGGGTATTTCGAGATAAGGGGTGAATATCGGCGTTCCAAGCGCGATCTTGTCGCCTTTATGCAGTAGGTGGTTCTCCATAAGGCTTGTAAAGATATAGTCCATCGCTGCCGTGCCGCCTTCCGTAGCAAATAGATCGAATGTCCCTTTGGGCGGGTCACCGGCGCACATGGTAAATGCAAGGTATTTACGGACGATCTCCGTTGCGCAGGTAAGCATCCTGTCAGGCGTAGGATAGTGGTCTGCCAGTATCGCGTCCACCATCTCAGCGACAAAGGTGTCTGGATCTATCTTGAGATCATTGTAAACATATGAGAATGCCTTTTGTAAGAAGTCTATGCCGGGCACAGAAGAGTTCTTTTGCGCGAATGCTTCAAACCTCTTGGCTGAACCCTCTTTTTCGGGCAGGCCGCCAAAGTCAGGTCGGTGTGATATGCGCTCCGATTCCTCTATCGCAAAGAGGCCCAGCTGGAAGAAGCCCTGGCGAGGCGTTATGGCCACCCAGTTGGGGTTGCCGCGTCCGGCGTTTAACATCATTCTCTCATGGTGAGATTCCGCCATACTGATAAGCTTGTTCTTGAGCTCAAAAGGGCTCAATCCCTCGTACTTCTTCTCCATTGTGGCTGTTAGCTTCACATCTTCCTCCTTTTGTTAAAAAGCCAGGTGCGCTCTTGCACCGTATACGAATATGGTACCGTCATTTCCTTCGGAGGAACTGCCGACACCGTTTGGATTCCATATCAACTGAAGATCAGGACAGATCGTCAGGTAGTCATTGGTCTTGATACTGTAATAGAGCTCTGCGTGTCCTTCAGTGCTTCCGGGATTTCCGGCGTCTTCATAGTCTTCGCTCGGAAAGATCTGGCCAATGCCCAGGCCCAGAAAATCATCTTTTCTGCCCCAGTAGGTGCCCATCATCTGACCGCCTGCTGACCATGACCACTCGAGAGTTGCCCCGCCTTCCGCAGGTATAAGATCCGGCCTTTGCCACCCTATGCGGCCGAATATGCCATATATATCATTAAGCGGCTGGTCGAGACTCAGGCCAAACCCATAGTTATGCTTCTTATCGGTATTTGCGGGCTGGCCAACGTCGACGAGCATTGCGTGGTTTCGGCTGTTAAGCCAGGCGTAGAACCTGTAGTTTCCGGTAGGGCCTACGGAATCTGAAAAAAAGCCCGGCATAATATTCACCTGGGCCGCATATACAGCGTGGTCGAAGATATTGCTCCATTCAGCATCACCATCGAAGTAGTTTAGCGCAAACTCAAGAAATTTCATTTTCTCTGGAGCTATGATAGTATTCAAGCTGAGGCTATAATCCGCGGGCCACTCTATAGCAGGGGAATTATTGAAGATATCGGCGAGGAACTTGGTGTCATCGTTATTGGCGTAGACATTCTGGTCGATCCTGTGAGCTGCATCGAGCTTGCCGCAGGTAATCCTGAGCTGTTTATCCAGCAGGTACTGCGTGTACCAGAACTTCCGGAGGCTTACTTCCGAGCCGGCGTCGTGGGCATTATGGTTTACATTGCTAAAAACCGTAAGGTCATCCTCTATAGTATTGCCATCACCGGGCTCAAGCCTAAAAAACGCATTTCCATTTTCCCCGATCTGCTTTAAGAAATCTATATAGAATACATAGGAGCCGCCTGCTGTGGCTGTGTCTGTCCTGTTCGGGTCTGGTGTTGCCTGCACAACCAGGGTGCCCGAAGGTTTTATTACAATGCCGCCGGGTTCTATGGCGTATCCTTGTCCGGGGATATGCTTTAATGATGGCTTTGATGCTTCTGTTTCTTTCTGCGGCTTGGCCTCTTCTTTTTTGGAAGGTGCTTCTTTTTGGGTAAGCCTTGCCTCAAGCTCAGCGACCCTTCCCTTAAGCGACTCTATCTCCTTGAGCAAGTCTGCATTGGAGGGTGCAGCAGCATATGCCTGTGCTGAAAAAAGGCAAAAAATGAAAATTAAAGGGATTGCCAGTGTCTTCATACTAAGTAATATATTACAATAATTAAAAAAAATTACAAGGGAAAATTACGCAGATGGTAATTATGCTGCGGAGGCGAGGCGGTGGAGATATTCCTTAGGGTGGTGGCCTGTGGCTGGCCCTGCGTCTTGCGGGTCGAGGCTTTTGAGATAGATTCCTGTAAGCTGCAAAGATAGATCTGCGACTTCCTTTTTTATCTCCTTTAATCTTCGTGACTTTGCTGTTGCTTTTTGCATGAAAGCGACCTTGCGGGGAACTGCCACAGCTGCTTCTTCTGCTTTTCTGGCAATTACTTCAGCGCGTACCTTGCCGGTTCTATACATGAAGAAGGTCGCGCCTGATGCTGCTATGACACAGTATATAGCAAGCGGTATTGAAAAATAATAAAAGTATGCGGCCGTAATTATGGGTACACAGACAAAGCTACTCCTTGTCCAAATCTTGTAATTCCTCTCAAATATACGGGGGTCTTGCTCGCCCTCTTTTGCTACCAGAAATGATAGGATAGTAGACCAAAACAGACCGAATATAGCTACGCTCAAATAAGGTGCGCTTTTGCTGAACACAAAATAGCATAATGGCATTGCCCACGGCCAGATAAAGAAAACAATTATAAGTGAACGCAGCCACCTTGACATTGCATACTCAAGGGCTTCGTTAATCGAGGTCTTCTCAACAAGCCATCTGCCGATGAAAAGAATAAAGTGAAGGTTAAACAAGGGCGCGAAGATGCACAGGTCTAATATGATCTTTGCTACCTTCTGGCTATCGTTCTCCATCAGGCAGACGTTGTGCCATAGATATCCAAATATGAGTCCTCTTGATATACTGCTTATTAAAAGCCATCTTAAAACATGCACCCAATCTGTTCTCTTTTGCAAACCAAAAACTATGCGAATCCTTTGCCTCAGGTAGTCAGCTATTCCATTGGTAATACAAGAAACAACAACCGTGCCCAGCACCAGGGCCCAACCCTTAAGACCTTCAAAGTAATCAAAGAAATGCCATCCAGCGAGAATGGCAAAACCGATTGTCAGCACAGATACCATGACTTCTTTCCTCATCTTATAGAGGGTGTGTACTTTCTCGGTAGTAATCGTACACAATGATGATATGGCCCCTCTTATCATTCTTAGCAGTGGACGTATCTTCCGCTTGGGAGGGCGGAGTTCCTCCTGTGCAACAATATCTTCATTTGTTAAGTCTGGTGATTCCGGGGGAGTTAAATTTGCATTCTCTTCAAGCAGGCAGTCGATTTCGGAGTTAAGGTTCTGAGCTTGTCTGTATAGATCAGCGGGTATAAGAGGATTCGTGGACGAAATGAACTCATTAAGAGTTGGCTGGATAATACTTAGTCTGCTTACCGTCAGCGGTTTTTCTGACAGCAATACCGCAAGATTCCAGAATATTTCAGCCTGCTCCAATATTGGCGTTGTTTTAGGTTTGCCTGAGCCCGCACTTTTGATAGAACCATCAAGTGGCCCCTCGGCGGCTCTTGGCGACTCTGGTTCTTGCAGATATTGTTCGCTCAGCCGTTGCGAAAAGTCCTTTAGCCTTGAAGTTGTTTCACGCAATCTTGCTAATTTCAATACAACCGCTTCCTGGTGCTTATCTTTTACCTCAAGTATCTTAAACCCATAGTAGATCGACCAGGAGATTGCCATTGCACAGACCATTGCGTACTGCCATGACGGATAGATTAATAGAGTGCCGATGAGCGCCGCGGTCCATATGTATCTCCCAAAAGCATAGATCTTGTAGTTTCGCATAAAGATGCGTGAGGCCTGATCTTCGGGCCTGCTCATGATAAAAGACCATATCGTCGACCATAATATGCTGATTATACCTATAGGAAGAACGGGTGCTTTTTCCGCAAATACGAAATAACATAAGGGCAAGGCCCATGGCCATAGACACAAAACAAAGAAATAAGTACGCGACCATTTTATTGCAGCATCTTTGACTGCCTGTATAAATGGCATCTTCTCGACAAACCAGTTGATAAGTGTAGTACCGCACGGTAAGAAGCAGAGCGGCGTGAGAATAAACTGATCTGATGCTATCTTGGTCCATTTCTGCGTATCGTTCTCGAGCAGACATAGGTCATGCCATAGATAGCCAAACATAAAACCAAATAAGCCGACACTGAGCATAGTCCATCTGATAAGGTGTTCCCAAGACATCTTTTCTCTTGCACCGGTAAGTATCTCTATTCTCTGGCGCAGGTAATCACCTATAGAATAAGTAATGCCTGTAAGTATCATGGTGATCACTGCAAGATGGGTCTCTCTAAGCTCGAGATAGGCGTCGTAA
>JABMQS010000050.1 GCA_013202525.1 Candidatus Omnitrophota bacterium
ACCTGCTCTTCGATAAAAGAAGCGGTATCAAGTCCGTCGGTCTTTATCTCTTGAATATCCAACATCTCTTTCTCCTTTCTCTCTCCTTATGCCCTTGTAGATTAAAGGGACATCCTGAATATCTCTACAATATCCTTCTTGCCCAGCTCCCTAAATGAACCCAGGCTTCCATAGGTCTCTATGGCACGCTGTGCCATGGATTCAAAATGTTCATCCGTTATGCCCACATCCCCAAGCCGTGTTGGCAGGCCGAGCGATTTCGAAAACTCAAGTGTCTTATCGATCGCCTCATCTGCTATCTCCATATCAGGCTTACCGCTGTCTATGCCCCAGACATTTACGCCATAATCGACAAACTTCTTCACCGTCTCCGGGCCAAGCACATACCTCATCCAGCTCGGGGTTAAGATCGAAAGGCCCGCCCCGTGGCTGATATCATAGACCGCGCTGAGTTCATGCTCAATGCGGTGGGACGCCCAGTCCCCCTCTTTGCCGTCGCCGATCAGGTCGTTTAAAGCAAGGGAGCCAGCCCACAATATATTGGCCCTTGCATCATAATTCTCAGGGCTCTTGTAGACCACAGGCCCGTAACGAATACAGACCTTAAGCAGGGCTTCTGCTATGCGGTCCTGGACATCGGCGGCCGGCGTACGGCTGAAGTACTGCTCAAAGACGTGGACCATTATATCTACCACACCTGCCGCTGTATTATACCTATCCACCGTATAGGTGTATTCCGGATCAAGTATCGAAAAGACCGGACGCAGCAACGGGGTGTACAGAGCCAGCTTTCGCTGTGTATCCTGCCTGGTAATAACCGCATTACCATTCATCTCTGAGCCGGTAGCTGCAAGCGTAAGCACAACACCGACCGGTAATACGTCTTCTGGTTTTGCATCAGTTACAAAGAAGTCCCAGACGTCGCCGTCATATCTTACACCAGCCGCAATGGTCTTGGCAGCGTCCACGACACTTCCTCCCCCGACCGGTAATATGAAATCGACCGACTCCTTGCGGCAGATCTCTATGCCTTTGTATACACTCTTAAGGCGCGGGTTGGGTTCGATGCCGGACAGTTCGACGTAATCGATACCGGCCTTTTTGACCTGCTTGATCACGTCCTCAAAGATATTGTACTTTTTAGCGCTTGCCTGGCCTGTCACGATCAAGACCTTCTTTGCGCGGGGCCTTAGCTCCTCTTCCAGTGCACAGACCTGGCCCTTGCCAAAATAGATGATAGTCGGGATATGGTAGGTGAAATTCAACATGATCTCACTCCGTATTTCCAGGTATGATGGAAACAGCCTATGATTATCTTATCGATAATATGGGATAAAAAGAAGTGCCAAGAATACAAACACCATGGGAAGCAGACTTGCGATTATTCCTATCTTCATCCAGTAGAGGAATCCTATGCTGACATTCCTGCGTTTTTCTAGAGCGCCTATTGCCATGATATTGGCGGTAGAGCCGATCACCGTCATGTTACCGCCGAAGCATGCGCCAAACAGAAGCGCCCACCACAGGACATTCCCTACATTCAGCATACCCTTCAGGCTCTGTATTATAGGTATAAAACCTGCCACAACAACCACGTTGTCCAGGGCGCTTGAGATAATGCCGCCACCGAACAATATCGTTCCTATAAGCAGAGCCTTACTGTAGGCCACAACCGATAAAAGCTTTACCGCAAGGATCTCCGCTACCCCTGTCTCAGCCAGTATGCCTGCCTGCGCGAAGAGGAAAAGAAGAAAAAGAAGCGTCCACCACTCAACATCCTTCTCAATATAACTTCGTGCCCTCTCGCGCCTCCAGATCATAATAATAGCGGATGCAAGCAAGGGAGCGATAAGAAGTACGGTGTTCGTCTCAAGCCCCAGCATGACCTCCACTCTATGATGCAAGGCAATGAGAATAAGCGTCGCTGCTGAAATCAGAAACCCCATCTTCAATCTAAAGGATGCCGGCACAGAAAGTAGCTGGACAAGGATATCATTGGGCCCAAGCAACTTTATCTTCTCATCGAGCTCTTTAAGGGGCTTTCGGAAGATCATCAGGAGAAGCCCTGAAAGCATAAAGACCGAAACCAGCATCAGCGGAAAGGCATACCTGATAAAATCCTCAAATGTAAGCGGCGCCTTCGCGGCTATCAATATACCTATCGGGTTGCCTATAACGGTTCCGGCAGAACCTATGTTTGTGGCCAGGACCGAGGCCATAATAAAGGGTTTGGGGTCTATTTCAAAATAGTCGCTCAACTCAAGTATAATCATTATCATGAACAGGATGGATGAGACTTCATCTATGAGACAGGCGAGGATAGCGGATACGAATACGAGCACTATCATAAACTTTTTTGCGCTTATATTCTTCATGACAAGGGCGCGCTGAAGGAGCCATGTGAAGAGCCCTATCTCCTTCAAAAAACCCACAAGGACCATCATGCCGATCAAAAAGAATATGATCTCCATTGACGACAGCCGCAGGAAATCCTGCAGCCTTGCCACTCCGGAAAAAAGGATTATGGTTGTACCAAGGAAGGCAAAACTCAGACGAAATTCCCAAAAAAGGAGCGTGCCAAGTATGGTTAGCGAAAACGCCACAAGGGTTATTATCTGGCTGCTATTGAGCCCTATGCGGGCTCCGAGCAGGCCTACCCAAATCAGCACCAACCCCAGAAGCGTCGCCTTATACGAAAAGAATCTCTTAGCCATCGGTTTTAAATAAATCCTTACTTGCTATATTTTATCCTCTTTTGGGTGGAGCTGGCTCTTGTAGTACTCATGACACCTTTTGCATACGCCGTCAGCCTCGACCCAATCGGGATGATCTCTTTTTATTATCTCTGTGATATGTTCCTCAGTATGTGGCAATATCTCTGAAAGGTCCCTCGGCATCCTCTTGTCGCATACCGGGCAGATATAATCCATAGTAACTCCTCGTTGCTAAAGCTCGTCTATCAAAAACCTCATAAGGTTAAAGCCGCGCTCATACCCCGGAAAAGACTGTATCTCAAGCAGATACACATTCTCCTGGTCCTTGTCGATAATAATATCTGCCCCTGCATAGTTTAGGGCGAGCACCTTGGCCGCATCTACGGCAAGGGCCTTTGCCCTTCTTATGGTCTTAGGCCTTAGCGCCTTTTTCAGGAAACGCTTCTTTTCTATCCTGCCGCCCTGCGACCAGTTGGTAAGAAAATTCGCAGAAGGCGCGCTCTTGGCATACATATAAGGAATCTTACCGTTTACCGTATATATCCTCAGGTCAAACCTCCTCTTCTGGCACCTCGGCGTCTCTATGCCTTCCTGGAAAAGAAACCTCCTCTTTATGAGGACCTTTATAAAATCTTCCACCTTACTCGCATGGACCTTCCTGACTGCCCAGTTATAATCAGATGCGCGGCTGATAACCTCGCCGCGGCGGAAGAGAAAGTTTGAAAAACAACCGTGCTTCTTATCAATATATGTTATGCCTTTACCCATAGAACCAAAGACCGGCTTGATATAAAGCGTCTTCCCTTTATCTATGAGCCTGTTAACCTGCGCCATGCTGAAGATATTATAGACGTGCGGCGTATGAAGGCCTGCCCTCTTCAGAAGCCTACAGGTCTTTCTCTTGTCCCTGTCGAGAATAGATGACAACGGTGAATTCACAAAACTCACGTCATGATCTTTGTATCTGTTCTTGATGATCCTGTCGACCCTAAAAAAGAGCTCCTGGTGGTCATCACCGAAGTGGGAATCTCCGTATATCCTGTCATCCTTGTCATAGCGCTCTATCTGACTGTTCCAGTAGCTGTAAGGAAAAAACAGGACGATCTTTAACCTCTTTGTAAATATATCCGGCAGCCGGTTAAGGAGCAGATCGTCATAGGTGATGAATTTAAAGTCGATACCGCGCCTCAAAAGCCTGTTGGTATTCCAGAGAAACCGGGTAAGGGAATACTCAGGCTTATTGTTGTTCGACATCAGGTCGCCTATAGCAAGGATTGATCTTTTCATAATAATTAGAATTCGAAGGTATTGGGATCGACGATGGCCTTTTTGATATAATTCGGCAGGCGCGAGAGCTTCTTGACCGATATGATCTTTAGGAGCAGATGGAGCACCTGTCTGCTATATCTGCCAGAGCTTGATATCGGCGCAAGGCCCGGATAGCCGAAGATACATATATGCGTTATGCCGTTGACCATATAAGTAGGGCTGCTCAGCTGCGTAGGGCGGCAGGTCTCAACCGGGTTGGGGTGATCTACGGAGAGGTCCAGTACTATACCGTGCTTGTTCATAAGCTTTAGCAGGGAGCGAGTTACCAGATACTCCTTATTATCCCTCTTCTCTGGCGGCCAGGACAGGCCGTTTACCAGGATATCCACGTGTCTTATGAAATGCTTTATGTGCCTGAATTCACCCTTACGCAGGATCTTTACATCTGCGCCCAATGAATGCGCTACGCTCAAGGCGCCGCTTGAAATAGCGCCGTAACCAAGCACCAGCACATTGCAGTCGTAGGGTGATTTCTTCGCAAGGTGAAAGGCCATTATCATACCCTGCTCGCCGGCTATATCCGTACACTGTATAAGCCTCTCCCCTGTCCTGTTCTTCACAAGCTCCATTGCTATGCCCTTTACATTGCGCTTCTCCATCAGCCTTACATAGCTTGGGTTCTGTTCTGCATGCAGCATTGAGAAGAGTATATTATTGTGCATCATCTTAAACTCATCCGGCAGGGGCGGCTTCAACTTGACCACAATATCCTGACTGAATATCTTCACGCGGTCCCTGGTAATAACCGCTCCGGCTTCACGGTATTCAGTATCGCTTATGCCCATGCGTACACCAAGGCCCCTCTCTGCCAGGACCTTATGCTTCTCCTCTGTGATTCTCTTTACTTCACGCGGTAAAAGTATAGCCCTTATCTCTCTGCCTCTTGCCGCGATCTCTTTAGGTATGCCAATATTCATATTAACCTCCATACATTATATATTAATATTATAATTATACTATAAATCTCTGATTTTCCAAGCAAAAAATGTACACTTTAGTAATTACGGGTGCCGTGGGGGCGCCAGGCAGGCGAAATGACCTTATTGTGGCTTTTGGTGTTGAGCAGAGACGCA
>JABMQS010000051.1 GCA_013202525.1 Candidatus Omnitrophota bacterium
ACCGATAGCAGCGCCTATCCATATAAGAAGCATGGTCAGCAATGTCAAAAGAAATGCGGTCTTAAGAAAATTCTTCAAAACGCTGCCTCCTGTTACTTAAGAACCCCTCTTTGCCTCTGATATAAAATCCTTAACCAGCCCGGGGTCTTTTTTGCCCGGGGATGCCTCTACACCGCTCGATACATCCACGCCATAGGGTGTGACCTTTGATACAGCCTCATTTACATTATCAGGCCTTAACCCACCTGAAAGAAATATTGGTATGCCGTATTCCCTGGCCTTTAAGGCAATGTTCCAGTCGAATGCCTCACCCGTTCCACCGTACTGTGACTCCTTAAAGGTGTCCAGCAGTATAAAATTCACACCCTTGTAATTGGATATTCTCTTAAGGGTGGCCTCATTTTTTACCCTGAATACCTTTATAATCTCCTTGCCTGAAAATCCCCTGCAATAGTCCGGGGTTTCATCGCCGTGAAACTGGAGGAGATCGACCCTGCCCAATTGCTCGATGACCTTATCTACAAAGGCCTTCTCCTGGTTCACAAATAGGGCGCTGACCTTGATCCCGTCAGAGAGCCTTCTTATTATATCCGCGGCAACCTCAGGTTCGACACTGCGCGCACTCTCTGCAAATATAAATCCGAGAATGTCTGCTCCTGCCTCCTGGGCAAAGAGCGCATCCTCCAGATTTGTTATGCCGCAGATCTTTACCTTTGTCATTTGCCTAAAAACTCCCTTACCTTGGCGCCGATATCATCTGCATCCATGAAGAGCTCACCCACGAGGACCGCGTGCACGCCAAGGCTCTTTAAGAACATCGCATCTGATGATGATCTTATGCCGCTCTCGCTGACGATGATCTTTCCCTCCGGCACCAGGTCTATCAGATTCTGTGTGGTCTGGATACTGAGTTTGAATGTATTGAGATCACGGTTGTTTATGCCGATAATATCTACCTTGGCAGCAATAGCCTTTTTGAGCTCCTCTTCTGCGTGTGCCTCGCAAAGCACGCCCATTCCTAAGGATTTTGCCAGGGAGAAGAAACGTGCGAGCTCCTCCTTTGAGAGTATATCGGTGATCAGTAATATCGCGTCTGCCTCAGCGTGCGCAGACTCATATACCTGGTATTCGTCTACAATAAAGTCCTTCCTGAGAACGGGTATAGAGGTAACTGCCCTTACCTTCTTTATATGCTCGAGCTTACCTTGAAAATAGTCTTCCTCAGTAAGAACCGATATAGCATGCGCACCGTTGATCTGGTATGTCTCTGCTATCTTTGCGGGATTAAAATCCTCTCGTATCAGGCCCCTGCTTGGAGAAGCCCTCTTTATCTCTGCTATGAGGTTGAGGCCGTGAGGATTGCTTATGGCATGCTTAAAGGAACGCCTCTCTATTTTTTTTGAGGCAAGCTCATCCTTTATCTGGGATAAGGAGATCTTCTCCTTTGCCTCTTTTAGCCTCTGCCTCTTTGCCTGTAATATCTCTGATAATATCATATCCTCACCTGCTACTTTGCGGTAAACGCCTTGAGCTGTTCGAGCTTCTTCTGTGCTGCGCCTGAGTCTATCGACTTCTGCGCGAACCTTATTGCCGCCTTTACGTTCTTTGCTCTTCCGGCGGCAACCAAAGCATAGGCAGCGTTTAAAAGCACTACGTCACGGCATGGGCCTTTTGCGCCTTTCAAAACAGAGCTGACAATAGCTGCGTTCTTCTTTGCGCTTCCGCCCTTTATGCTTCTGATGGCAGCTCTCTTTAAGCCGAACTTCCCTGGCGTGACCTTATATGTTCTGACCAACTTATTCTTCAATTCCGATACCTGGGTAGGCCCGGTTATGGAGACCTCATCCAGTGTATCGAGGCCATGCACAACAAACGCCCTCTTTGTTCCCAGGTTGCCTAAGACCTTGGCCATTACCTCTGTAAGGGCCTTGTCATAAACACCAAGTACCTGACATGTGGCGTTTGCAGGGTTTGCCAAAGGCCCAAGTATATTGAATATCGTCCTTATTCCGATGGCCTTCCTGACAGGCACTGCATATTTCATTGCGCTGTGAAAGAGCGGCGCAAACATAAAGCCGATACCTATCTTTCTGGTACATTGGGCAACCCTCTTTGGGGAGAGATTAAGGCCGACACCGAGCCTCTCTAATACATCGGCACTGCCGCACTGACTTGATGCTGAACGGTTTCCGTGCTTTGCGACCTTGACGCCGCAGCCGGCTACTACAAATGCAACGGTCGTTGAGATATTAAAGGTGTTGGTACCGCTGCCGCCTGTGCCGCAGGTATCGAGTATCGTCTCCTTCTCCACGTTGATGTCGTCACGGTCTATATCAACGCCCCCGCGCACATCGATGGTGGAGGCAAAACGCCTCATGACCTTTGCAGCAGCAGTTATCTCATCTACGGTTTCGCCCTTCATGCGCAGCGCTGTTATAAACGCGCTTATCTGGACTGGCTCGGCCGTGCCGTTCATGATCTCACTAAAGGCCTGCTCCATCTCTTTTGCAGTCAGGTCTCTGCCTTCTGCTACCTTTATTATCGCCTCTCTTATCATCTTAACAGTCCTCAGCTTTTAATAAAATTGTTAAGGAGTTTCTTGCCGTCTTTAGTCAATATGGATTCTGGATGAAACTGCACCCCCCACACTGGCAGGTCTATATGCCTTATAGCCATGACCTCTTTCTCTTTTGTCTCAGCTATCATCTCAAGCGCCTTTGGCAGGCTCTTTCTCTCGGCTATCAGTGAGTGGTAGCGTGTTGCCTCGAAGGGGTTTTTTATGCCCTTAAAGATCTCTTTACGGTTGTGGTATATAAGAGAAGTCTTTCCGTGCATGAGCCTCTTCGCCCTTCTTATCCTGCCGCCGAATACCTCTGCAATGCACTGGTGGCCCAGGCAGACACCGAGGATCGGGATCTTACCGGCAAAGGCCTTTATAACCGCCTTGGATATGCCTGCATCATCAGGCCTGCCCGGCCCTGGTGATATGACTATATGCTTAGGTTTCAGCCTCTTTATCGCGGCTATGGTTATCTTGTCATTCCTTACTACCTTAAGTCTTGCACCGAGCTCACCCAAATACTGCGCCAGGTTATATGTAAAAGAGGCGTAGTTATCGATGAGTAGTATCATGAATCGCTCCCTTTAGCAATAGCGATCGCCTTTAACATACCCTTTGCCTTATTGACAGTCTCGTGGTATTCATTCTCCGGCTTGGAATCCGCTACAATACCGGCCCCTGCCTGCACATAGGCGAGCTTATCCTTTACCAATATGGTCCTTATTGTAATGCAGGTATCGAGGTTTCCTGAAAATGAGAGATACCCCACACATCCGGCATAAGGGCCCCTCTTGGTCTTCTCAAGCTCATCTATGATCTCCATTGCGCGTATCTTTGGCGCTCCTGCAACCGTGCCTGCCGGGAAAGACGCCTTTAACAGGTCATAGACATTCTTCTTTGGGGAGAGCCTGCCTCTACAATTGCTTACAATATGCATAACATGCGAATACCTCTCGATCGCCATAAACTCAGAGACCTTGATACTGCCCGCTGAACATGCGCGCCCGAGGTCATTCCTGCCCAGGTCGACCAGCATGAGGTGCTCAGCGCGTTCCTTGGGATCCCCTAAGAGCTCTTTCTCAAGCTGCTTGTCCTTGAGCCTTGTCTTGCCGCGCGGTCTTGTCCCCGCGATCGGCCTTATCTGCGCTACACCATCCTCGCACCTTACCATGATCTCAGGCGATGAACCGACCAGCTTTGTGCCCCCAAACGAGAGATAGAACATATACGGCGAAGGGTTGATAGCATGGAGCGCCCGATATATAGAAAACGGATCTGAGGTAAAATCTGTAACAAACCTCTGCGAGAGGACCGCCTGTATAATGTCTCCCTGCCTTATATACTCCTTTGCCCTGCATACAGACTTCTTAAAATCGCCCTTTCTGACATTCGACTTAAACCTTACAGGTCCGGCCTCGTCTTTAAGCTCCGGCATAGGCCCCTTTGCAGGAACGCTTAGCTTCTTTATGATACCATCTATATCATTAATGGCCTTCTTGTACGCCCTTGATGCCGCTTCCTTAGAGCTGCCCCTTACGTGAGCGTTGGACACTATCTTTATGGTATGCTTGACATGATCAAATATTAATATGGTATCCGTGAGAATGAGCTTTACGTCAGGCATCTTAAGATCATCCCTGCAGGAATCTGGTATCTTCTCTATCGACCTTATGATATCATAGCCAATATAGCCGACCAGCCCGCCGCAGAACCTCGGGAGTCCCTTTACTGCCACAAACCGAAAACCACCCATAAATTTCTCTATCTCTGCGAGTGGATCTGATACAGCCTTTTTGATCCTGGGCATCCTGCCCTTTTCCTTTATCGTGAGGCGCTTTCCCTTTGACTCTATTATAACCGACGGGTTGCTGCCTAAGAAAGAGTAGCGGCCGAGCCTGGCCTCTTCTTCTGCCGACTCAAGGAGATAGGAGTTCCTGCCGTCATCTATCTTTTTAAAAGCAGAGAGCGGCGTCTCAAGATCCGCGTCGATCTGTTTGTAGACGGGGATCAGGTTTCCTCTCTTAGCCAGTCTTATAAATTCCTGCTTGTTTGGATAGTGCATAAAACTAATAAACCTTCTTTGGGTCGAAGACCTTCTTGCCGACGGTCTTGAGGCTGCTGCCTGCTGCCTTGCGAAAGAAGCAGCTGCGGTACCCGGTGTGGCATGCCCCTCCGACCTGCTGCACCTTAATAAGAACGCAGTCCATGTCACAGTCTATGAAGATGGACTTGACCTTCTGTATGTGGCCTGATGTCTCTCCCTTAAGCCACAGCTTCTTTCTTGAGCGGCTGTAGTAATAACACTTCTTCGTCTCTATGGTCTTCTTCAGCGCCTGCTTATTCATATACGCGACCATGACGACTTCATCGGTCTTGTAGTCCTGTATCACCGCGGGCACAAGCCCGCCCTTAAACTTTACGTCTTTGATCCAGCACATGATCTCACATTCACTCCTTTTGATTTTAGGAACTCCTTGACCTCGTTTATGGAATATTGCTTAAAATGAAATATACTCGCTGCAAGGGCCGCATCTGCTCCGCCTGCTGTCAGGGCCTCATAGAGATGCTCGGGCTTGCCCGCGCCGCCTGATGCTATAACAGGAATAATAACAGCATCTGACACTGCACGCGTAAGAGCTATATCATAACCGTCCCTGGTGCCATCACAGTCCATGCTTGTAAGGAGTATCTCGCCCGCGCCCAGCTCCGCAACCTCTTTTGCCCAAGCGACAGCGTCCTTTCCTGTGGGTTTTCTTCCTCCGTGCGTATAAACCTCCCAGCCCTCTTCAGTCTTTTTGGCATCTATCGCAACCACTATGCATTGGCTGCCAAAACGCGTTGCCGCGTCATTTACAAATCTGGGATTTAAGAGAGCAGCTGTATTTAAAGAGACCTTATCTGCGCCTGCCTTAAGCAGCTCTTCTATCGCCTTTATGCTTGTGATGCCGCCGCCCACTGTAAGTGGCATAAAGACCTTCTCGGCTGTACGCTCCACCACATCGATCATGGTCTTCCTGCCTTCATGGCTTGCGGTTATATCGAGGAATACTATCTCATCGGCTCCCTCTTTATCATAAGCTTCAGCAATCTCTGCAGGGTCTCCTGCATCCTGTAATTTTACAAATTTTACTCCCTTGACAACTCGCCCAAGTTTTACATCGAGACAGGGAATAACCCTCTTTGTCAGCAATCTAAGCTCCTTCCGCTACTTTGTTGGCCTCCGTCAGGTTAAGCTTTCCCTCATACAACGCCTTTCCGGTTATGACACCGTAAAGGTTTGGCCTATCCAAGGCCTTTAGATCCTTTATATCCTCTAAACTGGATATACCGCCTGAGATAATAACATCTATCTCTACCGCATCGAGCATATCCTCTATGGGTTCAAGTTGCGGCTTCTCCAGGGTTCCGTCTTTTAATACATTTGTATAGATAATGGTTGAAACGCCCAGGCCTTCCATCCTCTTGGCAAGCTCTATGGCATTTATGGAGGTGGTGCTGCGCCAGCCGTCAGCCACAACATTATCTCCGGCAGCGTCTATGCCTACGATTATCTTCTCATCAAAACTCTCGAGTAACCCTTTCAGAAATTTTTCATCGGTATAGGCACGCGTACCTATAATCGTCCGGGATATGCCCTTATCAAGAAGGCTCTCAACCGCAAGCTCTGTTCTCAAACCACCGCCCACTTCAATAGGAATATCCACAGACTTCTGAATAGCCTCAATGACATTTAGGTTCTTCGGCTCACCTGTCAATGCGCCATCTAAGTCAACTACATGGAGCATCCAGGCGCCCTGAGCCTCCCAGGTCTTTGCCATCTCCACAGGGTCTCCGGAGTAGAAGGTCTCCTTGCTAAAATCTCCCTGCAGGAGCCTTACAACCCTTCCTCCCCTTATGTCTATCGCCGGTATAATAATCATATCTTTACGAAGTTCTCGACAATCTTTAAACCATCCTTCTGGCTCTTCTCAGGGTGAA
>JABMQS010000052.1 GCA_013202525.1 Candidatus Omnitrophota bacterium
CTCAAATTCCCTGGCCTCTTCAATAGGAGTAAGGCCTGGAATTATTGCTGCATTGCCACGTGATGCTGGAATACCCAAAAGCCGTCTGGTTGCAGCCATATTAGCTTGGGTTATTAATGGTGGGGGTGTAGGCGTTGCACCAGTGGAAGATGCCCTCAAGGAATTGATCTCTCTGGGCAGAGCAATCCCTGCCTGCTGCCAGAGCAAGCTTATAATTAGGATTATTTTGATAGATTTCATGATTATAGTTTTACACATATTAATATAAGTGTTTAGGATTTGCACAAAATATACCCCATTAAAGAAAGACCCCAGGCCTATATCTGCCAGGGGTGTCTTTGTTACTGCTTGAATGTGCCTATATTATAGCATAAATCAATGATATTGCAAGTAAAAAATGCTCTATGAGCCTATTTCCTCTTCTTACGCTTTTGGGGCTCTTTTTTGTGCAAGAGGCACAAGTCCTCGATAAATTCTGAGAGCTTGCCGTCTTCGTATGGAAATTCGATGCAATAGGCCGGCTTCAGGTCGTAGTCTACCTTGTGGATAGTGCATAATCCTTCATCATCGAGAAATGTGCAAGGAGTGTCATCGTAGCTGGTGGCTACAGAGTAGCCTGATGGAAAATCAGCGTCCTCTTTAAGATCGAAGAACCCACCCTTAAGATCAAGCTTGATTATCTTCTTCGCCTCTTCCAGGTCAACACATGCCCCGGTCTTGCAGCAGTTATGCATTGCAGGGCACTTTGCGCAGTCTATCTTATCTGTAGATCTTTTTCCCATATTACCTCTTTCAGATTGTGGGCGTCTCTTTTTGCCTGATCGTTATCTCTTTAGCACCGAGTTTCTCAAGTTCCCTCTGATATTCTACTGCCACCTTGTTCGCGATATGCTTTCTTGCGACCTCGGTAGAAAGATGGACCTTTGTCTTTGCTGTGACAAAGAGCCTTTTTTTGGTTACGTATCCGGTAGCCTCTACTATCCAGCTCCCTTTTTCGATCGTATATTCGAGCTCCACCTCGGACTCGAGATGAAGATTCGGGTAGAGCTGGACAAATGAGACAATATTGAGGTCTACCTTTCCCTCAATCTCCAGAAAATCGAATATGACTAAGGCGCTCCTGATCGGAAGCTCGGTCTCAGGCTCCTCGTAAATGAACTTCTTTTTGATCCTCTCGTTCGCAGAAAGAAAGTTTATCTCCAAATGATGCGGATAACCATACGCAACGACTATACTGCCGATCTTTATGGCATCCAGCTCCTCCTTATGCTCTGAATAGATATAATTTACAGCGTCTTTTATGTGCCCGATAAGCTTCAGGTGTTCAAGGTTGTAGAGCGCGCTCTCCTCCTGCAGTATATCTGTACCATCCTCCTGCCTCTCAAGCGTAAAGAATGTCGGGTCTATAAGTTCATTCTCTAAGATGATACCCTGCCTATCGGCGGTTTCAGCCCAAGCAGATACCGGGGCAGACAAGAAAAGTATAGCAATGAGCGCTACCACCATTCTACCAAAAGTATTCATCGCGTAATCATTTCTCATATCTTAAACCCCTTCTCATTAAAGAGCCTTAAGCAGGCATCGACCACATCAGGGCGATAAAGCGTGCCCCTCTTCTGCGTTATCTCCTCCAATGCCTTATCCAGTCCTAGGGCCGGCCTGTATGGCCTGTGCGAAGTCATGGCCTCTACGACATCGGCTATGGACAGGATCTCTGCATCCAGCAGAAGTTTCTTCTCAAATATTCCCTGCGGGTATCCGGAACCATTTATCCTTTCGTGGTGCTGAAGCACTATCTGTGCTATGGGCCATGGAAATTCTATATTCTTTAATATATCATATCCCATCTGCGCATGCGCCTTGATAAGGCCGAGTTCATATTCGCTTAAGCGGCCGGGCTTGCTGAGGATCTCACCGGGAACAGATATCTTACCAATATCATGGATAAAGGCTGCCATGCGGATCCCCTTTACCCTTTCTCCTTTAAGGCCCATCTCCTCGGCTAAAGCAGATGCGAGCTCAGCTACCCGTGCCTGATGACCGGCGGTATATGGATCCCTGGCCTCCACTATGCTTGCCATGGCATTGATAATATTTTCTATGACCCTCTCAAGCTGCTTGTAGCTGCGCTTGAGCTCTTCCTCTGTCTGCTTGCGCTTGGTCATGTCCCTGATTATAGACATGCTGGCAGACCTGCCTTCGTATTCTATGAGAGAAGCGCTCACCTCGACCGGGATATGTTTTCCGTCTTTGGTTATGACGTTTATCTCATACCTGTTTGGCACCTCTTCCCCGGCCATCCTCCTCTTATACCTCTCTGCTGCGAGTTTTTGAGAATCCGGGCAGACAAATTCAAGGAATGACCTGCCTATCACCCTATCCACCTCTATACCTGTAAACTCCTTCATCTTTGAATTGGCAAACTTTACAACACCATCCTGGATGATGATGATCGCATCGTTTCCTTTTTCAACCAGGGTAGAATACTTCTCCTGGCTCTCATGCAGAGTCTTATCTATCTTTTCCCGCTGGGCTATCTCTTTCTGCAGTTGTTCGTTTGCTGTGATCAAGTCAGCGGTGCGCACCTTTACACGCTCCTCGAGTTCATCACGTGCATGCTGCAGATTGTCTTCCCAGCTCTTGCGGTCTGTTATATCCTTTAGTATGCAGACAGTACCGACTATATTGCCGCTTCCATCCCAGAGCACTGAGCTTGAAAAGATGACCTGGACAGGCCTATCCCCCTTTGCCCTGAAGATGTGATCGTGGTCACTTATGCCTTTGCCTTTTGAAATCTTCTGCAAAATAGTCCACTTCTCCGGACCTTCAATGATAAGCCTTGCTACGGGGGCCCCTTCCAGATCACTCCGGCTATACCGCAGGAGCTCGAGCGTGGCCTTGTTTACAGTAGTGATACTGCCCTTGTCATCGAGCAGGATAAGGCAATCCGTCATGGTAGAGATAATATTCTCGGCGGCGTTGGATGGGGTGATAGCTAAAAATTTATACCTTGCAATAGCATAGATTATACCAAATGCCCATATAAGCCCGAAGACATCCGCTATATCAGGCACTGAAATAGCATTTAACCTCGGCAATATTATGTCTGTTATAGAGCCGAGCACGAGCGAAAAGACAGTGGTAAGATAGATTATCGCGACCCGCTTTTTCATGAGCGGAGAATCCGTCTCCTTGAAGAACCTGCCCAAAAGATAGAAGCTTATCCCGAAAAAGAGAAAAAAGTAGACATAATAGATATAGGGCCAGATAGATGTCGACCATACGCCCGAGTAGCCATACGGGCGGCTTATATAGTCGGTGATTAAGAAATTGGTCCATTGCTTATAAAGGAAGATAACCGGAGGAATAAAAAGGGCAAAATAGAGCAGCTTCTTCTTAAGGAGCGCCTTCTTTCCTGTAAAGATAATGATAAACCACAGGAAGAAACTTGTAAAACTACACCATCCCAGGGCGGCGATATTTTCAAAAAGCCGAGCCGTCTCTTTTGTGGCGTGGGGGTTATGCAGGAAGATGCCGCCAAAACTCCACAGGGCAAAGCTTAGGAAAAGTACTGAACCCACCCTGTTTAGCGGAGACCTCGGGTTCTTGTATATTACATATAGTGACAATAAGACATATATTAGAAAGCTAAAAAAATGAAGAAACGGCCAAAAAGTCATATATCTCTGCTCTCCTTGTTATAATATATAGGTATTTTACGCTTGTTGGCATGGTTTTTCAAGGAGAAAGTGGGGAATCTGTAAAAGAAAGATGGGGAGGTGTAAGCTTTAGGTGTTTTTAGGGGACGTGGCTTTGGGCGCTCGCCACCGCATACCGCCGATGATGCCCTGTGCGATATTTGTGAGATGGTCACCGATCTTCTCCAGGATATCGACAAAATCCAGAAAGACGACCCCAGCCTTAAGGCTGCAGGTACCCCGGTTCAAACGGTCAACATGGCCTTCCTTGAGCTCTTCCTGAAACCTGTTTATCTTGTCCTCACGGCCCAGGACATTCTGTGCTTTTTCTATGCTGTTTGCCTGAAGCGCTTCTTCGGTTTCGATTATCATGCTGCTAAGCTCATACCACATAAGCTTCAGGCCTTTTATCGCCTCGTCGCTTAAGGCGAGCTTCTCTTCTGTCCTGCGCTGGGCAAGCTCCGCGATATTCTCAGACTGGTCTCCTATCCTCTCAATATCATTGACACTGTGTATAAGAACGGGCAGCTCTTCCGATTCCTCGCTGGAGAGATCTTTTTCCGAGAGCTCCACAAGATACTGGGTTATCTCTGACTGCAGGTTATCAACCGCCTCTTCAATACCTGAAACAGGCTTCAGCGCAGCGGTGTCATCCTCGATGAAACCCTTGACAGCGCTTGAGATCGAGGTGTTTGCCAAAGTCAGCATACGCATTATCTCTCTCTTGGCCTGCTCTAATGCTATTGGCGGCGTATTGAGAAGGTGCTTCTCTAAATATTGAGGGCCTGCCTCTATCGCCCCTTTCTTCTTTGGCACGAGCAGGGTGCTGACTTTTTCAAGCCATCCCACAAATGGAAGAAAGACAATGGTATTGGTTATGTTGAATGCACTGTGTGAAACAGCTATATAGAACATGACATTAGAAGTGGTCGGGGCGCCGGGTATAATAAAATTGATCGCCTTTACAAACCAGCCTGTATACACAAAGACCAGCATATATGCCACACCCAGAACGTTAAATAGCGTGTGGGACATTGCCGTCCTCTTTGCGGCGAGATTTGTATTCAGCGCCGCCAGTTGAGCTGTGATGGTAGTTCCTATATTATCACCCAGTATAATGGGTATAGCCGCGGGAAAACTTATGACTCCATTAAAGGCCAGGACCTGTACGATCGCGATCGTAGCGCTTGAACTCTGCAGCACAACTGTGAAGATTATACCTACCAAAACCCCAAGGAGTGGGTTGTCACTCAGCGCAGTAAATATATCCCTTACGTGCTGACTCTCTTTAAGCGGGCCAAAGGCATCCTTCATAAAAGACAGGCCTATAAAGAGAATTCCGAAACCCAGCAGGACC
>JABMQS010000053.1 GCA_013202525.1 Candidatus Omnitrophota bacterium
AAACTGAATCTCTCCTTATCCCGTGCTGAATTAAGATCCCTTGAGCTGATATTATAGCTAGGGGCGGACCAGTCTGGAGAGACAGTCCGAGCAGGTATAAGAAGAGATAGAGCCAGTATTATCGTAAAAGGCCTCTTGAGCATTCTTATCCTTTATTATTGCTTTCCAATAACATAGGCAATTATATTGGAGTAGACATTGTAGCCTGTGCCTGAGCTTGCATGATAAATCGCCTGAAAGGTTATTGCGCCATCTGCCTTTGCCCTATAGATACCTATGCTTGAGCCTCCTGCCCACCTTCTTCCCGTTACAACAACCCAGTTTGGCGCTATTATGCTCGTAGCACCCACTCCTGAGCGTTGCCGGGCTTGTATGTATGTGGTTCCGGTGCCAGAGTTTCTTAGGTTTGCTCCCAGCATAACCACTATGATATCGTTCTTTTGCACATTAATGGTGGTTGCAAGACCGCTCACCCAAACAGAGCTTCTGGATGTGGTTGACTTTGTACCACTGCTTCTGTCATGGCTATAGACTGCCTTTCCCCGCACCTTTCCATCTACATCCAATTTTGAGGTTGGAGCTGCTATGCCTATGCCTACGTTGCCGCTCTCATTGGGTCTTAGGAACTCATCCGGGAGCAGACCGGCAAAGCGTTCCGCATTTAAGGCATAGGGGCTTGCTGAGATAGGCTGGCGAGGCGTAAGTGTCTGGCCAGATATGGTGACCTCAAGGTAATAGGGGTTGTCAAAGGCGATGTTTAACGGGGTTGAGCTTCCGAGGCGGCAGTTGTATATGCCGTCTGACACATTGACTGTCTGGGTCTCTGTCCAGAGCTTGTTCCCGCCGGTTGAGGCATCATAGATTGAGAATGTAACAGGGTGGTTCCCATTTAAGGGATTACCATCCTGATCAGTGAGCCTTCCCTGGAAGTTTAAGGTCTTGGGGATATCACAAAAGCCGTAAGGCGCTAAAATCCCTACCGTAAACACTACCAGAACTGCTATAAGCATAATTCTGCGCTTCATCTTTACCCTCCTTGTTTTTCTATGGTTTAAGAGTCAAATAAAACAAGATATCTATCTAAATAACTCCGGCCTGCTGCTATACATCAACGCATGTACCGAAGATACAAGGCAAGAATCCAGCGCTTAAATTGTTTGGTATGTATTTTAGAGAAAAATAGAAATAAGACAGTCTATGCCACAGGGTCTTTTTCATGCTATGGGTTTGCTTATTCATGAAAATACTTCCCTGCCAGGTAGGGTATTTAAAGCTTACTTATAATAGCGCTAAACAACGCAAAAGTCAAGGTCTTTAGAAAAATACTAGATCTCGCCGACGAGTTCCTCGAGGAGATCCTCTATGGTGAAGAACCCTATTGGTTTATCCTGGGGGTCTTTTGCAAGGGCCAGGGTCTGCTTCTTTGACTGGAGTCTCAGGAGGGCATTGTCTATATCCATATTGGTATCGATAAACTCAAGGGGCCTTACAAAGTCCTTGATAGGCCTCCTCTTGTCCTCTTCAAATACGACATCAAGGATATGCACCAGGCCTATGAAATCACCTGATTTGTTTATAATAGGAAACCTGGAGTGGCCTGCCTTCTTCGCCTTCTTGAGGAGGTATTCTATATTATCGGAATCTGAAATATGCACGAGACTGTCGAGAGGATTCATGACATCCTTTACCTTCTTCTTGCCAAAATCAAAGACCTTGTATATGATAGATCGCTCATAGGTATCTATCTCGCCTTCGGCCTCGCTCTCCTTTATAAGATACTTGAGCTCCTCCCTTGTCACAAACGGGTTCTTGCTTTTTGCAGAAGAACGCCCGGTAATCTTTTTCAGCAGAGTATTCACCAATCTATTTATAAACCAGACGAGCGGGCGGAAGAGCTTCCAGAAGAATTCTATCACAGGCCCCAGGGCGTAAGTTATTTTATCGGCGCTCTGTGAAAATACCGCCTTCGGGATGAATTCACCGAATATCAGGACGAGCGGAAGGAGCACTACAGTAGCAATCCACTCAGCGCGCACACCATAGCCCTCATACAGAAACTTGGTGCAGACCGAAGAGGCTATTACCACGCAGAGGTTTGTGCCGACAAGGGTGGTGCCCAGAAGCCTGTCGGGCCTCTTGAGCATCCTCTGTATGCGCATGGCCTTCTTGTCCTTTGCCTCCGCAAGGATCCTAAGCCTTACCCTGTTTAAGGAGACGACCGCGATCTCAGAGCCTGAGAAAAAAGCCTCAAACAGGATACACACGAATATTATGATTATATATGTTATGGCCATATCTATACCTTGATCTGAACCTTTGTTGCCATGTTTTCTCTGACCTCGAGCACCTGAAACATCACACCCTTAAACCTGATGACTTCACCGGGCCTGGGCACCCTGCCGAACAGCATAAGTACAAGGCCGTTTATTGTGGTAACATCTTCCATCGGAAGTTTAAGGCCGAGCTCATCGTTTACGTCTCTTATGGATGTCTTGCCGCTTACCGTATATGTATTGGGTGTCTCTTTTTCTATTGGCGTGACCTCTCTGTCGTACTCGTCCTTTATCTCACCGACGATCTCTTCGAGAACATCCTCAAGCGTGACAATACCCGATGTGCCGCCAAACTCATCTATGACGACGGCTATGTAGGTCTTTGTGGACTGAAACTTGACCAGGAGATCATCTATGGTCTCTGTCTCGGGCACAAATAAGGGCTCTTTTACATATGAGGAGAAGTCTTTCTTGGGCTGGAGCATAAACTCATTTGTATATACCACACCTGTTACGTGGTCTATGGTATCATCATATATTGGTATCTTTGTGTGCTTTGAGTTCTTCATCACCTCTATAAGCTCATCGGATGATGCCTCTTTTTCACAGCCGGCGACATCGACACGCGGTGTCATGATCTCATCTACGTTGCGTTCCCCGAGGTCGAATATGGAGCGTATCATCTGCTCTTCTTCTTTTTCTATAACGCCTTCTTTTTCGCTTATGGCCATAAGGGCCTTTAGCTCCTGCTGGGTGATATAGGGCTTGGTCTCTTTCTTGACAGCAAATAATGAAATGAATATATCCGCCACGGAACGCAGAATGCGCCTCAGGGGCCATATGAGTTTGCCGAATATGTGAAGCGGCAGGCTGCAGGAAAGGGAGAAGCTTTCGGAGTTTCTGATGGCAAAGGTCTTGGGGGCAACCTCACCAAAGACCAGAAGCAGAAATGTCATAACTACGATAGAGATGGCTACGCCGTTTTTACCGAACAGTGTTATGGCAAGGACGGTAGCGATACTGGCAGCGGCAATGTTTACCAGCATATTTCCGATTAATAAAGTGGCGAGTGTACGCCGCGGGGACTCAAGAAGGGTGGAGATGACCTTTGATGTGTGTGGATTCTTTGCGGATATTCTCTTTCTCTGGAAGTTTGTCAGGGAAAACAGGGCCGTCTCCGAGCCGGAGAAGAATGCCGAAAGGCCCAGCAGCACAAAAAGCAATATAAGATAAGAGATTGACGGTATCAGAGCCATTTTTTACGCTTGAAATAAGATAGCATAACTACTGCTATTGCCACCATTATACCTATTGCGATCGGATATCCGTATTCGGATGCGAGTTCCGGCATAAACTTAAAGTTCATCCCGTAGATACTGGCGATAAGAGTCAAAGGCATCATGATGGTAGCTATAACCGTAAGCGTCTTCATGATCTCGTTCAGGCGGTTCGATACGACCGAGGTATATGCCTCGAGCGCGCTGGTTATAATATCGCGCGAGGTACCGATAATGTCATTTAGCCTTACCAGGTTATCATAGACGTTTCTAAAATAGGCTATGTTGGCGGTTGTGACATACTCGTAGCCCCCCCTTATCATAAGGCTTATGACATCTGCCTGCGGGCCGACCGTGCGCCTTAAGAAAAGTATCTCATTCTTTAAATTATATATCTTGTTCAGGGTCTGCTGGGTGGGTTCTTTGAATAATTCATCACTCACATCATCGACCCTGTCATCGAACATTGTTATTATAGGAAAGTAGTTATCGACCATGGTATCCACGATGGAGCATAGTAAAAAGTCCACGCCGTCGGCAATAACAGACTCCTGCCGCTCGATCTTGCTCTTTATCGTTGTAACGGATTTCAGATTATCAGCATGCATGGTCAATATAAAATTGCTCCCTAAGCAGCAATCGAGCTCTACTGTCTTTATCTCCTCTTTCTGCTCAGGGTGCAGCTCTATCGCAAACATTATCATAAACAGATAGTCCTTAAACTTCTCAAGCTTAGGCCTGGCATTGGGCATCATGCAGTCTTCAAGGGTTACGGGGTGAAGCTTAAATATATCTTTTAGCATGGCTATATCGCCGTCATCATGCGCCTGGATATCCACCCAAAGCAAAGAATGCTTATCCTTTAAGGCCTGCTCTATCTGTTTTGTATCAAGACCTCTCTTTAGTTTTCCATCTTTGTATTGAAATGCTTCGTACATGGCTTCACCTCGCTATCTGTAGAGGGTGTTCTTGCTTATATAATCTGAGACCGCCTGCGGCACAAACTCGCCTATATCTTCGCCGGCCTTTACCATCTTTCTTATCTGAGTCGATGATATGTCAACGGGCCTTATCTCTATTGCCTCGACCCATGGATATTTTGTATCTTTCGAAAAACCCGGCCTGTCGCAAACCACAAAATGGCACAACCTTGAAAGCCTGTCTACATCCTTCCAGGTATCGAGCTCTTTTAAGGAATCCGCTCCTATCAGAAAGAATAACTCCGCATCTGCTGTATAGAATTCCTTAAGATATTCTATCGTCTCAATGGTGTAGGACTTTGTCTTCTTTTCGATCTCATAACGCGAAACTTCAAAAGCTGGATTTTTTCTTACGGCCAGCTCAAGCATTCGAAACCTGTCTTCGCAGTCTATGAGAAGATCCGGACTCTTATGCGGCGGCTCATACGCCGGCACAAATACTACCTTTTCCAGATCCAATATTCTCCTGGCATCCTCTGCGAGATTGAGGTGGCCGCTGTGTACAGGATTGAAACTGCCGCCTAATATGCCGATACGCATCGTAGTAAATACCTTTATGCTGGCCCTGGATCCCCGCTTTCCCTCGCTCTCGCTCGGGACCCTCCGAGGGGTCCTGAGCTTGTCGAAGGGCCGCGGGGATGAAATTTGCGCATACAATTTACGCTCTCTATGGTCGCGTAAATTGTGCGCTTATTTCACTTCCTTACCTGGCCGTCACCAAATATGATATACTTATAAGAGGTAAGTTCCTCAAGTGCCATAGGGCCTCTTGCGTGGATCTTATCGGTGCTTATGCCTATCTCCGCGCCAAACCCAAACTCATGTCCGTCGGTAAAACGGGTAGATGCATTGCTGTAAACGCAGGCAGAGTCCACCTCTTTTAAGAACTTTAACGCCTTGCTAAAATCCTCAGTTACTATGGCATCGGAGTGGCTTGAGCCGTATTTCGTTATATGCGCTATGGCACCTTCTATCCCCTTTACCACCCTGACCGCAAGTATAAGGTCGAGGTACTCCTCGCGCCAGTCCGATTCCTTGGCGGCCCTTATGTTGCTTAATAGTTTTCCAGTCTCATAGCAGCCCCTCATCTCAATGCCGCAGACCTTGAGCCTCTTTGCGATCTCCGGTAAAAACTCTTTGGCAATGGCGCTGTCCACGAGCAGGGTCTCCATGGCATTGCATACGCCGGGACGCTGGACCTTTGCGTTTATGCATATATTAAGGGCCTTTTTCATGTCCGCCTTACCATCTACATATACATGGCAGACGCCCTTGTAGTGTTTGATAACGGGTATCCTGGACTGCTCGGCAACCATCTTTATAAGACTCTCACCGCCGCGCGGTATGACGAGGTCTATATAATCATCCATCTGCAAAAGATAGGAGACGGCCTTACGGTCCTTGGACTCTACTAAACCAATACAACCCTCTGGCAGTCCTTCCTTCTTCAATGCCTCCTGCAGGATCCCGTATATAGCGATATTGGAGTTTATGGATTCCTTGCCGCCTTTTAGCACAACCGCGTTTGAACTCTTTAGGCAGAGCGCGGCGCAGTCGGCTGTTACGTTTGGCCTGGACTCATATATGATACCTATCACACCGATAGGCACTCTCATCTTGCCGATGACAAGGCCGTTTGGCCTCTTCCACATCTTATCTATTGCCCCGCATGGATCGGGTAATTTTGCCACGGCGTCTATAGAAGCAGCCATCTCCATGATGCGGCTCTTATCCAGGGTAAGCCTGTCTATGAGGGCCTTTGAGAGCCTTGATGACCTTACCTTTGCAATGTCTTTTCTGTTGTGGTGTATGATCAGAGATACCTTGGACCTCAACATCCTGGCCATAGTACGCAGGGCCTTATCCTTTGCCTCTGTCGAGGCCTTGGACAGGACCCTTGATGCCTCTTTGGCCTCTTTTGCAATATTTTCAATGGTCTTCTTTAGATTCATATCCTCACCTTATCATTCGTCATTGCGAAACCGGATAGCCGGGACATTCCTGTCCCGGGCTCGAAATGCGGGACTAGAAAGTCCCGCCTATCCTTTATAGTATTGCGCCCTTGGCCTTAGGCAGAAATGTAGTGCCTATGGCCCGTTTCTTCTCTATCTTTAAGAGCACATCCTTGACCCTGCCGTTTGCGATTATGCAGGTTATGCCTGCCTGCACTACTATCTTTGCGGCCTTCAGCTTGCTTACCATGCCGCCTATGCCGAATTTACCCTTGGAAGGTTTTGCCATCTTCTCTATATCACGGCTTATGTTGGTAACCTGGGATATCAGCTTCTTATCCTTTGTGGAGTAGAGCCCGTCGACATCTGTAAGCAGTATAAGCGTGTGTGCATCTATAAGGCCTGCCACCAGCGCCGACAACCTGTCATTATCCCCGAACTTTATCTCCTCGGTTGCTATGGTATCGTTCTCATTGATCACAGGCACCACATTATACTCATCAAGTAAGCTCGCGATGGTGCTCTTGGCGTTTACAATCCTCTTGCGGCTCGAGAAGTCCTCCTGGGTAAGCAGGATCTGGGCAGTATGCACCCCGCGCCTGCTAAAGCTCTGCTCATAATGTCTCATAAGCCTGCCCTGGCCTATCGCGGCGCAGGCCTGTAGTTTAGTGATCTGCTTTGGCCTATGCGAAAGCCTGAGCGCCTCTACGCCTGCACCCACAGCACCTGATGTGACGACTACAACCTTATAGCCGAGCTTCAAAAGCTTGCATACCTGGCCTGTGAGAGACTCTATCTGTGAGCCATCGAGCTTGCCGGATGCCTCGCTCAATATAGCAGTCCCAACCTTTACAACTATTATCCCTTTATTCATATTAACACCTTCAAAGACTGTCCTGAAGCTTGATTGCGATGGCTTCGATTAGTTTCTCGATGCCGACGCCATCCTTGGCTGAGATACTGATGATATCCTCGCCTATCTCATGGCTTACGGCCTTTAGATTCTCCGCGGCACCCTCTATGTCAAGTTTGTTTGCGACGATGACCTGAGGTTTGGAGCCGAGGTCCTTCTTATACAACCTCAGTTCCTTATTGATCTTTTTATAATCTGCCAGGACCTCATCAGCGGACGGCTTTGATACATCCAGAAGGTGCACGAAGATCCTGGTCCTCTCAGCATGCCTTAAAAACTTGTCACCCAACCCCCTGCCCTTATGGGAATCCTCTATAAGGCCCGGGATCTCAGCCGCCCTAAAGGTCTTCTCATCCCCGTATTCCACTACACCAAGGACAGGACTCTTTGTGGTAAACGGGAAACCTGCTATCCTCGGATGTGCCCTGGAGATGCGCGAAAGTAAGGTGGATTTGCCGGCATTGGGAAGGCCTATAATACCTGCGTCTGCGATAATCTTTAGCTCTAAGAAAAGCTGCTTCTCTTCGCCTTCCTCACCTGGTATAGCGTCCTTGCGGGATCTGTTTCCCCTTCCGCCTATACCACCTTTTGCAACGAGGAGTTCATCGCCTTCATTTACGAGGTCCCTCAAAACCATTTTGGTATTGGCATCGCATACCAGGGTGCCCGCGGGCACCTCAAGTATCGCGTCTTTACCGTTTCGGCCTCTCTTTTGCTTGCCACTGCCGTGGCCGCCCTTGGTTGCCTTTATGATGGGGCGGTACTTAAAATCAATAAGGGTGTGTACGTGAGTACTCACCCTTATTATTACATTGCCGCCATCACCACCATCTCCGCCGTCGGGGTGGCCTTTTGGTGTAATCAGATCACGGTAAAAACTGTTTACGCCATTGCCGCCGGGCCCGGCAATAACTATTATCTTGGCAGTATCAATAAACATGGCATCATATACTTATGCGGATAACACGTCTATTTTTTTATAGCCAAATTTGACAATGCCGGTGATCTTGGCAAATAGAGTATCATCCCTGCCTATGCCTACATTAAGCCCGGGCTTGAATTTAGTACCGCGCTGGCGTATAATAATGCTCCCTGCCGTGACGAGCTGGCCGCCAAAGCGCTTTACGCCCAGGCGTTGCGAAGCACTATCTCTGCCGTTCCTACTCGAACCTTGTGATTTTGTATGTGCCATTTTTTCGCTCCTTTTATTAGGGTACTACGCTGTCTTTATGTCCTTTACCTTTACCTTTGTTAACTGGTCGCGGTGACCTATCTTGCGATGATAGCTCTTTCTCTTCTTGAACTTAAAGGCTATCTTCTTCTCGCCCTTGGTGTCACCTATGACATCGCAAACCACCTTTGCCCCTTTAATATGAGGCGTGCCGATGGTCACATCCTTGCCGGACATGAGAAGCAGAACCTTGTCAAAAGAGATCTCTTTTTTGTGCTTGGTGCGTGGTATCTCGAAGGTATCCCCTTCTTTCAACTTGAACTGTTTTGATGCAACCTCAATTATAGCAATCACTTTGATATACTCCTCTCTTTAAATTTTAGGTTTTAAAGTATAACATATATAGTTATTAATAGCAAGAAAAATTTGAAACTTGCGCAAAAGGTGTACTAGCGGTGGCGGGCAGGGGCAATATTGACCCCTTCGATATGCAGCTTGTCGTCTGCCACAACAGAGACATGGCGCCTGAACTTCCTTCTTATATAATCAAGGGAAGGGGCATCCTCGTTTACAAGCCTCTGGGCAACAAGCGGATGGACCGTGACCTCAGTCGTAGCCCTGGCCCTATGAGTCTTAAGGTATGTCTTGAGCTTCCTTAAGGCCACTATGGCCACTGTGTCAGCGGATTTCACCATACCCTTGCCTGCGCAGTTGGGACAGTTCTGGTAGGATGTGCTCTCAAGGCTCCTTCTGACCCTCTGCCTTGTCATCTCTACTATATTCAGCTCGGACATCGAGATAATGTTTGTCTTGGCCTTGTCTTTCCTTAAGGCGCTCTGCAATATGGAAAATACCTCTTTCCTGTGCCTGGCCATCTCCATATCTATAAAGTCTATTATGACGATGCCGCCTATATCGCGCAGGCGCAGCTGCCGCGCTACCTCTTCAGCGGCTTCACGGTTTACCTTGGAAATGGTCTCCTCCAGGTTCTTCTTGCCGGTAAACTTTCCGCTGTTTACATCTATGGCTACCATGCCTTCGGTCTGCTCAATGGTAATATGGCCGCCGCATCTCAGGAATATCTTGCGCTCAAAGAGCTTATCTATGTCCTTTTCAACCTTATGCTTTTCAAAGAGCGGGGTCTCGCCCTTGTAAAATACCACCCTGTTTGTAAACTTGCGCGCTATCCTTGCCGTGAAGCTCTTGACCTTCTTATACTCCTGCTTATCGTCGATGATCACCTTTGTGGTATCATCGCTTAAGTAATCCCTCATGACCTTTGATGAGAGGTCGAGTTCTTCAAAGATAAGAGACGGCGCGGGCTTGGACTTTGCAAGCTTCTTTATCCTGTTGTAGGTATCCTGAAAGTATCTTACATCTCTTAAGAATTCATCCTTGCCGCAGCCGACCGCCGCGGTCCTTGCTACCAGGCCCATATTATCAGGCAGCTTCAGCTCCCGCAGGACAGACCTTATCCTCTGCCTCTCCTTCACATCCCTGATCTTGCGCGAGACGCCTACACGTTTTAGGGTCGGCATAAAGACCAGGTATCTTCCCGGAAGGCTGATGTGCGTGGTAAGGCGCGCGCCTTTTGTGCCCAGGCCTTCCTTTACTATCTGCACCATTATCTCCTGGTCCTTCTTTATCAGGTCGCTGATCTTGGCATTGGAGGGCACCTTCTTATGCGGCCTGGCTATCTCCTCGGATGCCCCGAGGTCATCATCTTCGTCGCCGGTTACCGGGGCTGTGATATCGTCGACATAGAGAAAGCCGTTCTTTTCAAGGCCGCATTCGACAAATGCAGCGCCCATGCCGTTTAAGACAGAGTTTACCCTGCCCATGTAGATATTGCCGACTATGCGTCTTTCGGTTATCCTCTCTACAAAATACCACTCCAGCTTACCGGAACTGAGTATCGCTACTCTTCTTTCACCTGCTTCTAAATTTATAAGTATCTCATGCATCTTATTACCTCACCTCTACTTTTTCTATACCGATACCCGACGGAAGCTGGCTGTTGAGGCGGTCCTTAAACTCTTCCTTCTCTAAGCGCTCTGTCAAAACAAACTCTCCGATCTGGTCCTTACCCGTCAGGCCAAGCTTTAATGCATCCTTGATCCTGACTACAGGGTGGGGATTAAAACCCTTGGTAAGATACAGGTCAAAATCCGCCCTCCTGGCTGCCCTGTTAAAGAGCCGCATAAGATCCAGATGCGATATGTAGCGCATCCAGCCGTCCTTATGAAAGGTAACTGTATAGGTAACTCTGGTTTCTATATCCATCTAATATCAAGGCACACATTCAGCGTGCCTGCACTTTCTTTACAAGTGGGGCGCATCGCCGCGCCGCTCTTTTACTAGGCGGCAAACTTTGCCCCGGTCGCGTCTATTATGTGAACGGTTATAAAAAACATAAGGTCGATCTTCTCTTTCGACTTCTCCGACTTGGTAAAGAGATATCCCAGCAACGGAATATCACCGAGCACAGGGACCTTATTAAGTTTTTTGGTATCCCTTTCTGTGATAAGGCCGCCTATGGCAAGGGTCTGTCCGTCCTTGAGCACGACTTCAGTCGATGCGGTCCTCTCCTGGATAACGGGCGCCGATACCTCAGGCGTGAGGGTATCATAGCGCAGCAACGATGAAAGGCTGGGCTTTATAGCAAGCGTGACCTCGTCTGTGCCGTTTATGTTCGGGGTGACATCGAGGGTAACGCCCAGTTTTATCGTATCCTCACGTTTGTATCCCGTGATCTCCATATTACCGGTGTCCTGATTCCTCTCAAATGTAGGCAGGTTGAGCGTCTGGCCCACGTGTATGGTAGCCCTCTGATTGTCAAGGACCGTTATCTTCGGGTTTGATACTATGTTTGTGTCAGATCTCTGCTTCAGTATCTCAAGTACCGCCTGAAACTGTGAAAAATCTAATGTGCCAAACATGAAATCGCCGGGGCCTGTATAAGGGAAACCGGGCGCGCCTACATCAGAGACGCCCGCAGAGCCCACCGTGCCCGATGTCGGAAATTCCGCGAGATCTGTAGTGACTATAGGGTTGCCCTGAGAATCATAGTCGACCTCCTGCTTTATGGGCGTAGGCAGGGGCATATACTTCGTCTGCCACGGCATATGCTGAAATGTGCGGTTAAAGGGCAGTGTCGTAGGTATCTTTGAACCCTTTGCAATAACCTTTATCTGCCAGTCTATGCCGAGGTTCTCACCTTCGGCAAGGGTCGTCTCTACTATCTTTGCCTCTATTACGACCTGCGCAGTGGGCCTATCCAGATCTCTTACTATATCCTCTATGGGCGCCAGGTTACTCGGTATATCTGTAACAATAATGGCATTGCTTCTCCTGTCAGGCCTTACACTCCCTCTTGCTGTCAGCATATTTGTAACGGTCTCGGTCAAACCAGGCACTGTAAACTCTTTGCCGTCGCGGCCTATCGCGGACGTATCATATGCCTTGGAGTATTTCAACCTCAAGACCTTTGTCTTTAATGCCTCCTGCTCGAGGTCCTCTGCCCTTGCCACCCTGAGTATGTTGCCGTCTCTCTCGTAGGCAAAACCGTAAGTCTTTAATATCACATCCAGGGCCTTCTCCCACGGTACATCGGTCAGCTGTATAGTAATAGTACCTTCCACGTCGGGACTTGCAACTATATTAAGGCCGCTCTTATAAGAAAGTATCCTGAGGACATCGTGTATATTAGCGTCCTTGAAATCCATTGTGATAAATCCGGGCTCAGGTTCAGAGACCTTCTCTACCACATCGGAAACGGCGGTTTGGCCGGAGGATTGTGCCTGTGCATCGGAAACGGCGGTTTGACCGGAGGGTTGTGCCTGTTGTGCGGCGGCTTTAGGGTCTGGGGGGCTGACATCCTGGTCTACGGCAAAGGAGACTGTGCTGATATTGAGCAGGAAGGCTACTGCTAAAACGGCCCTCAATAGATCCCGGGCCAGATAACTCTTTAATAGTGTAAATAATCTTCTCATACTATACATAAGTGTAGAGTATATTAGGGCAATTGTCAATAAAAATAAGGGAGGCTGTAAACTTATTCCAGGTTGGACCAGGGCTTGGAGACGTCAGGCCTTGTCTGGATAACGCCGTCCTGCTGTACGCGAAAATCCCTTGAGCCGCTGACATTCTTCGACAGCGGCTGCGCAGTGCATACATAAGAACGGGGCCTTGTGACCATCAATCTGAAACCATAGCCATTCTTTTCGCCTGTGCCGAGCGTCTTGTCTATATACGCCGGGCCGTTGTCAGAAGATGCGAGCCTTACCAGTGTCGCGCCTGTATATACCGACCGCGGCCTGGAGGCGCGATAGCTCTCCATCGCGGTCCTGATCTTGCTCAAGGATGCTACCGCGGCAGTCTCGTTGGAATCATGGCAATGTTTAAGCAGGGTAGGCACAGCTATAGCTGCCACAAGCGCTATAAGAGCCACAACTATCATGATCTCAACGAGCGTAAAACCCCTGCCTTTAAACCCTATCATCTCTTAGTGTCCCTTTCGTCCTATTTGGAAGATCCGTAACCTTTGTCTATGGCCTTGTTGATATCGCTCGGGGTGCTTACAAATGTCTGGACCTTGCAGTTGGTTATAAGCTCTACATCCTCTATCGCATGTATATTCAACGGGTCTGACATAACGATGGTGAGGGAATTGCCCATCCTGTCGACAGCTATCAGGCTGTACTGCCTGGCGACATTTTCAGGGATGAGCTTTGCCACCTTCGGGTCTATATCATAGGTTGCAAGCGGAAGAAATGGAAAACCGAATTGCGTTGTGATGGCCTGGGCGATCGCTTCCTCTGTGACAAAACCTAAAAGAACCAGCATGCTGCCCAGATGCCCACCCTTATCCTTCTGTTCCAGGAGCGCCTTCTGAAGCTGCTGCTCGGTTACTATCTTTCGCTCAAGCAGCAGTTCCCCAAGCTGTTTATATATAAGCCTTTTTGGTGGTGCGACCATAATATTTTCCTATACCTTTATAGTGTTTTTGCCCTGTGCCTTTGCCTTACCGAGTAGTTCCCGTGCCTTCTTGATAAGCTCATCTGCCGAAGCGCCGTCTATGGGATTTTCTGTTAAGCTGCCGCACACAGTCAGGCGCTGATAAGACTCATCCGCTTCCGGAAGCACGATGAGCTCTGATATCTTTGTCTTGATCTCATCGGCGATCTGTCTGGCCTCTTTTTTATTCCTCTCGGGCAGGACTATGGCAAATTCATCGTCGCTGAATCTCGCGGCCTTATCACCGGCTGACAGCTCCGAGGCTACCAGGTCACCTATCTTTTTCAGGGCCGCGTCCCCGGCAACCCTGTTATTCCTTTCGCAAAAATCCTTGAATCCGTCGATATTAAACAATATAAATGAACAGGGCCTCTGATATATCACGGCCCTGTTTATCTCCTCATCCAGGCGCTGTTTTATATACTTGTTGTTGTAGAGGCCGGTAAGATCGTCCTTTACCTCCAGCTCCTGGGTCTTGCGGGTCAGCGAATCATTTTCCAAAGCAACGGCCGCCTGCTTGCAGAATACGCGCAGGAGTTCGACATCATCATCCTTAAATTCAAAGCCGCCTTTATTGTTGCCCACCAGGATCACACCTTCAAGCCTGGCGCGTAATAGTATCGGAAAGGCCGCGAAGTTATTTATATCGTAGAGCTCTCTGAACGCCTTTATATCTTTGTCTTCTCTGCCGCTCTGCTTGTCGACCACTACCTCCTGCAGTTTTGATGCCACTATCTCAAATATGCCGTGATGCAGGCTGACCGGCATAGAAGCTGCCTCTGTATCAGCAAAGTTTATGCTTGTAATCGGAACCAGGTTTTCCTTATCCTTGTCTGCCCTCATTACGACCGCGGAATCCGCCCCGTCGACAAGAGCGATCTTTTCAAGAAGGGCATCCATGATCGTCTTTAAGTCGGTACCGCCGGAGATCAGATTTCCAACCTGCAAAAGTCCTGAAAGCATTATGACCTTTTTGTTTATATCCGCGCTTATCTCCCGGGTCTTGGCGCTGAATGAGCTCAGGTCGCTCACCTCTCCCTTTGTCTTTTGTATAAGAACATTTAAGGAGTTGGCAAGGTCCCCTATCTCGCCGCCATGGGCTATCTCAACCGAGCACCTGGTATCGCCATCAACGGCAACACGCGCCTGCTTGGACAGATCTATTATAGCGCCGATGGACAATTTAAGAATAGTATAGCCCTGAATGGCCAGAAGCAGCGTCATGGACAGGAGAAGCGCCAAAGAGGCTGCTGTGCCGGGATCGCTATAGGGTAATACAAAATTTAGGACGATGTAGGAGGTTATAAGAAGCGGCACAAGAGACATGAGGCAGAATGCGATCGTAAGCTTTTGCCTTAAACCTGCGTTCTTTAAAGCCAATCCTTTAAAAAAATTCGGCATCTGTCGCTATTTCCTCTTTAAATCCAGCCTGGTTTGAGCAGCATCAACAAGAGTTACTGCGCCGCAGATACCCTCTTGACCTTACCGTTCTTCCAAACAGCAAGTAAGCGGCCTGTCTTCCTATGACGCTCCACCACCTCTTTTACCGCCTGCCTTAAAGCAAGTAATGCCTTATCCTGTAAAGACCTTCGCCTTTTCATCTCTTTGCCTCGCTGATCTTTTCAAACAATTCTTTATCGTTTATAGAAGTCTTGCCTTCTCTATAGCTGGCGATTAACGCAGGGGTAACTCCTGAGTTGTTAAACAAGATCCATGAATCCGACAAGGGCTGATATAATTTGAAAAAATTACGTATCGATCTCTTAAACCGCCTTCGCACATCCTGCGCAGGAACATTATGGCCGCCCTCCGCCACCCTATCTTTAATCCGGGCTATAGCAAGCTCCGTATTCGGAACCCACAAAAAGAAAATATGGACCCTATAGTCTTTTTTTCTTAGTATTTTAAATAGTTTAACACAAAACCTGCCGGCTAATGTTGACTCAAAAGCAAAATCTACCTTAAGCCGGGCAAATTCATGAATCTGCTGTAAAACAAGCTTGCCTGCTTTTATAGCTGCGCTTTCTGGAGAAAATGGTGAAAGACCTTGAGCGATTAAGTCTGCATTTATAAAGTTTGGGCACTCAGCATAGTCAGGCAAAAACTTCTTTGCAAAGGTTGTCTTTCCTGACCCATTAGGACCTGCTATAATATAAAGATTTTTCCGTTTCATCGGTCTCCGAGTGTACAACAATATTAAGTTTACACTATATGCCAGGCGATGTCAATTAAACAAATCTCATCATGTGATTTTTAAGGAAGACTTATGCTCTTCTACAAGGGCATCCTTGCTCATGCCGCAGGATATGCGTTCCCAGGGCAGGATCTCATCACAATCCCGCATCCTCAGATAGCAATCCTTATCTATCCGGTTCTTCAAAAGGGCATCTTCCCATATCGCTGGGTTAAACGACTCACTCCAGGCATCGAACCTGGCGCCGCTCTTCCAGGCATCGCGCAAAACAGGCCCCAGCCTCCTGTCGCCTCTTGAAAATATGCCTTCCAGGACACTGGTCTTTACATCGTGCATCTTAAGCCTGAGGTATCTTTTTCCGCGGACCTTATCAAGCAAAAATCTCTGCCTTCTCTTAAGCTCATCTTCTCCTGTCATAGGCATCCACTGGAAAGGCGTATGGGGCTTGGGTATTAAAGAAGATACGCTTATCGTGATCTCTGCCGGCGAACGCGAGCTCTCCTTCTTTAATAACGCCAGTTTGTCAGCCAGGTCTATGATCGCCTCAAGGTCTGAGTCGTCCTCCTGCGGCAGGCCTATCATAAAATATAGTTTGACCTTTCGCCAGCCCATCTTATACGCCTGCCTCAATGCATCAAAAAGTTCCTTTAACTGTATATTCTTTTTTATTATACCGAGCATCTTCTCTGTCCCGGCCTCGGGGGCAAAGGTGAGCCCGCTCTTTTTTATCATACTTATCAGAGACGGCAGCTTTTCTAAATCCTCCTCGACCCTGAGCGACGGCAGTGCAATGCCGACACCGAGGGGCGCAAAGATCTCAGTAAGGCTGTTTATCAGCTCCTTGATATGAGGGTAGCTTGAGCTCGACAAGGAGACGAGTGATAACTCGTCAAATCCGGTATTCTTATAACTCTCCCTGGCCAGATCGATAAGCTCGTCGGTCTTTCTCATCCTGGGCGGGCCGTATATGCTCCTTGCCTGGCAGAAGCGGCAGTTGTGCGCGCAGCCGCGCATTATCTCAAGGCTTATCCTGTCATGTATGGTGGAGATATACGGAACTATCGGGCTTGTAGGATAATCGTCGGATCTCAAGGACTTTACTGTGCGCTTTGTGACGGTATCCGGGATATCCGAGGACACAGGCCTTATCGCTTCGATCTTGTCTCCGGCATAGGATATATCATAAAGCGAAGGCACATAGACACCCTCTATCTTTGCCATCTCCCTGAGTATCTCATTCCTGTCCTTGCCCTGCTCTTTAAGGTGCCTGTAACACTCCACTATTTCAAGGATGGCCTCTTCACCATCGCCAAGGAGAAACAGGTCTACGAAATCCGCCAATGGCTCGGGATTAAAGGCAGACGGGCCGCCGGCTATGATAAGCGGGAATTCAGTACCGGTCCTCTTTGAAGACTCCAAAGGTAGGCCGGCAAGGTCTAACATATTGAGGAGGTTTGTATAGGTGAGCTCATACTGAAGTGAAAAACCTATGATATCAAATGATGACAGCGGCGTCCTGCTCTCCAGGGAAAAGAGCGGTATCTTTCTCTGGCGCATGACCTCTTCCATGTCATGCCACGGCGCAAAAGAGCGCTCACACAAAATACCATCCTGCTTATTCAGAATATGGTATAGCACCTTAAGCCCGAGGTGGCTCATGCCGATCTCATAGACATCAGGATAGCAGAGGCAGACCTTTGCCCCGGTCCGGTCCCAGTCCTTGGTTATGGAATTGTGCTCCATGCCAATATACCTGGCCGGTTTCCTTACACCCAGCAGTATCTCATCATTAAGCTCTACTCTATTTTTCATAATTACCCTTAAAAGATTTTACGTTTGTGGCGGACGCTGACAGCAAGGGCAAGGAGCACCATTGTACTTATCAGGCTTGAGCCGCCGTAGCTTACAAGGGGAAGCGGCAGGCCCACAACAGGCATAAAGCCTATGGCCATGGCTATATTTACAAAGACCTGAAACCAGAGCGTGGCAACAACGCCGGCGACCAGAAGCTTACCCCTTAAGTCGCTGGTCGTATTGGTTATTGAGAGCAGGCGCATCGCAAGAAACAGAAACAGCACCAGCACCAGCACCGCGCCAAAGAATCCCCACTCCTCTCCTATGACTGAAAATATAAAATCTGAATGCCTCTCCGGCAGAAAGTTAAACTGGTTCTGCGTCCCGGATAGCCAACCCTTGCCAAAGATACCGCCTGAACCGATGGCGATCTTCGACTGTATCACCGTATAGCCTGCCCCCAGAGGATCGATATTCGGGTTTAGGAATACGAGCAGCCTCTGCCTCTGGTAGTCCTTTAATACAAGCCAGAGCATGGGAAAACTCAACAGGCCTGTCAGGACAAGGCCAAACATATACCTTAGCCTCACGCCTGCCACAAAAAGCACCATAAGCAGTATCGGTAGAAAGACCAACGCTGTCCCGAGGTCAGGCTGTTTGATTATCAGAAATATCGGCACCATGCAGATGAGCAGGGATGTTATAAATACCTTTATGCTGCCAAGATTATTCTTGTTGTCGCCTATGTACCTGGCGAGAACAAGGACAAAACTCACCTTGCAGAATTCAGAAGGCTGCAGCACAAACGAACCGATGCTGAGCCACCTCCTTGCCCCGAGCCTGGTACTGCCTATAGCGAGAACGATTATCAGAAGAAGTATGTTGAGCGCGAATATCAGATACGCATAATCGAGCCAGCGCTCGTAGCCGAACCATACGATAAATACGAACAACCCCACGGCGATCGCCATCCAGATGAGCTGCTGCATGGCAAAGTTCTTCTGCATTACGCCTGTCGACTGATGGGATGCGCTGTAGAGCGAAAAGAGCGCTACCATAAATATGAACGCTATAACCACCAATATCAGGGGATCCTTGTCTTGTGTAATGCCTCTCATATCTATCCCTATTCTAAAAAGCCGTTCTCATCCAGATACGTGCCTACGAGCCTTGCGATACGCGCCGACTCTCTTCCTCCCTGGCCCCCGTGCTCGAGGAACACTACAAAACTTATCATCGGCGCATTGGACGGCAGATACCCGACAAACCACGCGTGCGTGCTGCCGCGTGTGCCAGGCTGTGCAGTACCGGTCTTTCCGGCGACCTTTCCTGCAACGCCCAACTCCCTTACCCTCGCGTTCTGGCCGGTTCCTGTGCGGCTGTTTACAACATCGAAAAGCCCCTTCCTAATAAACTTGAATGTATTCTTCTTGAGGCCTGTATTAAATACCTTGCTGTGCGATACATCCCTGTCCTCTATCTTCTCAAGCAGATATGGGGTGGGCGATTTTCCGGCATTGGCTACTATCGCGACGACCCGCAGCATCTGTATGGGCGTAACGAGCAGAAACCCCTGTCCTATAGAATAGTTGAACGTGTCACCCTTGTACCAGGGTTCCTTTTTTTTCAACCTCTTCCATATGGGGTTTGGCACAAGGCCCTTTGTCTCTTTAGGAAGATCTATGCCTGTTGTACTGCCCAGGCCAAACTTCGATGCATAGCGATATATCTGATCCGCGCCCAGCACGCGTCCTGTGCTGTAGAAGAATACATTGCAGGAGTGCGCAAGCGCGTCAACGATATTCTGCGGGCCATGGCCTGCCTCCTTCCAGCACCTGAACTTCCACTTACCGAGGCTGATCGACCCATTGCAGGTGAAGGTGGTGTTTATGTCCAGGGCGCCTGTGGCTATGCCTGCAGCAGCGACTACTATCTTAAATGTCGACCCCGGCGGAAAACTTGAGCTTATGGCGCGGTCTATCAAGGGCCGGCCCTTGGACCTGAGGAGCGCAAGGCGCTCTTTGTCGGTGCCTGTGGTAAAGGCGTTGGGGTCAAAATTCGGAGAACTTGAAAGCGCAAGCACCTGGCCTGTCCTGCTATCCATGACAATGCAGGCGCCTTTCTTCTCCCTTAAGAGCTCATCCACAAACCGCTGGAGGCCAAGATCGATGGTGAGTACGAGGTCCTTGCCCCTTTTTGGTTCCTTAAACCCGCGTCTCCTTATCTGGCGCGAGGCAGCATCTACCTCTATCTGTATGCCTCCGTCTTCTCCCTGAAGGTATGCGTCGTACTGTTTTTCAATACCGCTTTTTCCTACCAGGTCTTGTATCTTGTAACCATAGTCCCTGAGCCTTACAAACTCACCTCTTGCGATCCTGCCGACATAACCTATGACATGCGAACCTACTTCTTTATTCGGGTAGTAACGCCTCGGGGTGGGCCATATCATAGCGCCCGGCACGGAAGACAGCTTCTCCTCAATATAAAAGGCCTTCTCCTTATCAAGATCTGAGGCAACCTTTGTAGGCGCAAATGGTACGTAGTAGTTTCTTTTGTAATTATAGTGGAGCTTTTTCTTGGGGATATCTGATATCTTGCTTAGGGCCTCAAGGGTGGCGTCTAAATCCTTTACCTCCTGGGCGATGACAGCCAGGTCAAAGGATATCTCATCTACGGCAAGTAGGTTTCTGTTTCTGTCGTATATGCTGCCGCGCGGGGCCTCTATGGGTATGATCCTTATGGTATTCCTGAGGCTCAGGCCCTGATAGTATCTGAATTTAACAACCTGCAAAAATACAAGGCCAGCCACTATCGCCAGGAAGCTGGCATATATAAAAAACTTAAAAATCCTGAATCTTTGTATTGTTTGGAATTTCATAATTAGTTTTAAAAGCCCGGTGCCAGGCGTATGCGCAGGGACTTAGAGAGCGCAAAGAAGACCGGCGGTGAAACCAGGCCTGTGTAGACGGCGCCTTTTAACGCTATGACCATGAGCGGATAATAATGGATAAACGCCCGATCTGATATAGAGTTAACGAATAAGACCAACAGACAGGTCAAAAAATAGAACAGACCGGTAACAAGGATCTGCGTATGAAACTTCTCTTTAAAAAACTTATTCTGGTGGTGATTTAAGAACAGCGCTACAAGAACAAAGGATACGGTATATCCCCCGAGTATGGAACTCGATGTTATATCCTTTATCAGGCCGGCAATAACAGCGGCCTTCAGAGACTCCTGCCTGGAGCAGGTCAGTGCAAAAAATGCCACGATAATAAACAAGAGGTCCGGCTTTGCGCCGAGGAGGCTTATATAATCAAAGCCTGTGGCCTGTATCAGGCCTGTGCATATCAAAAGAAGAAAGATTGTCGCGTTGCTTACTCTATGCATAGGACCTCTTCTGTCGCGGAGATATCTACCGAGGGCTTAAGCAGTGCTATAAGGCTTAAACCAGTCGGCTCCTTCTCTACCTTGATGACCGCCCCTATCAGAAGGCCCTTTGGATATATCTGGCTAAACCCGGATGTCATGACCTCATCACCGGGCTTGACATCCGCATCCAGTGAAAGATATCGCAGCTCACAGACAGCGGTTGATGTTCCGTATACAACGCCCATCTGCCTTGAACGCGAGACCACAGCGCTCACCCTGGAATTTGCGTCGGTAATAAGCATTACCCTGCTTATGCCGGATGATGCCTCGATGACATGGCCGATCAGACCGGCTTCAGCTACAACAACGGTCTCTTTCTTTACGCCGGCCGATGTGCCCTGGTCTATCATAATCGTGTCTGAGAGGTTCGATGAGTCCCTGCCGATGATCCCTGCGGCCTTAAACTTAAGAGGCGAGCGCTCCTTAAACTCAAGCATCTTCCTCAGGCGGCTGTTTTCTGTCTCTATCTCCTTATACCCGACCAGCTGCTGTGTAAGGATATCGACGGTCTTGCGTAAAGAGGCGTGCTCCTTGATAAGTTTTTTGGAATGGATAAGATAGTTGAAGTTGTAAAAGACTTGATTCACAAGATGAAGCGGATACCTGGCGATACTAAGAAAGAGAAACTTTGGTCTGTTTATATATGAGGCGGGGCTAAATAGTATGAGGGCTATATATAAGGCGATGACTAAAAAAGGTATAGATTTTCGAATTTTCACTCAATGGTTTTCAGGTCCGATATTCCGGCTTTTGGGTGACGACAACGCGTTTTAGATATTTCAACTCATCCAGGACCTTTCCGGTGCCGAGCGCGACCGCGGTAAGCGGATCATCTGCTATGTGCACAGGAAGTCCGGTCTCTTCTGTCAAGAGCTTGTCAAGGCCCCTCAGCAGTGCACCGCCTCCGGCCAGCACAATACCTCTATCTATAAGGTCTGCTGAAAGCTCAGGCGGTGTCCTCTCCAGGGCAAGCCTGGCTATCTCTACTATCTGCCGTATCGGCTCAGAGAGCGCCTCTCTTATCTCCTCTGAAGAGACCTTGATCATCTTTGGCAGGCCTGCTACCAGATCACGGCCCCTTACCTCCATCTTGAGTTCTTCATCAAGCGGATAGACAGAACCGATCTTTATCTTTATGTCCTCAGCTGTCCTCTCGCCTATCATAAGGTTGTAGGTCTTCTTGAGATACTCTATGATCGACTGGTCCATCTCATCGCCGCCTATCCTGATAGACTTTGAGAATACGATACCTGCCAGGGATATGACTGCCATCTCTGTGGTTCCGCCGCCTATATCGATTATCATATTGCCGGCCGGCTCAACAATTGGAAGCCCTACACCAATGGCCGCTGCCATTGGCTCATCTACCATATAGACCTCTCTTGCCCCTGCGCGTTCCGCTGAATCCCGGACAGCCCTCTTCTCTACTTCGGTGATGCCTGAAGGTATACCGATAACAACCCTCGGCCTCACAAAGACCTTGCGGTTGTGGACCCTCTTTATAAAATAGCGTACCATGCTCTCTGTTATCTCAAAGTCAGCGATGACACCGTCCCTCATGGGGCGAACCGCGACTATATTGCCAGGGGTGCGGCCGAGCATACGCTTTGCTTCCTCACCGACAGCCAGGACCTTTGAGGTCCCTTTCTGTATAGCCACAACAGAGGGTTCACACAGAACAATACCCTGCCCCTTTACATATACTAAGGTATTGGCAGTACCCAGGTCTATGCCCATATCGTTTGAGAACATGCCCAGGAACTTATTGATAAACTTGGTAAAGGTCTCGAACATCTTTCTGAGGTCATCGGTCTTCATCGTGGTCTCCTTTTGTGGACTGTATCTGGTAGTATAGTAATTATAGCAAAACTAAATATTATTGTCAAATGTTAAAAAAATAGGGACAGGCCCCATTTGGGCCTGCCCCTAATATAAAAGCGTGCGAACCGTCAGCAACAAAGCAATCTCATAACCCTCATGTCCCCTTCGGGGGAAGGAGCAGGGCGAGGGGGCGAGCTATTCGCAAAAATGAGATTGCTCCGTCTCCTGCCTGGCCTGCCGATCCGGCACGCTTTTAAACTATGTCCGTTCAAAGAACTATTACGCGGCCTGTCTGGCCTTCTTCACCGACTCCCTGAGCATCTCTATCTCTTCGGAAGACCTGGGCCTTACCCTTACAAATAATCCAGCGACACCTTCTGTTCTGTATATCTCTCTTAAGCGTCTCTCCTCATCACTTGTAAACAGCCCTGATATCTTGCCGGTTGTAAACATCGCTGAGAAGAGCTCATATATGGATATAAATTTGCCATCACCCGGCGTCGGCATATCTACAAGGACGAGATTAAACTTATCTGTGGCCTGATCCAGCTGGCCTATGAATGTTCTTGCCTGGGTAGCTATGGTCAGGTTCTCAGGCAGGGCATTGGTCATCTCCATGATCTCATCAGCGCTTACCCTGGTATTGCTCTTTGAGATTATGTCTATATCAATCATTCCATGATACGCTGTCTTGAGTCTCTGGAACCTATCGGCATCATCTCCGAAGAGTACAAGCCTCAAGCTTCTCGTTTGGCCGGTATTGAATCTGCTCGCCAGCTCACCAACGGCCTCATAGAACTCTGTCTCATCCTGTATGCACGTTGTATCTATGGCCTTGACATCAGGCGTTATTGGAATACGGCCTGTTGAAGAAGCCCTTATCTCAAGCGGCGCATTGAATACGATATCTACTGCCTCAGCAGCCTTATTAGGCGAAGGAGCTGGATTCATAAACCCTGCAAAAGGAGCAAGTGTAGCGCTCAAGACCTTATTAAGAGTGTGTAGAGGTATTCTTAACGCAGGATGTATGCGCGCAGGCGCTGGCTCAACCATGCCAGTACTGGCTGTCTTTGTAGGGGCTTGTGGTGCTTCAGGTTCTGCATCAGCCTGAGCCTGCCTTAACGCTCTAAAGGCCTCTAGTACTTCATCCTCTACCTTATATGCGTCTGCAAGCTCAACCTCCCTTTGTACCTGAGCTGCAGCTTCTTGATCACCTGCCCGTGCCTTTTCTAAATTATCCACGTCCAAAAGATCATGCTTCACAAGAACGTGCATAAGATTGTCTTGGGCTTGTCTAATAGGATCGACTTCTGCAGCTACCGTTTCCTCAGCACTCTTTGCAGGGCCTTGCGGCGCTTCGGGTTCTTCGGGTTCCCCAGGCTCTTCGGGTTCCTCAGGCTCCTCAGGCGTTTCAGGCGCCCCAAATTCAAGTCCTTTGTTTTTCGCAGCAGTCTTGAGATGACGTTCAAATATGGACTGCCTTACCTGTTCTATCTCCTCTACCATGCCTGTGGCAATATTAGCTACCATAGCAAGTCTCTGCTCTTCATCAACAAGGCCCGCTTGCCTTAACTCTTCCTCATTGTAGATACCTTCCTGTAATAAAGGAGCGGCTATGTCAGATCTCAGGGTGCTGTTTGCACTCTCAACCGCGGCCCTGATATTATCATTGTCGATCTCACCTTTTGCTGCCCTTCCAAAGGCCTTTGATATCTCCTGATTATGGGCAACTCGGTCTGCTACCTGCTCTTCGCTGAGTTCTTCTTCATCCCTGAGGACCCTTATAATAGCGTCTTGATAGGCTGCGCGGGCAGGGCCAACAACTTCTCTGATCCTAGCATACTCCTGATGGGCTAATTCTGTATCACCTGTTCTGAAATCAGCCAATATGCCGCCCCTCTGCATAGCTTCGTATACCGGCATGCTATGCCTAAACTCTTCTTCTGCCTCTGTCCCTGCCTCTTGCTGGGCCTCTTCAAACAACCTGCCCATATCCTGCTGCCTCTCCATCTCATGCAGCGGTGCCAATGCCTCCATGCTATCTGCATCTTCGGGAACATCCAGGCCCTTCTGTATAAGTCTGTGCTTTTCAGCTGCCAATCTCAGGGCATCAAAATCATCCTCTGCACCTTCCTCAAGCAATGGTTTCTTGCCTTCTCCCTGTGGCTTTTTTAACTCTTTGATAGCTTCATCTACTTCAGCATCGCTGGCATCTCCCCCCGCCTCAAGCAGGCCGGCATCCTGAAGCAGGCCCTTCTTGTATGCCTTCCTAAGTTCTTCGTCAGAAGGATCCTCTGGAAGCTCTATACCTTTTTTCCTAAGGTTTTCGATGAGGTCTTTTCTTTGTTTTTCTCTCTCAGCCTCTTCAGCCTCTTGGTGTGCCTTTGCAGCGGCTGCTATCTCTTCTTGAGTGGCATCATCATTTATATCCACGCCTTCATCTTTTAGCCTTTGAACATGCTCTTGTCTCTTTTCTTCTGCCCGGGCCTTTTCTAATTCATCGGGATCGTTCGCGTCTTCCTTACTAAGGGCTCCCTTTTCTATGAGATCGCGCTTTTCAATGGCCTCTCCTATAGCGCCGAGGTCATCCTCTCTACCGTCTTCGAGCAATGATACACCGTCTACGTTCTTTAATTTCTCATCAATAACTGATCTCACCTGCTCTTCATCAGCGCTGGCTCCCTCCGGAAGCAGTCCGGCCTTATGAAGCGCCTGCTTTATGCGGGCCTTGTCCATAGCGCCTTCATCATCTTTTTCATCCTCAGCAAGGAAGCCTTCATCTATAAGGCTCTGGGTCTGCGCCTCTTCCATCTTCTCATAAGCCTCTTGCATAGCCACCATCTGACTCATGCCTGTTATCTCTGCCAGGAGATCGTGCAGTCCTTGCCTTACTTCCGCAAGAGACTTATTTCCCCTGTTTTCTAAATGCTCCTTGACCTTTTCTGCTACTTCCTCGCCTTCAAGCTTCTTTAACATATCTATATAATCAGCGCCCAGGTCTTTGCTCTGCTTGGCCTGTTCTATCAACCTATGTACCGTCTCTTCCCATAAGACTATCTTCATCTCAGCTTCAGGGATAACCACTCTCTTGCCGCCTTCTTTTCTGGTCAAGGTGCCCTGGTAGAAATGAGCTGAACTGAATCTCTTGGCCTCACCGTACTGCTCAAAGATATCATCTACCTCGTCTCTCAGGTCTTGAGTGTTCCAGTACACAAGCTCCATTCTATAATCAAAGAAATACTTATTGGGGATTTCTTCGGCAGCATCACCCACTGCTCCAGTCCTGTGGCTAATATCCGTATGGCATAATTCATGGCCAAAGCGTTCAAGCAGGATCCAACCGGCGCCTCTTGCGTGTGTCTTGTTCACCCCAACAACAAATTCTACAAATGCCTGGTCAAAATCAACTACTGCCACATTCATCTCCTGGCCATCTCTTGTAATCGTTGCCTGCCTGGCAGCATTCCTCTCCGCGTTAGCTCCTGTTGGCATGCTCTTTCTTACACGTAAAGATGCGATACCTGGTTTACCATCAATACGAAACGTACTTTCATCCATAAGCTTCTCCAGCTGGGTGCCTACCTCAGGATGAGTCCTCTTTACTTGCTCAAACTGTTCCAGGGCCGCATTGACACTCACAGCAAAGTCTCTGGCCTCTTCATCGGCATCATCTGCTACCACAAATGTCTTCTTGCCATCTATCTCCTCAATGGTTATTCCTTTATACTCTCTGGCAATGCCATCTCTCATATCTATAAGCATCTCATCCATCTTGGCCTCTTCAATACCTGAACGCGTTCCTATATCTTGCTTTACAGCATCACCGAAGATCTCGTCAAAGGCCGCATCCTCTATCCTTTTTTCACTCGGGGCCTTGCCATCCTCTGCTTCCAGCCTTGCCCTCGCCTTGGATCTCTCTTCCTGGATATTGGCATCACCGTATACCTGTGTTGCCATATTCCATGCCAGGCGCTCCCCTATCTTACTCTCTGACAGCTTGGAGGCCCGGCCTAATTCTATTATGGAATTATTAATGCTCTCCTCTATCCTATCCTGCTGATCAGCATTCTCTTCCTTAGCCAGCCTCTCGCGCTTATCCTTGATATCATCCACAAGCCTGAATATCTCCTGCTGATCATCCTCAGGCAGGCCTTGCGCCATGGCCCTGTTTACATCCTTCTTGATCTGCTCCGGCGCATCATCATCAAAATTGATCTCAACCGCGCGCCTCGCGTTCTGTATAGCCTGATCCCTGTCTCCAATGCTTGGAATCCATCTCAAAGGAGCAGTAATTACTATAGCTATCGGCTTTGATGCTGTTAACAGCATACCTAATAAAGCGTTCCCCCACATGCCGCTCTTTAGCTTAGCAAGACCGGAGGCCTCAGCCGTATCAGGCGCAAGAGCACCCATACCAAACATCTTCATTATGATCACGCCATAGATATAGGCCACCGCAGTCACCAATAGCAACCCTTGCCCCGCCTCTTGTGTCCTAAGGGTCGACATAGGCACCCTGAGTATTGATATATCGAGCATAGATGACATCCTAGATAACCATTTGCTATTCTTTGTGATCTGCTTCTGCCTCTGCCTGAGTATATTTATAGGAACCTGATTCAATTTCGGCTTTATCTGTTTGGCCATACTCATATCTATCCTTACAATATCATTATTAATAGCATGGGTAAGTAGAGATGTGTTCGGGAAAGACTCAGGTTTTTTAGACTTCTTATTATAGATCGTTATATCCCTGCGTATTGCCTCTAAGGCAGGCCTTATATCATCGGTCAGCTGGATCACATTCGCGGCATTGATATCCCCGCCTGCTTCGATCACGATCTTTCTATAAGCAAGGTGTGAATCTACAAGCATATCTATCTGCGACATATGCAGATCCGGCCTGGCCAGACTCAACATATACTTAACAATATATCCGCTGTCCTCGTCCACATCCTGCTTGGTCGTCATCTGCTTCATCATATTCCCTATGTCCTTGCTGACTATCCGCTTACTATGCCAGCCAACGACAGAGTTGTGGTATGCCCCCATGACCTTTTTGCCTGCCTTTGCCAGCATTATCGATACATCAGGTAACAGGCCGCCGCCTATCATCATGTAAGCATGTATAAACCCTATCTGGCCTAACAGACCAAAGTAGCGGCCAAAGAACACTGAGGCGAGTATCGGTGTGTAGTATTGAGTTGGAAGACCCATATACGGATTTACAGAAGTATGTTCCCTAAACTTGTACAGGTTTGCAAAGTATGATGATCTCTGCATAGATATATACCGCCTGAGTGCCTTGTGTACGCTCGATCTCCTATTAACATGCCCTAATAATGCCTTTGCAAGCTGAACGCCTGAAGCATGATACCTCATGGACTCCATGAGATTATCATCAGCCAGGGCGCTCTGATCCATCATGCCTTTTTTGACCAGGCCATTTACAAACAGGACCTTGGCCTCTGTCTTCTTAAAGTCGTAGCCTGTCTTTGATAGATACCCCTCATCCATCATGCGCATGGTCTTGTGGAATGCATCTTCTTCATCATCTCCTGTACCGCGCATGCCGCTGAATAAACCCTTGAGTACAAGTGAGATAGCAGCGGCTACCTTTGATTTCTTCTTCTCTTTGGTATTCTGCGCAGCCACTGCAGCCTCTACTGTATACTTGCCTGTAGATGGATCGTAATAATCACGCTTTTCATTCTCTTCCTTTTCAACATCCAGTGACACGCCTGCGTCATTATAGGCGGTCTCCATGCTCTTCTCATCTGTCTTTATGGCTGCTGCATCAGCGCCGGCCATCGGGGGAATCTCAGGCAGGTCCTCGCGCGATACACTCGCGTCTAATCTCCTGACCAGGCTGGACATGGTCGGCGCAAATCCGACTCCGGCAGATGATGCCTTTGCTGGCAAGGATTCCTGGATATGGAGATCCATCCTGCCTGCCTCAAATATCTCAAGTTCGGCGTTTATGGCATCGCGGGTCTTATCAGAAAGTCTGTCAAAGCGGCCTTGCCAAATCTTAAACTTCCCTTCATTATCCCTGAACTGCTGCAGAACCGTCATAAACTTGTCCACACGCTCCTGAAGGGCCTTGACAGGATCCTTCGCCTCTCTGGCCTCAGGATCCATATTATCATTTGACTTTATGAAACTCTGGTAAACCATGACTATCTCATGGAGAGTATCTCTGCCTTGCTCGCCCTCATTATCCTTAAGCCTGGATAAAAACTCCGCGCCGCGTATGTCTATTAATTCAGCTACTATATTAAAGAATGCGATCTTATCGGTATTTTCTGTTACATCAGTCAGGAATTTTTTCAATGCAGGCCCTGCTACCGCACTGTCTGTGATAGCTTCATCTAATATCTCAACAGTAGCATCGGTCCTATAGACGTGGAGCCTATGATATATCCTGTTCTCGTTTCCGTCTTTTACATCTACGCACCTGCCCGCTTCATTAAGATGGCGGATACCCCTGTCTCTACCGGCCAACTGCTCAAAGAATGCCATGTTTGTGCCGCTGTCTATAATTCCAAAGCACTCGATCTCACTATGCGTACCATTCAGATCTTTTGAGTCAACACCTTCAGGCTTTATATTCTCCAATAGCTCAGTAAGCTCTATATTGGTGGCCCTTGTTGCAGGAGCATTGAGATAGAAGACAAGCCCGCCGCTCGGGTCTCCGCTTTGAACTGGTTCTGCTGTCCTTCGGGCTGGATGCGACTTTGAGCCGGAGAGATCTGCTTCCTTAAATTCAGACCTGCTGAGTACCTCTCCTGCGCTATATTCACTTAGCCCCAATGCCTGCAGCTTCTGCATAAGCTCATCCCTATATTCGGGGTTCTTCTCCAGGAGCGCAAGTTCTGTCATAAAGTTCTCAACTGCAATATCCCCATTTTGGGCTGACAGTTTTATATCAACAGAAATGCCGGGCTTGACATGAAGCGTCCACCTATTATCACGCTCCTTGTAAAGCACGACCTTGCCGCTCTCTAACAGTTCGTTGATCGTAACACCAGGATCATCATTATGGAGCATTGAACCATCCAGGAGCGCGGCAACGGGAAGACCCCTTATCCTTCCAAGAATATGATCCTTTGCCACATCCCAGTCATGTGCCCTTGTCAGGGAGGTTATCCTTGACTCATATATGAATGCGGATATCTTAGAACCCATATCCATGTTGACTTCGATGTTAAATATAAATTCCGCGAACTTCTCCACAGACTTTAAGGTACCTGAAAAACCGCCAAAGTCAGCGCCAGACTCAATAGCACATACCATGGCTGCGGCCATAGAAGTGACTGTGGAGAGATTGGATATCCTTACGCCTGTTATGCCCCTCTTCGGGTCATCCACCAGATAGGGCGTCTTATTGAGATATCTCTTAAAAATAAGCTCGGTGTGGCCCGCAAAATATGGATCTGAAAGCTGCAGCTGAGGCGCAAGAATACCATGTGGCGCAGGCTTTATGAGCTGGCTGCCGCCAGGGCCGCCATCCAATGCCACATCGCCGCCATAATACTGCATCAGGGCATTAGTGCGTCCTACCATAGACTGCCTGTATGCCACAGTCTCAGGATCCTGTGTACGATAAAACTCCTCAAGGGCCGCATCTTCACCCTTGTCACCCTTGCTGTAATCCTGCCAGTTGAACTTGACTCCCTTTCTGCCTGATACCCACTTCATAAATGCCACATGGACAGCCTGGTCAAAGTAGACTTCTATATAATCCTTAGGCTTACCATTATCAACCCATTCCCCGTAGGTCCAGTCCTGGATCTTGTCCTTACGCTTGATCTTAAACTTAAGGTGCCTCCACTGTGCCTCCACATAGTCTTTGCCTGTCATATTTTCTTTAATTTTAAAGCGATTCTCTGCCTGATCGATAAGTTTATCCGCGTCTGTATTGATAAACCCATCCACCTCACTGAGGCGTCTTATCTCATCAGCATCAAGCGCCCTTGCGTCGAGGCCTTCCTGCGCCCTGTTCCTGAAGAAGGCTGTATCGACCTCATCATGGAGCACCTTTGCGTTTGAAAAGATCTGATTCCATATATCTTTTGAGACAGCGGCGTTGTCAGCCTTGGCATTGCGAAGCAGGGAAAGCTGCAGGAACATAAATGTATCTGCATCCATGTATATCAGGTCTACGCCTGTGCCGTTTGTACCTTCTGTTAATCTCTTAAGTATCGCCTCTGGATCCTTTTGTATATCACCAAGGGTGATCTGTGTGACAATATCCTCATTGAGCGTAACCTTAGGTTTTGACCCAGATTCTGCCTCTGCTTCAGAATCTGCCAGGCGAGCTTCAAGCTCCTGATCAGCGGCCGCAATAGTCTGCTCGGTCTCTGGCTTTGGATCTGCCAGGGACTCTTCCCCGTTCTGACATAAGGCTACTATATCCAGTTCCTTTTTGTCGAAATCGATATTCATCGGATTATTCTTGGTGGCTATCTCTTTAAATTGGTTTGAGTCATGCGTAATGTATATGGTGTGCCTTCCGGGCATTGCCCCGTTTTTCTTTAATATGGAGTTTATCCTAACTACGGCCTTCATAACTGTCTTTGTCTTTCCAAAACCCGTAGGTATCTCAAAGAAGGTGTTCTTAACAAAGGCAACAGAGAGTATGGCCTCTATAGGATTGATCTTATCCCTTTCGTGCAGTTCTAATTCTGTATTCTCCGCACGCATCTCTTCTACGGCTGTATAAAGAGCCTGCTTTATCTGCTCTATGGTATTAAACCTGTTATGGCCTTCTGTGATTATATTGCCGTCCTCAAGGTCTGTGATCGTTAGAGTAACGCTGTCGGCATTAAACTTGCCTGTTTTTTGATCAAACATCTCTTTAGTGCTCTTAGGAGATTTAATCGCAAAACTCAACCCTGAGCCTGAATCGGTTATAGATGTTGTACGCACGTCCCCGTTAAAGTCGACGAGCCTCTGGATCCCGCCGCCTGAGCTGACATTGGCAATGCTCAGGACCGGTATCTTCTTCCCATCCGCTGATGTTGTCTCATCAATAGACAGAACCGCCTCTTTCAGGTCTATTCTAGTCATCACCTTTGACCCTGCCTTTTCCTCTGCCTCTATGGTGGGGTGGGACTTTACGCCTTCTGCGCTCTCTGCATCCGCTTCAGAGGCATCTTGATCAGGCTTTGTGTAGTCTGAGGCCTCAAGTACAAAATCTACATAAGGGTTATCGGCAAATGTTGCAATATCATTTTCTAATCTAGCCAATGTCGTCCTGGTCAGATCATATTTCTGTGCCTTATCCCCTATGCCATCGATCTCTATATAAGGGGATCCTTTACCATCTGCAACCTGTTCTGTTCCTATCCTTGCTACTATTATCTTAACCTCTATCAGACCTAATCTTGTGACCAGCAGGTTACGCGCATCTTCGCTCAGGTCACTAAACTCCACATCCTCCATCAAAGGCCCGACTTCATCCCTTACATCTTCTAGGCTGGCACCTACGGTTACCTGGTCGGTTTCTGCGCGGTCCTTATTTATCTGAGCTGCCAGAGTTCCTTGAGCTATGTTCAGTGCGTGTTCCAAGGTGACTATCTTTGTAACACGTGCTACCTCTAGCAGCTCGAATTCTGATAATCCATTATTCCTTGCGAGATCAGCCAGGCTGTCTCCTGCGCGGACCGGCACTGGTATAAGCTCAAACCCCTTCTTGGCCAGGAGGTTCTGATTCAATACAGCCGCGATTGATGTCTTTCCTAGCCCTGCCAGGTGCCTTGCTGCCATGCCTACGGTTATTGTGCGGCCTTCGTTGGCTTTAAGGAATGTCGTTGCTTCCTCAGCAGTAAAACCTAGTATCTGCAATGCTTCAACTTTCCTATTCACTGTACCTGATTCATACATAAACACTGTCAGAGACATAGCAGGCGTGACATATGCAGGCGTTAAGATCAGTCCGCATTTTTCCGCAAATGCACCTGCTTCCGGTTTGCTGCTTAAGGTATCTACAAATGCTGCAAAGCTTTGTCTGTTCTCTGATAATCTTGTCCTAACGCTGGCGGCCACGGATTCTTCAGCCTTGCTTACAAATTCTGCTACGCTTGTATTGCTATTCATGCTGGGATCTGCTTCCAGCTGGGCTTCTATCGCTTCAACAGAATCTTTAAATTGTTCTGAACCCAACAGGTCTTCTACCTTTACATAGTCTGTAAGCTCTGCCATCTCTGTTTTATCCATAATGGTGAACTCTACCTCGTAAGTATCCTGAAGCTGGGGAAGGCTCTGTCCTGTCATGCCTGCGAATTCTACATTAGACATCTCATGGCCTGTCTTGATCTCATGCATATTATCAAGAAGATCAAAACTGCTCATACGCTGCTCTGTCTCTGATACGGCTGCATGCTCATTCTGGTGTTTTGTTAGTTCATTAAGGCTCATACCACTGATTCCAGCTGCGGTGTATTCGCCTTCCTGGACATCATTCTGGTCCTGGGCAAACCTTATGCCCATGGCTTCAAATCTATCTGCATTTTCGCTGATCTCTTCCTCGCTAAGAACATCTCCCACCTTAAACCCTCTCTTCTGCACCTGCTCATCAAGGGTAACGGGCTTTAGCCTCTTTAATGAACTGTTCGCCCTGCTATAGAATCTTATCCTGGAAGATGCCCTGCCTCCTATACCCGGAATTAACTCAACCGCTACCTCAGCTGCGCCTGGTGAGATACCGAAGAAGCCCTGTAATATGAATGAGGCCGATCCTTCAAGATATGCCTCCCTTGCAACGCCCATGGCCTCTGTGGCAATTGTAGATTCACCTACCCATTTTAAGGCAACTTTCGACCCTGGTATTTTTCCAGCAACCCCACCCAGAAACTGGCCTGACACCTCCATAGCAGCCCCAAGTGGAGCCAGGACAGCACCAAAGATAAAGCCCTGTATCGCAGCGTCTATATATGTATTAGCGCCAAAGTTCTCTATGCCGCGTGAAAGCCAACCGGCTACAGCAGCGGTTCCGGTCTCGCCACTCTTCTCATGGGGCCTGAGCCACCAGGTGGATACAGGAGTAAGGAAACCCTTTCCTATTGCGGTGAATATTATCATATGTCCACCAACACCAAATGCCTGGCCAAGCAACTGGTTATAAGCAGCATAGGCTGTCCTTGGGTGTAATAGGGCAGCAGCAAATCTTCCTACTCCTGTTGCGCCCAAGAAACCAGGGGTATCACCAAATATCTCTATCTTTGTCACAAGCGGGACCTTGCCCAATCCTTTGTGGCCTACTACTATGCCGCTCCAGAAGAAGTTAACGATAAGTGTTGTACCGCCAACAGTACCAAGCCCCCATTTAATGCCTTCCCAGCTGGTGGCTGTACGAACACCTGAGTAGAATCTATTGAAAAATCCGGTCTCATTATCAGGATTTGCAATTGCCTGATAAAGCCCTCTTCCTGTAGCGCCGTAGAAGAAGAGGCTGTATGGTGAAATGGCCTTCGTTTCAAAAGACAGCGGCTTGAATATACTGCCCAAAATCCCCCTCTTGGGGTTAAGCGCGACCCTCAGGTATTGGGGCGCTTTAGGTAAAGCAGATTCTGCCACAATGGCCTGGTCAGTATGTATTGTCCTGCTCAAGGCCTTGTAACCTCCGGCAGCAGTCCACATCAACGCCAATGCAGTAGCTGCTATAAACCCCTGCTTGACGCTCTCTGCAACCAGATCCGCGGATATTGCCCTGCCACGCCCTACAGCCTCATGTATACCATAAAACGTACCAAAGGCCGGTGCTGACCAACCAACAATGAGCCATCCTGAAACCTTCTCGCCTGACTGGTATGCCTTGTATATGCTCAATGGCCTCCAATGTTTCAATGAGAACGCATGGCTTCCAAACCATTTTACATTTGAGGCCTGGAATGCAGAACCGATAGTAGCCGGTGTGCCGATAGCGGCAAGTGGAGTAAAGACCATAGACCACTTCACAGAACTTCTTATGACATCCATTGCGCCTTGCGCAGTAGGCGTTTCGCCGCGGGAAAAGCTCATAGCTGTGTAGGCCGACAGGCCTACTGTTGTAGTAGTCTGAACATTGAAGAGAAAAGCGCGATAAAGCCTTGCGCTGATAATACTGCCATAGCCTAGCGCTGCCCGGGCACGTAAAAATCCCTTTGATGAGGCATAAGTAGTTGAGACCGCTGTTTTATAACCAGCGCCCAGCCTTGATACCATAGCTGGGGCAAGTCCTACAACCTGTCCTGCTCCAAGAGTCATTGCGAGCGCCTCAATGTCCTTATTTGTCTCCATCACATGTAGGGCTGCCACACCGGTCCTGTATGTCGCCTCCCATCCTCTTTTCCATAATCCTTTAGACCCTATCTCATTGTTTAGCTCGATCATCTCAGTCTTTAAGGCAGCGGCTATCTGTGCATTCTTCAGGTCATCGTTGACCTTCTCATAACCATCATTGAACTTATCTATATCACTGCCTTCGACCTCTGAATATCTGGAGAAGACCAGGGCATCTTCGACTCTTGATTCAAGCTCTTTATAGGCATGATCAGCCCTGCCCCGGCCAGCTCCCTGCGGCATGGCATCTATCTTATCCTTTATAGCAAATAAAGGAACCAGTATGCCGCCTATAGTTGTTTGCTCGATCCTGTCTTCAGGCCTGCAGTCATCAGGCCTGTACAAGGCATTTACATATCCCAGGTCTTCCATATAGAGACTGACATTATCAGTGCCTTTGAAATTATTGATATAGATAAGTGTGCCGAGGTTGCCGCGCTTCCTAACCCCATGTTTATCAACATAATAGTATTGCCTGTCTATCTCGAGCTTGCATACGGTTGCTACGCTCTTTCCTCTTATATATAGGTGCTCTCTTGCGGTATTGGTGCTCAAGGCATACTCTATGGAGAGGTCATTATAAGCGCCTGACTCAGAGCTCTTGGGATCACCAAACAATGCCCTTAGGTCGTTTCGCTTTCTTAATCTCGTGTCTTTTGTGAATGTCGACTCTCCTAGCGCAAGCCCCTTAAGCGTGGAGGTAAATACGATTCCATCTGATTCAAAGCTTACGCCTTCTTTGAAACCGTATTCTTCTTCTGTGACCTTTATTATCGCCGCTAAGATCTCCTTTTCATGTTTGACATATGCTCTATAATGATTTGCCTCAACGGCGTGCGCTAACCAGAAGTGACTATGCCAGGTAGTGGCATTAGCTGCCCCATATGTAATATCATTCGCAAGCACAGCAGTGATAGAACCGTTTACTGTGGAGAGGTCATCATAACTCTTGCCAAACGTCAGCTTGCCATTGTAAACGACTATATCAAATGTCACAGGGAGAGTGGCCTGACCCCTGGGATCTGCATAATGAACCCATAGGTTACCTTCTTTGATTGCAGACTGAACAGATAACCTCTCTGTTACTCCCCAGCCTTTGATAGTCTCATATGAGAGGTTATATACGAGATAGTTTCTCACCTTTCCGCTATCCAGTTCGCTCACCTTTGCCATTACCCACTCACCGCTATCAGCCCAGCTCAGATCAGAACCTCTGATATGCAATATCTGATTCTTATACAATGCAAATGCGCCGTCTTTTATATGCATAAGCCCCCACATCTTCTGGGTATTTGCATCATATTTTGTGGGCCTGAACCTGACAACATCAGACTGTGTCTTTTTCGATTTCTTGTCTCTTGGCGGAGGAGCCAGCCTTCTGAGCCTGCTCTGGTCGCCAACCTTTATGGCCTGGCCTTCATCAGGCGCCCACAGGTCGCCTTGCTTTATAACAAAGTTATCCATAAGCGATATATTGGCCGCTGGCAATAACTCGCGGCCTTCTGTTTCATAGAAACTGCCTAATGTTGTGATGGATCCATCTATCTCAAACCTGACATCTGCCTTACCCTTGTTAAATGCCAGCTTTATCTCATCTGCGTCTCCAGCCTTGACCAATGACTCAAAACCAACCCTTTCTGCATCAATCCTTGAAACAAGCACCTCGTAAACCTTATCGCCCTCTTCAACTCTTTGAACAGCCAAACTTATCTTCTTGCCGTTAGGTAAATCGAACGCACCAAGTACGTTGCGTTTTTCATCTTTTGAGGTAAGCCCATGGACCGTCTTTCCTCGCGAATCTCTAAACTCTTTGACCACAGTCCTGCCACCTTCTTCTCCTAAATACGCTTCTTTATTATTGTATAGGCTTACCTTGGCCTCAAACGTAGACTTTTTCAGCTTAAACCATGCATTCTCATTGGGAGGAGCACAATGCAAGGTCTCTGTAACTTCTATATTTTTGATAGACCTTGCTAACTTCATGCCATCTACGTCAACACGGACAAATAGATTATTGCTCACTTTACTCTTTACCGCAAACAGGAGCTTCTCTTCGCTTTCTACTTTTACCTTCCTATATAAAAAAGCTGTAAGGCCTGATTCAACATCCTCATATGTTAATCCCAGTTCATAGAAGCCGTCTGCATCGGCCTTGCCCGTGGCTTTATATATCTCAGTATATTCGTATTTGTCTAATGTCTTATCGCTTCCTATCAAACTTTCAGATCTCACGTTTGGATCGGTAGTAAATAATCTGCCATTTGCGCCAATCTTTATGGATGTTTCTTTATGCAGAGTCAACCATCTCCCATTCATATAAGTTGTTATACCTGCGGCAATAGCTCTTACACTTCCAGAGCCATCCTGGCTGATGGCATTATCCACTATCTTTATGCTGTCACCCTTCTTGGCAATCTGCAATACCTCTACTATGGCATTCTTACCCTTTACAGTAGTGGTGCCTGCATAAAGGGTCTTATGAGAGTTTGCAGCTGTCGCAGCTTGCGGTTGACCTTTATCTTTATCAGTGCTCTTTTCGGTTATAGTAACCCTTGTTACCTGCGAACCTACCTTATTTATCACAACGCTGAACTTTCCGTCTTCTATCTTACCATCTTTAAACACAACCGGCATAGCCTTGCCTGTACGAGGATCTGTAGTGTTTATCGAACCTTCTATATTATTACTATTATCGATCCTGTTGCCTCCCGCATCAAAGTAAGCGCCGAGGTTAGATTTTTCACTGCTAAGTTTGCCTTTTTCGAATACAAGTGTTGTCTCCCTGGTTATCCCTTTTAAGGTTATTGTATCGTTAGTACCAAGGCCATTCTGCAAAGCCTGAACCTTATTCTTTGCATAAGCAATAAAGCTTCCCTTGGTCTCACCAGCCACTGTCATAGGATCAAAGCCTTCCTTGGCATTCTTTATGACAAAGCTTATATATTCTTTTGCTGTTACGCTCCAGTTGCCGAATACACCGCCTGTGGCTGCTGCGCCATTTTCCATGGAGACGTTTATGTTCTCAAAGCCTTCGTTCACAAGGAGCAGCTGGACATTGTCTGTTGTCTTTAGATTGCCGGCTGCATCTTTCTGCGCAAGAACAGCCATGCCTACTGTGCCTGTTACAAGCTGCTTGCCGGCTCTTTTTACCAGAAGGCTTGCGTTCTTGGTGGCTATGCCTGGTATGGTGCTAAGATCGAATGCATCAGAAGGCGGCTGGTCAGAAGGTGTATTGTCATAATCTGTTACCTCACCCTTGCCTAAGAAGAGTGTACCCTTTGCAGTCAGGGCGATCATGTTTGATGTGAACTTGCTTACCTTGCCTGCCTTGGTTGTTATATCAACAACTATGCTCTTATCAAAGGTCAGTATTACTGCCTGGCGGCCATTCTTGTCTGTCTTCAACTCTGCAGCAGTTACTTTCCTTCCGTTATATACGTGCCCTATGGCAGCTTTTATGTTAGAGACAGAAGCTGCCAGTTTGGCTATGCGAACTTTTGCAGCACCTGCCTTATCAGCAGATACCTTGCTGTCTATGACATGGAGGACGTCGGATGCTGTATCAAGGTGCTGTATGTTCTGGATGTATTGTTCACCATCCTGTGTCCACTCGAGCCTTTCAGCGCGGTATATATTGGCTGCCTCT
>JABMQS010000054.1 GCA_013202525.1 Candidatus Omnitrophota bacterium
AATAACCATTCTCATGCTCTAAGATAATAACCTTGCCCATACCCTTGACCTTGTTATCACAGAAAACTACTTTGCCGGAACGGGAAGCTACTATCAGCTGATCCTGGTTAACCTTTATATCTATGCCTTTGTTCTTAACGCCATCTATGGTTGAGCCGTAATAAGATATAATCTTTCCTCTTAATGGCCATACATATCCTGTTTTGCTCTTCTCCTGGGCAGGCATATACTGGCTGGTCTTGACTGTCTTTTTGGCCCCTGGAATAAAAATCTTTTGGCCGGTAGTGATATCTGAGGCATCAGGCATCCTGTTAGTATCAATTATCTTTTTAATATCTGTATTATATGCCTTCGCGATCCTCCAGAGCGTCTCCCCCTTAAGAACCGTGTGATAAACACCTTGCTGATATGGAGTAGGAAGAGCTCCGATAGTAACGGTTGGGGTGGATGTAGTAGCGCATCCTGATAAAACAGCTGCCAAAATTATTAAAAACAATAAGCTCTTCATGCGCCTTCTGTTAGTTCACTGTTAACAGTTCACGGTTAACGGTCATCTGTGAACCATCAACCAAATGGAGCGGGGAACGGGAGTCGAACCCGCGACGTCAAGCTTGGGAAGCTTGCATTCTACCACTGAATTACTCCCGCCTATTGTCAAAAGCTGCAGACCCGCCTGAAGGCCTTGACCCTCTTATCTATCTTCGCCCGGTTGAGTTTTGAAAGAACCTTTATGTCGTAACCTTCTACATTAAAGGAAGCCATGATGTTGCCGTATACAAGGGCGCGTCTTATCGCCGCTTCGTTAATACTCTTTAGGCCTGAGAGATAACCCAGGAACCCGCCTGCAAAGGTGTCCCCTGCACCTGTAGGATCGCAAACATCGTCAAGAGGAAATGCGGGATAGGCAAAGATGCCCTCTTTTGAAACGAGCATAACACCATGCTCACCCTTCTTTATCACAACACTGCCGGGCCCATAGGAGATAATGCGTTTTCCGGCCTTGCAGAGGTTTGACTCTTTTGTAAGTTTTCTTGCCTCCGCCTCATTAATTATCAAAATATCTATCTTCTTGAGGACCTTAAGGAGGCTCTTTCTCTTATGCTCTATCCAGTAGTCTATGGTATCGGCGGCGATCAATTTGGGCGAATGAACCTGCTTTAACACCTTCAGCTGAAGATCCGGGTCTATGTTTGCCAGAAACAGCATATCCTCATCCCGATAGTCTTCGGGAAGCTCAGGGCTAAAATCCTGAAAGAGATTTAACTGCAATTTCAGGGTCTCTGCTGTATTGAGGTCCCAGCTGTACCTGCCCTTCCAGCGAAAGGTCTTGCCCTTTTCTATCCTCAGGCCCTCGGTATCAACACCCTTTTTCTCAAGCAGCCTTATATATTTTTTTGGGAAATCATTACCTACTACAGCGACGAGCTTTACCTTTGTAAAATAGGAGGCGCTCAAGGAGAAGAAAGTGGCTGAGCCGCCCGGGGCATTCAGATTCTTACCAAAGGGGGTGATCACATCATCAAATGCTACTGAACCGACTACGACTATTCCCATTGCCTCCTATGCCTCCCTGCTTTAAAGTTCTTCCGATATCTTAAGCGGGCAGTACTCACCGCACATACTGCATACATCCTTTGTGGCTGTCTTAGACCTCTGGTGAATGGCCTTTGCCCTTTCCGGATCCATTGAACTTCCTATATGTTTCGACCATGTCCTGGACTTACGGTACTTTGAAACTGTGCGGTCCCATTCAATCGCCCCTTTTACGCCCTTTGCAATATCGGCACTGTGCGCCGCTATGCGGTATGCCATAAGCCCCTCCTTCACATCATCGAGAGTCGGTATGCTGAGGTGTTCTGACGGAGTGACATAACAGAGGAAATCAGCTCCATATGAACCTGCCAATGCAGCGCCGATGGCTGATGAGATATGGTCGTATCCTGCCGCGACATCTGTTACCAGCGGCCCCAATACATAAAAGGGGGCATTGTTGCAATAGCGTTTCTGTAATGCGACATTCTTTTCTATCTGGTTTATGGGGACATGGCCAGGCCCCTCGATCATTGTCTGGACGCCTTTGGCCTTTGCCCTCTTTGCAAGCTCACCCAATATCTTAAGCTCAGTGATCTGGGGCTTATCTGTGGCATCGCACACCGAACCCGGGCGCAGACCGTCACCAAGGCTCAATGTGATATCATATCTTTTGGCAATGGCAAGAACGCGGTCGAAATTTTCATACAGAGGGTTCTCTCGCCTGTTCTTCTTTATCCACTGTGCCAATAACGCACCGCCCCTGCTTACTATGCCGGCTACGCGGCGTGCGCCTTTAAGTGAATCCAGGACCCTGCGCGTTACACCTGCATGTATCGTAAAAAAGTCAACACCGTCTGCAGCCTGCGACTCCAGGACCTCAAGGATATCATCCAAAGATACCTCATGAAAGGGGATCTTATTCTTACGGGCGTTGACCGCTACCTCATAAACCGGTACAGTGCCGATGGGCAGAGGTGAATTCTTTATGATCGCCCTTCTCGCCTGCTTGAGATTGTCGCCTGTGCTCAGGTCCATGACCGTATCTGCCTGATATTTAAGGCAGACCCTTAGCTTCTTGAGTTCTTCTCGTATAGACTTAGAAAAGGGTGAATTACCTATATTGGCATTTATCTTTGTACGCAGGCCCTTTCCTATTGCGCAGGGCTTCTTTAGGTGGCGGGTATTATTTGCAGGGATGACGATCGAACCGTCCCTAAGGCCGCTTAAGAGCTTCTTTGAGGAGACGCCTTCAGCCTTTGCGGCCTTCCTTACCAAATCCGTAACGATATTCTTCCTGGCTGCTTCTATCTGTGTCATTCGAGGTCTTTCTTTAGCCTTCGCACAACCCCTGAAGGCTGCTTTGAACTAAATACAGCGCCTGATACTGCGATTGCCTTTGCACCTTGCGCAATGACCTTTTTTATATTTCCGATATTAATGCCCCCTATCACAAAGAGAGGGAGCATGCCTTTAATCCTTGTAACCCTTCTTATAGTGCCCATGCCTATGGGCCTTGCACCTGGCTTTGTAGTGGTCTTGAATATCGGGCCAAGTCCGATGTAATCCAGGGACCGATCCCTTGCAGCCCTCCTGGCCTGAGCTATGCTGTGCGCGGATAGGCCAATGATCTTGTTCCTGCCAAGGAGTCTTCTTGCAACAGAAGGCTCTATATCATCCTGGCCGATATGGAGTCCGTCTGCCTTGCAGGCCAGTGCTATATCCGCCCTGTCGTTTATTATGAATATGACACCGCAGGCCTTGCAAAGAGCCTTAAGCCTCAGGGCATATTCAAGGAATGCCTTATCAGAGAGCGCCTTAGACCTGAGCTGGATCATATCTGCGCCGCCTCTTATAACACGCCTTAATTCAGCGGGCGATGGTCTCTGCCTGCCGGTGATGTTTACTATCAGATAAAGCCTTTGATCTTGAAGTAACCTTCTTCTCGAGCGCATAAACCCTAAACCTCAGATCTTTAAATCTCTTGCC
>JABMQS010000007.1 GCA_013202525.1 Candidatus Omnitrophota bacterium
ACGGATTCACCGTAGTCTATCTTCAGGCTTACCTTATCGAGTGCCTTCACATCCTTAAATGATTTTGTAATGTCGATGACTTCTATCATGGTATTTGAGATTTGTCCTTGCAATCGCGGTAGTATGGATTCCCGCTTCCCCTCGCTTTCGCTCGGGACCTTTCGAGGGGCCCTGAGCTTGTCGAAGGGCCGCGGGAATGACAAATACTCGCTATTACGGTTTTATAGCTTTAGTCTCTCGGGCATGGACTCAAGCAGCATCTTTGTATACTCATGCCTGGGCTTGTTGAATAATCTATCAGTATCATCGATCTCTACGATCCTGCCCTTATACATCACAGCCGTCTTGTCTGCCACCTTCTGCACAAGACGTATATCATGGGTGATGATCAAGACCGATAAAGACAGCTCCTTGCGCAAAAGAAGGAGCAGGTCCAGTATCTCAGACTCGGTGTCGACATCGAGTGCTGTCGTCGGCTCATCTGCTATCAGAAGCTTCGGCCTCATAGATACGGCCATGGCTATCATCGCTCGTTGTTTCATGCCCCCTGATAGCTGGTGCGGATACGAATCAAGGACGCGCTCCGGCTCCCTTAGCCTTGCCTCTTTCAATGCCGCTATTGCAAGCTTCCTTGAGCCCCTCTTATCGGTTATCCTGTGCACAAGCAGGGCCTCTTCTATCTGCTCACCTATTGTAAATACAGGGTTGAGCGAAGTGGCAGGCTCCTGAAATATATATGATATCTGTTTGCCACGGATGTCACGCAGTTTCTCCTGAGGCAGCCTTAAGATATTCACCCCTTCAAAAACAACAGAGCCGGAGATAATCTTTCCGTCCTTTGGGTTTATCAAGTCTGTTATCGACAACCCGAGGGTGGTCTTTCCGCATCCCGACTCTCCGACAATCGCAAAGATGCAGGATGGCGGGATATGTAAGCGCACACCATCAACGGCCCTGGTCTCTTTACCATCCTTGTAATAATACGTATTCAGATCATTTATCTTAAGCATCACTTGTGCGGGCTGAAATGTTCCCTCAAGCCCTCTCCCAAAAGATTATATCCCAAGACCGTTATAAATATCGCAAGCCCCGGGAACAACATTAACCACCAGCAGACACCGAGGGAGGCCTTTCCCTCCATCAGGATATTTCCCCAGCTCGGCGTGGGCGGCTGAACACCCAGGCCCAGAAAACTGAGAGCAGACTCGACCAGGACCGCTGCCGCAACACCAAGGACCGCGCTGACTAAGACAGGTGCTATGGCATTTGGTATGAGGTGGAACACTATTATTCTCAAGTCGCTTGCGCCGATGGCGCGCGCGGCAAGGATGAACTCCCTCTCTTTCAGACTGAGTATCTCTGCCCTTATCAATCTGGCCACACCCATCCAGCTTGTTATACCGATAACGATCATGATATTTGTTATGTTCGGTTCAAGCACAGCAACCACCGCCAGTATCAGAAAGAATGACGGAAAGCATAACATAATATCCACAAACCTCATAAGGACCGTATCCGTCTTTCCCCCGTAGTAACCGGCAATGGAACCGATGACTATGCCGATGCACACTGCAATACCCACAGCTATGAATCCTATGGACAAGGATATCCTTGAGCCATAGACCATCCTGCTGAAAACATCCCTGCCCAGGTAGTCTGTGCCGAAGATATGCTGCGAAGACGGACCAAGTAACGCAGACTCTATATCAATGCTTGCGGGGTCATAGGGGGCGATAAGCGGGGCAAATAACGCCGCCAGGCCAAGCAGGCCGACGATCACAACACCGAAAAGTGTCAGCTTGTTTCTACTTCTCATATCTTATCCTCGGGTCTGCCAATGAGTAGGATATATCGGCCAGGATATTACCGATAAGCGTCAAGGTCGCACCTATGACCAGTATCGCCATTATCACAGGATAGTCCCTTCCCATTACCGACTCATAAAATAACCTTCCCATGCCGGGTATACCGAATATAGATTCGAATATCACGCTTCCGCCGATCAAGCCAGGAACAGAAAGGCCCAATATCGTTATTACAGGAAGCAGGGCGTTCTTCAGGGCATGCTTGTATATCACCATAGACTCAGGCAGGCCCTTTGCCCTGGCGGTCCTTACATAATCCTTATGCAGGACCTCGAGCATATTGCTCCGCATGTAACGGCTCATTCCCGCCAGGCCGCCGACCGCCGAAACAAAGACAGGAAGGATCAGATGTCTTGCCACATCCGCAATCTTTCCAATAAACGACAGGCTGTCAAAGTCCAGAGATACAATGCCCTGGATAGGAAGCCAGCCCAGCGTTATACCAAATAATGACATGAGCAGAAGTCCAAGCCAGAAGCCGGGAAGAGCAAAACCTATAAAGACAAAAACAGTCATAGAGCGGTCATATAAGGAGCCCGACCTGGCCGCGCTTGAGACCCCTATTGGTATGGCTATACACAGAATCAGCAATATCGAAAGAATATTTATCAGGAGTGTTATTGGAATGCGCTCTGCTATCTTAACGATCACCTTACGCCCGTCACGATAGGAATCCCCAAAGTCGAGCGTCGCAAGGCGCTTCAGCCAGCTCAGGTACTGTATAAAGACAGGCCTGTCAAGCCCATACTGCGTGATGAGCTTCTCCTTTGCTTCCAGGGATACCTTTGCATTGAGACTCGTAGAAAGATCGACAGGGCTTCCCGGCGCAAGGTGGATCACGGCAAAGGATATTATCGATATGCCTATGAGCATGGGAATAATACTTATGATCCGTCTCTTTATATAACTCTTCATTGTTTATACTTCTGCTGATCTTTGGGCACGTACCACCTGATAAAGTTGTAGCCTATGCCCGCAGGGGCGGGCTTTACGTTCTTAAAACGCTTATGCACTATAGGCAGGCTATCGGCAACCCACAAGAACATATAAGGCTGATCCTCATACAAGATCTTCTGCACCTTGTGGTATATCTGAGCCCGCCTTTGTTGATCAAATACGCGCCTTCCCTCTTCAAGGAGCCTGTCGACCTCATTGTTCTTATAGCCTATGAAATTAAACTCACCCTGTCTCGTCTTGGATGAGTGCCAGATATCATAGCAGTCTGGGTCACGACCCAGGCCCCAGGCAAGCAGTATTGTCTCAAATCTCTTTTTGTTAATAAACTCTGTCAAAAACACACTCCACTCAACGACCTTGATCTTGACCTTAACACCTATCTCAGAAAGCCTGTGCTGTATTATAACCGCTGCCCGGCGCCGCAGGTCATTACCCTGATTGGTAAGTATGGTAAAGCTAAATGGCTCGCCATCCTTATCGAGTAAGCCGTCGCCGTCTGTATCTATCCAGCCTGCCTCGGCGAGGAGCATCTCTGCCGCCTTGGGATCATAGGCAGAAGGCCTTATATCCTTATTATATGCCCATGACTCAGGAACAAACGGGCCTGTGCAGACTTCGCCCAGCCCCATGAGCACACCGTCTATCAGCTCACTCTTATTCACCGCAAGATTCAGCGCCTTGCGCACCCTCTTATCTTTGAACTTTTTATCGAGCAGATTGTAGCCCAGGTAGGTATATCCAAATGATGGGTAGCGGAATTTATTATAACAGCTCTTGAAGAAACGATTGTCTGTCTGCCTGCGGTATTGCAGAGGATCGAGCCCCATCATATCGATACCCTCTGTCTCAAGCTCCAAAAACATGGTAGCAGCATCGGGTATGATGCGATAGATATACCTGTCTATAAATGGACGCCCGTCAAAATAGTCCTTGTTTGAAACCAGGTCTATGCGTTCACCGGTCTTCCATCTAGAAAACTTGTAAGGGCCTGTGCCTACGGGCCGGCGGCCGTAAGAGGTAGTATTAAGGTCTTCACCCTCCAGTAGATGCTTTGGCATGATCCACATGCCCCAGGATGATAGCGCCGGCGAAAACGGTTCTTTATATCTGACCTTCACGGTATAGGGGTCCAGGACATCCAGGGATCTTATCTTTAAGAAGTCGCCTCCGTAAGGGGTGCGCACCTTCGGGTCTATAAGCCTCTCATAAGTAAACTTCACATCCTCGGCAGTAAAAGGTTTGCCGTCATGCCACCTGACATCCTTTCGCAGGTGAAATACTATTACAAGTCCGCCTTCTTCTATATCCCAACCTTCTGCAAGCTCGCCTACGATATTCAAATCCTTATCGTATTTAACAAGGCCGTTATAGACTAAGGCACATATACTATGAGAGGCAGAGTCTGAGGCTACTATGGGTATAAGGGTGGTGGCATCTGCTATCGAGGCTTCCACAATAGCATCGCCGTAGGAGGGCGGGCCGTCTATATTGTAATCGACCCCGGATAGATAGCTCGAGCAACCGAGGGACAAGGTAACCAGGAAGAAAAAGGCCGCTGATATCTCAAGCGGCCTTATGAACTTCTTTAATATATGCATGTCTCTTCTTTTCCACCGCCAGGCCCTCCGGATGGAGGAAAGGCGTTGCTGTTTGACTATTTTGCCTCTTCTCCGATAGGAATGGTCTTCTCCTCAATCACCGTCTCTCTGCCGGTCTTTGGGTCGACCTTCACCTGCCTTACAGTCGTCTTTGAGACGGCCTGCTTTTCAGAAGGTGCTCCTTGCGGCAGTGTTGCCGCTGACTTTGCCGGAATCGCTGTGCCCTCCATAAGCGATCTCTTTCTTATACTGGAAAGATACGCCAGGGTCAAAGAGGTGCACAGAAAAAGAACAGCGCTTACGCTCGTGGCCTTGGTCAGAAAAGCAGATGCCTTCTGCCCAAATATCGTGGTCTGGCCGCTTCCGCCGCCAAAAGTCTCGGCAAGGCCTCCGCCTTTTCCTGCCTGAAGCAGGATAACCGCGATCAGGGTCAAGGAGGCAACTATATGAATTATCAGCACAAAGATATACATGTCTATACAGCTCCTTTCACAATCTGGGTAAACGAATCTATCTTAAGGCTGGCGCCGCCGACAAGGGCGCCGTCTAAATCCTTCTCCTGCATAAGTTCTTTTATATTGTCCGGCTTGACGCTGCCGCCGTATTGTATCCGTGTATTCTCCGCTGTCTCCTCATCAAAGATCTCTTTTAAAAGGCCCCTTATATAAGCATGGACCTCTTCTGCCTGCTGAGGGGTGGCTGTCTTGCCCGTGCCTATAGCCCATACTGGCTCATAGGCCAGGACTATTTTCTCCATATCCTCTCCTGAGAGCCCGGCGAGTGAACCCGTAACATGGTCTTTTATAACATCGAAGGCCTTGCCAGCCTCGCGCTCTTCGAGCTGCTCACCGACGCATACTATAGGAAGGAGCCCTGCTGCAAGCGCTGCCTTTATCTTCTTATTAACGGTCTCGTTTGTCTCATTAAAATATTTCCTGCGCTCGGAGTGGCCTATGATAACATAATCGCAGCCTGCGTCCTTTAACATCTGCGGGGAGATCTCACCGGTAAAGGCGCCCTTCTCCTCCCAGTAGACATCCTGGGCTCCAAGCTTTATATTCGTATCCATGAGGATCTCATGCGCATCCGAGAGCGCGGTATATGTAGGGCATACCACGATATCGACACCATCTGCGTCTACGAGTTCCCTCTTCAGGCCGTTGATAAGCTCAACCGCCTCGTTGATCGTATTGTTCAGCTTCCAGTTACCAGCAATAATCGGTCTTCTCATAAATACTCCTTAAATATGTCATTTGTCAGATAGTGCGGCAACGCCGGGCAGGACCTTGCCTTCAAGGTACTCAAGTGATGCACCGCCGCCGGTAGATATATGAGACATCTTATCTGCTACACCAAACTTTGCCACCGCTGCTGCTGTATCGCCGCCGCCGATCACAGAGACGGCGGATGAGGCTGCCACTGCATCAGCCAGTGCCTTTGTCCCTGCCGCAAACTTATCATTCTCAAAGATCCCGACAGGCCCGTTCCAGACTATGGTCTTGGCAGAAGCGATCTTCTCACAAAATAAGGCTATCGATTTCGGGCCGATGTCAACGCCCATCCAGCCCTGCTCTATTGGATCACCGTCTGTGGTCTTTACATTAGCCGCTGTCTCAATATTATCTGTAACGACATGATCGACCGGCAGGACTATATCGACACCCTCGCCCGCTGCCTTATCGAGGATCTTCTTCACTGTATCAAGCATCTCCTCTTCCATGCGGGATGAACCGATATCGATACCCTTGACCTTCATAAATGTATATGCCATGGCCCCGCCGATAAGTATCGTGCTGGCCTTGTCCATCATATTCTCGATAACCGGTATCTTGTCAGCCACCTTTGCGCCGCCGAGGATGAATATAAACGGCTTCTGTGCAGAGGTAAGAACCCTTTGAAAATACTCTATCTCCTTCTCTACCAGAAAACCTGAAACAGATTCAAGGTAGTGCGTAACACCTTCGGTCGAGGCATGGGCGCGGTGGCAGGTGCCAAAGGCATCGTTTACAAATATATCGCCTAAGGACGCCAGCTCCTTTGCAAACTCCGGGTCGTTCTTCGTCTCCTGCTTGTGAAATCTCAAGTTCTCAAGCAATATGACATCACCATCGTTCATCTCAGAAATCGCCTTCTTGATCTCATCACCTATACAGTCACCCAGCATCTTAACCGGCTTACCAAGTAGTTCGCTGAGGCGTTCGGCCGCGGGCTTAAGGCTAAACTCTGGCTTAGCCTCACCCTTTGGCCTGCCAAGATGGCTCATCAGGATAAGTTTTGCATCCTGCTCGATAACATAATTTATGGTAGGCAGGGCAGCCCTTATCCTGTTATCGTCTGTGATCTTCTGCTCTCCATCGAGCGGCACGTTAAAATCAACGCGCATCAGAACACGCTTGCCCTTGATATCCACGTCCCTGACGGACTTTTTATTCATAAGTGGTTCCTTGTTTAATGGTTGTGCTGTTCTCCACCAGGTGGTGGTAATGCAATGTTTTTACAGGGACGGTCTTTTTTCTGGTTCTACGTGTAAACTATCTAAAGACCGTCCCTGGTGGTGCTTTTATCCTTGGGTGGTTATTTCATCATGTATTTGATTAGATCGATTACTCTGCAGGAGTAACCCCACTCGTTGTCATACCAGGAAAGGACCTTTACCATATTACCTAATGCGAATGTCTGATCAGCATCCACTATTGAAGAAAGCGGATTCTTCTTAAAATCTATGGAAACAAGTGGTTGCTCACTTACACCAAGGATACCTTTAAGCTTGCCGTTTGCAGCATCCTTCAGCGCCTTATTCACATCCTCCTTGGTCGTCTCTTTCTCGACCTCAAGGACCACGTCCACTAAGGAAACTGTAGGCGTGGGAACGCGTATGGCAAGGCCGTCAAGCTTACCCTTCAACTCAGGGATAACAAGCCCTACTGCCTTGGCAGCGCCGGTCGTCGTAGGTATCATAGAGAGAGCTGCTGCGCGTGCCCTGCGCAGGTCCTTGTGCGGAAAATCCAGTATGCGCTGGTCATTGGTGTAAGAGTGTATGGTGGTCATAAGGCCCTTCTTTACGCCAAAGGTATCCTTTATCACCTTTACTGCCGGTGCAATACAATTTGTGGTGCAAGAAGCATTGGATACGATATTATCATTTGCCGCATCGTAGGTCTCTTCATTTACACCAAGCACAAATGTAGCCACATCATCCCCTTTAGCCGGCGCTGATATGATAACCTTCTTTGCCCCAGCCTTTAAGTGGGCGCCTGCCGTCTTCGCATCCCGGAAGATGCCTGTCGACTCAACGACCACCTCAGCCCCCAGCTCAGCCCATGGAAGCTGTGAAGGGTCCTTCTCTGATGAGACCTTTATCTTTTTGCCATCGACTACTATAGAATCGCCTTCTGCCTTTACATCATTGGCAAGGATCCCGAAATTAGAATCGTATTTTAAAAGATAGGCCAGCGTTTCAGGATCAGTAAGATCGTTTACGCCGACAAACTCGACATCCTTGATGCCGTGCTCCAGTGCAGATCTCAATACCAAGCGTCCTATCCTGCCAAAACCATTGATACCAACCTTTATTGCCATGTCTCTCCTCCTCCTATTTTGTTGTCTTAAATCTTCGCTTCCCTCAAGTACTTACTTGCTGTCTCAGGGGATGTCGGATTGATGTAAAACCCGCTCCCCCATTCAAAGCCAGCTATCTTGTTGAGCTTTGGCATGACCTCTACATGCCAGTGATAACACTCGCTTTCGTCGCCGTTGCCGTTAAGCGGTGTCGTGTGTATGATAAAATTATAAGGCGGGTCCTTCAACGCGACCTTCATCCTCATAAGCACTTCTTTTAGTATATGCGCAAAGCTGTCTATCTCCTCCTCCGTAATATCTGTAAAGTGCGCCTTATGCACCCTTGGTACTATCGATATCTCAAACGGTGAGCGTGAAGCAAACGGGCAGAAGGCGACAAAATGCTCATTCTCGGAGACCTCACGATGTCGATACTCGTTCTCCTGTTTCACTATATCGCAAAAGACGCAGCGTTCCTTATAATCAAAGTAACGGTGAGCGCACTCCAGCTCCTCTGTAACGCGCCTGGGCACTATGGGCAGTGATATGAGCTGTGTATGGCTATGCTCCAGGGAGGCGCCTGCTGCAAGGCCATAATTCTTAAAGATAAGCACATACTTAAACCTCTCATCCCTGCCCAGCTCCAAGCTTCTTCTCTTATAGACATTGATGACCTTCCTAACCTGCTCCACATCGAGATCGGCAAGCTGCTTATCATGCTCTATGCCCTCTACTATCACCTCGTGCTCGCCTACACCATTCATCATATCATAGACACCCATGCCAGTCCTCTTAAGCTCAGGCTCATTCTTTAAGGCAGGGTATTTATTGGGGACCGTTCGCGTCTCCCACCCGGGTGTATCTGCTGCGGTATTCGACGGGCGGTCTGCATCGACCTCGGGCGGAGTCAACTTTTCGCTGCCCGGACAGAACGGACAGGTGCCACCCTCAAGGACCGGGCTCTCTATATCATAGCCCTCGGGACCAAAGTCCTTCTCGGTGCTGATGATAACCCATCTTGCTGTCATAGGATCGAGTCTTATGTCGCCCATATTTAGGTCTTAGGTGTTAGGTTATAGGTTTTAGGTTTTAGGTTATGCCTCTGTCAACAATAGCTTCGTTATACTTCACGTAAAAACTTGGCGGCTTCTTCAGGCGGCGTGGGGTTGATATAGAAACCTGTACCCCATTCAAAACCAGCTACCCTTGTCAGGCGCGGTATTATCTCAATATGCCAGTGATAATCCTGTTCAATTGTGCTCCAGTAGCCGGCCTTTGGGCGCCTGTAAGGCGCTGTATGGAGCATGTAGTTAAAAGGCGGATCTGAGAGCAGTTTATTCATCCGGGAAGTCACTTTCTTCAGTATCTTTGAAAGGGCCTTTATCTCGTTGTCTTTTATCTTGCTAAAGTCCGATGAATGCTCCTTTGGCAGTATCCATGTCTCAAACGGAAACCTTGCGGCAAAAGGCGCTATCGCCACAAAACCATCTATCTCGAGTATCAGGCGCTTCTTATCATCAAGCTCCTGGGATATTATGTCACAGTAGACACATCTGTCTTTATAATCAAAATATTTTTTTGCGCCTTCAAGCTCACCCTTCACGCTCTTGGGGCAGGCGGGCAAAGCAATAAGCTGGCTGCGGCAATGCTTTATGGTAGTCGAACCTGCGGCAGGCTTATGATTCTTGAATACGAGCACATATTTAAAACGCCTGTCCTTCTCGAGGTCGATGAGCCTCTCCCTATACGTCTTCCAGGTCTTGGCGATCTGCGCCGATTTCAACAGGCACATATTGCCTACATGCTCCGGGGTTTCAATAATAACCTCATGCGCCCCGACACCGTTCATAGTATCATATATACCGTGGGGGTGCTTGTGAAGGTCACCCTCTATTCTCAGAACCGGTGCAATACTCGGCACGACCCTTATGTCCCATCCTGGCTTGTTGGCTTCGGTACCGTCTTTCCTGATGGCCCTTATCTCCGGCGGAGTAAGTTTCTCGTTGCCGGCACAAAAAGGGCATGGCGTGACCTCTGTCATCTCCGACTGCTCCGGCTTAAAGTCATTGGGCCTCTTTGCACGGTCTGTGGCAATAATGACCCAACGGCCTATAATGGGGTCTTTGCGTAATTCAGGCATGGATTCCTTCTGCTCGCTGTTTCCCTATAATAACTATGACTAAGATTAATTGTAGGATATTATAGCATACCGCTTTAGAAGTGCAAGGGTTTTTTTGGCGGTTATTTTACCTCGAGATCTATTCCCACGGACTTTGACTTGCCTGCGGCAAGGTCGAGGCGGAATACCGGAAAGACTGTGCTCGCCTGGTAATTTCTCTCGATCTTTCTCTCTGACTGCGAGACCGTCTTGACGCAGAACCTGAAGATCTTCTTTGGCCTCTTTGAGAAACGCACTGTTATCTTCAATCCCTCGATAGGATCATGTAAAAGGATCGAATCCGCCGGGCGCAGTTCCTCCTCGGTATCGTCCTTTGTAAGCGAGAGGTTGAGTTCCGGCGAAAAATTGACAGAGAGCGACTGCGAAGAAAGGTTTTCGATATTATACATCACGCTGAGTGAATCCTTCTGCGGGAAAAAGATAAAGCGTTTGAGTAGCCTGACAGAAGCGCTGCCCACAAAACCTCTCCGCTCTATCTCAATATAGGGCCTGGTGCCGCTATTTACATCGGACTTCAGGCAGCTTGCGTTTATAAGATCGCCCTGCTCTTTGTAACGGTTCGATGAGACATCCTTTAGCGTCACCTTGTCGGGCAGAAAGTGATCGAGAAAGAGGCTGCGGCGATGGCTGTCATATACGATAGCCTTTAGTTTCTTGTGATAGATCTCCTTTTTACGGGAGAGGGTATTCAGTATATTTAGAGGCTTCTCTTTTATAGACCACTCGGTCACGCTCGCGCCCTCACTCGGGTCTATGACAAATATATCCCTGGGCGTCTTTACAATAAACTCCTTTGCGCCGTCGCAATCGAAATCGCTGCTCGTAATATCCACCCATTTCTTGCCCTTATGGCTTACGGAATCTATTATCCTCTCCGCGGCTATAAGGTGCTTGTATACGGCCGTACGCAGGTGATAGAGGTAGAGGCCGCCGAACAACCCGTGCCAATAGGCGCAGTTACACTGAGCGCGAAAGAGTTCACGCCTTGCATCATCGAGCCTTCTATCGACTACCGTTGTCTGTTTCTTGGCCTGCAGCTGGCGCAGCTGGCGGCTGACCAGCAGCATCTTCTTGTGCATGTGGTTGGATTCGGGGTATTTTACAAGAAAGTTTCTCCAGAAACCTCCCCTTACAAAGTCCGCGTATCTGTCATCGCTTGCGTGCTGCTTCTTTAATTTGGCCAGCACGCCTTCAAGCTTCTCTCCTGCCTCTGCAGAGAGAGCCCACTCGCCCATCTCCTTGTAAGAGGCTGCGGGTATATATATCCTGCCCTGCGGCTTGTGGTTCTCGATATAGTCGGATATCTTATGCGTCTTAAGCCATGAAGAATTACTGCGCAGTAGTTTTAAAAAATGAGCAAGCCACTTCCGCGCATATCCGTTCTTGTTGGTCCCGGGCCACTCACCAAACTTCTCGCCATCGTCTCCATAGAGGACACAGCCGGTCTTGTGCTTATCCTTTATCCTGCGGAAGTAATCGAAGGTCTCCTTGTGCGGGCGAAAAGGTATGGTATAACGCAGAGACTTATCAGATGCGAATATCTTAAGGAGCCTTCTGTTCTCTTCTGTCACATAATAGCCGTAGAGTTTCTCCTGCGCGAGTCCGGCATAGCGCAGATGCGTATCATCGACAATGGTATAATCGATACCTGCCTTTGCAAAGACCTCTGCAAGATGCGGCTCCCAGACCCTCTCCGCCAACCAGCCACCTGAGACGCCGACGCCAAACTCATTCCTTAAAAATTCAGAGAGCATCCGTATCTGTTCGATGCTGTCTCTCTCCGGCAGGCCGGGCAGTATAGGCTCGTAAAAACCTCCTCCGATGAGTTCTATCTGGCCCGTCTCGATCAAGGCCGCTATCTTATCCAGTATGCCTGGCCTGTTCTCCTTGAACCACTCAAGCAGTGATCCGCTGTAGTGCAGGTTAAATTTTATGTCAGGAAAATCCGCGATAGTATCCAGAAAAGGCTCATAGCACCTGTCGCATGCCTTCTCGACCACAAACCCAAAATTGTCCACAGGCTGATGAAAATGTATTGCCATTAAAAAATTAAACATCGGCTCCTCCCAAAACTGTGCCTTCCGGTATAGTTCTTCCACGTAAAAATTCTGATGCTGCAAGCGGCTTTTTTCCCTCGATCTGCAGCCTTTCAATCAGGACAGCACCTTTGCCGCAGGAAACCTTTATTCCCTTATCGGTCGTCTCTATAACAGACCCTTGCTTTTTCCCTTTTGCGCCTTCGGATATATCAACCTTTAGGATCTTTAAGACCTTTCCATCGAGATATGTATAAGCTGAAGGCCACGGCGAACAGCCGCGCACCAGATTCTTTATCGAGGGTGCATCCTTGCTCCAGTCGATCAAACCGTCTTCCTTGCTGAGCTTATGCGCATAGGTTGCGGCAGGATCATCCTGCGGCGTAGATGGCGCTGAGCCTGCGGCTATCTGATCCAGGGTCTCGATAAGCAGCGGGGCGGCCAGCGATGAGAGCCTTGCACTCAGAGAAGCTGCATCCTCATCATCGCCAATAGCAAGTTCCTTCTGGAAGATAATATCCCCGTGGTCAAGTTTCACGCTGACGCGCATTATTGTAACGCCTGATCTTTTTTCCCCGTTGATGATCGCGCGATGGATGGGGGCTGCGCCGCGGTATTTCGGTAAAATAGAGGCATGGATATTGATAGGGTAAAGCGCTGGTATCTCCAGGACCTCTTTGCTGAATATCTGGCCAAAAGAGACTATCACAAAGGCCTCTGCCTCCTGTTCCTTAAGAAACTCAAAGGCCTCTTTTGAATTTATATCTTCAAACTTCCGGACGACTAAACCTTTTTTTGATGCATACAACTCAACAGGCTGGGGCAGGACCTTTAGCCCCCTGCCTTTATGGGTCTTGGGCTGCGTGATTATAGAAACGACCTCATGGCTGCTCTTTATAAGCGCCTCTAACGCAGGTACTGCAAACTCCGATGTCCCAAAAAATATTATCCTCATAACGGATCCACGTCGATTGTGAGAATCACCCCGGAGGGCTTTCGAAAACCTTTAAGACATTCTCTCAGATTAATGTTAAATTTCTCCAGATCCCTGGCCTTCAATATTATATTCCATCTATACTGTCTGCGCAAGCGGTAAACGACCGCCTCCACAGGCCCTTCCAGTTCCATCATGCCGTGGGGCTTCTTCTTCAAAAGGTGCCTTGCCAGATCCTCTGCAGCCTTTTTGGCGCGTTCTTCATTATAAGAGCGCGAAGTCAGGCAGACAATGTGTGAAAACGGCGGGAGCATTAGCTCTTTCCTTAGACTCATCTCCTTCTTATAGAAGCCCTCGTAATCATGATCTATGGCCGAGCGAATCGTATAGTGGTGAGGCACATACGTCTGTATAACAACCTCGCCCGGTGAAAAACCCCTTCCTGCCCTGCCGGCCACCTGTGTCAATAGCTGGAAGGTGCTCTCCCCTGCCCTGAAGTTCGGAAGATTTAATGCGGTATCTGCGCAGACAACACCGACCAGGGTGACCCTCGGAAAATCATGGCCCTTGGCGATCATCTGCGTGCCTATCATGATCTGCGTCTTGCCTGAAGCAAAATCCTTCAATATAAGCCTGTGCGACTGCCTCTTCTTGGTGGCATCGGTATCCATCCTGCTGATAGTGCTTGCCGGAAAATACCTGTGCAGTTCACTCTCTACCCTCTGCGTGCCAAAACCGAAATAATCTATATATGCACCCTTGCACGAGGGGCATATCTCAACGGGCTCCTTCTGGTAATTGCAGTAGTGGCATACCAGCTTCTTCTTGTCGGAATGATAATTCAGAGCGATGTTGCACTTCTTGCACCTTTCGACATAACCGCACTTCTTGCAGTTTGCGTATGTGGAGAAACCCCGCCTGTTTAAGAAGAGTATCACCTGCTGTTGCTGCTTCAATACCTTTTCAATAGATTCTGAGAGCAGGCGTGAGAATATGACCCTTCTCCTCTTTCGCTCTATAAGTTCCTGCCGCATATCTATTATCCTCACCTTCGGAAGGGGCCTTTTCTCAATGCGCTCGGTGAGGTTAAGCAGGGTGTATTCCTTATTCTTGGCCCTGTAATATGATTCTAAAGAAGGTGTCGCGCTTCCCAGGATCACGCAGGCATTATCCAGCCTTGCCCGCATTACCGCAACATCGACCGCATTGTACCTGGGCGTATCCTGCTGCTTATAGGATGAATCGTGTTCCTCATCGACTACTATAAGCCCCAGGTTCCTTATCGGGGAGAAGATCGCCGATCGCGCGCCGACGACTATATGACACTGGCCGTCCCTTAATTTCTTCCACTCCTCAAATTTCTGCCCGGCGGTAAGGCGGCTGTGAAAAACAGCCACCCTCTCCTGGAAACGCCCCTTAAACCTGTCTACTGCCTGCGGCGTCAGGGAGATCTCGGGAACAAGGACTATGCATGAGCGGCCCTTCTCCAGGACCTCACCTATGGCCTGAAGGTAGACCTCTGTCTTGCCGCTGCCTGTCACCCCGTGAAGAAGAAAGACTTCATGTTTGGATTCTTCTATGGATTTGGATATAACCGTTAAGGCCTTCTTCTGCTGAGTCGTAGGAACTAGATTTGAGCTCGGCTCGATCGATGAGTAGTCTTCCTTTATCCTCGACTTGACTTCGGTCTTGCCTTTTTTTAAACTGGACGGTACCGCGGCATCTATGGCCTCGCCCCAGGAGCAGAGATAGTATTCCGATATCTGCCTCGTAAGCTCCATCATCTCGGCGCTTAATATGGGCTCCTTGTCTATCAGCTCCGATATGGGCCTTGTCTTTTCAACGTCTGTCTTCGTTGAAGTGGAGATGACATACCCTACCAGCCTTCTGGGCCCGAAATCCACCCAAACCCTCATACCCGGCATTATATCCTTTGCGAATCTCTCAGGTACTGAATAGTCGAATGGCCCCTGAATCGGTAATTTGATTAAAATTTTAGCATAAAGTGGTGGCATATGTATTGTGGTGTTTACTGGTTTTCTTGGTGATTACTAAGATAGTCTCGGATTTTTTTCATGTCCTCCCACACGTGTCTCTTCTCACTCGGGTTGCGCAGGAGATACGCGGGGTGGAATGTCGGCATAAGTTTTGTGCCTTCAAAGTCGTAGAATCTTCCTCTCAACCTCGATATCGATTCTTCTGACATAAGCAGTGTCTGCGCTGAAAACTTACCCAGGCAGCATATCACCTTTGGCCTGATAATATCTACCTGCTGTCTCAGAAATTCCCTGCAGGCTATGACCTCTGAAGGAAGCGGATCGCGGTTCTTCGGCGGGCGGCACTTAAGGCAGTTTGCGATATATACATCCTCCCGCTTCAAGCCGATCGCCTCTATTATCTTCGTAAGCAATGCGCCTGCCTTCCCGACAAAGGGCTCACCCTTTATATCCTCTTCAAGCCCGGGCGCCTCACCTACAAACATCAGCCTTGCCCCGGGATCGCCTGAACCAAAGACAAGATTTCTGCGTGACTTGCAAAGCGGACACTCCCTGCACTCCTGGGCCTGCGTCCTTAGCTCATCCAGCACAGTCTTTCTATCACGGGCCACGCCCCCGGTATCGAGGCCTGATGCTTGTTTAGGCTTGGTTACACCCTTTAGCATAAACTCATCAAGTCCTGACTCTTTCTCGAGCTCAATAAAATTTTTTATGTCTCTTATGATTCGATTTAGTCGCGACTTATCCATCATATCTTAGGGTTTGCTGGTTAATCTCCGCAGGAACGCAAAATTTTCCCCACCGAGGAAAATTTTGCTCCGTTTTCTTTCTCGCTCTCGCCAAAAAGCTGTACAGGGCGAACCATGGCCGCTCGAAACAAAAAGGTCCTGCTTCGATTAACCAGCAAACCCTGCAGAATAGCTTTTCCTGCGTCACTCTGTGTCCTCTTGCGTTAGCAGCCGGAGAGCGAGGCGGGCAATATCGTCCGCGGCAGACGGCCTTGCAACAGACCGCATCCTCTCCTTGACTCTCTTAAGTTCTTCGGGCGAATTATGAAAGCGGCTTATCAGGGATATCAGCTCATCGACATCCTTTACCTTGAAACCTATTCCTTTCTCGCCGAGAAAGTCCGCATTTCGCATCTCCTGGCCAGGCATTGGCTTTAGTGTAAGGACGGGCAGTTCCTTTATCATGGCCTCAGTTACTGTTATGCCGCCGGACTTGCTTACCATAAGGTCGCTCGCTGCCATGATCTCGTCCACATTAACACAGAAGCCCAGTATGTGCACCGTCTTTGTAAAGTCCTTTCTCATCTGCCTCATCTTCTTTACCAGGGCCACATTGTGGCCGCAAACAACTATCATCTGGCAGTCGAAATCGAGCCCCTGCAGCATCGATACTATATTCTCTATCGGCCCAACGCCAAAACCTCCACCCATGACAAGTATGGTAAACCTATCCTCTTCTAATTTAAGTTTCAGGCGTGCCTGCTCCTTTGAGATGGGTTTATTGAACCTGCTGCGAACAGGCATACCCAGGACCTTTATCTTCTCCTGGGGAATACCCCTTGCTATCAACATCTCCTTGGTCGCCTCGGCGCCAACGGTGTAATAGTCAACATTCTTGAACTCCCAGAAACGGTGTGATTTAAAATCTGTTATTATGTTGATAATAGGTACTGATAGAAGGCCTTTCTGCTTCATGCGGCAGATGACCTCTTCTGCCAAAAAATGTGTGGATATTACAAGGTCGAAGTCCTCCTTATGCAGGAACTCTACGAGCCTCTTTGTACTCAATGCGTTGTTTAGCCTGCGAAAGGGCCTGCAGACAGCATAGACGAATCTATTATCAAGTATATAATAGACGAAACCCCATACAAGGGGGAGATACTTTATCAGGAACATATAACCTACCTTATAGCTGTATTTGAAGAAGCGGCTCGTATAATTAAGCGAGTCTATAAGGACGGGATCTATATCGTCCCTGCTTAAGTTCTGCAGTGCGGTATAGACGGCCTCTGCGGCCTTCTTGTGGCCGTCACCTGCTGATGCATATATCACGAGGATCTTTTTCATATGGTGGTTTTGATGGCGCGGGTATGCTCGGGTGTCGTGCCGCAGCAGCCGCCGATTATGTTGGCGCCGGCCTTGATCAATGCCGGCACAGACTCTTTAAACTCATCCGCTGACTGTTCATATACTGTTCTTTCGCCAACAAGCTTTGGCATGCCGGCGTTTGGCTGTGCCAATAAAAAGGCAGTACCCAAATTGCGCATCCCGGATACCACATCCACCATATCCGAAATCGTGAGGCTGCAATTTGTGCCGATGACATCACAGCCTGCGAGTAAAGACTCATCCACAAACTGCGGTATCGTGACACCGGATGTGGTCCTGAAACCCTTCTCACCCGTCTTTTGAAATGTCATGCTGGCAATAAGCGGCAGTCCAGTACTCTCCTTTGCCGCCATTATCGCCCTCTTGAGCTCCTCTGCATCGGACATCGTCTCAATAATAATAGCATCTACGCCAGCGGATTCGAGCGCCTTTATCTGCTCGATAAAGACCTCGAGCATCTCATCCGATTCAAGATCGCCTGCGGGCTTCAGGTATTCACCCGTCGGCCCGACATCCCCGAGCACATAGGCCTTGCCCCCTGCAGCATCCTTTGCGATCTCAACCGCCCTCTTATTTATATCAACGGCCTGCTTCTGAAGGTTGAATCTCCTGAGCTTGATTGCATTGGCGCCAAAGGTGTTGGATGTGATCATATCCGCACCGGCCCCTACATAGGCCTTATGTAGTTTGGACAGGACCAACCTATTCTTTATGGCCCACTCTTCCGGGCATACGCCTTCAGGCATGCCATTCTCTATAAGCATCGTTCCCGTGGCCCCGTCACATACCAGGACCTCTTCTTTCAGGCGCTCCAATAACTCTTTCATGGCACTTCTCCTATTTTAAAACGATTCTGCTCACTGCTGTAAAGAGATCTTTGGTAATGAAATCTGGTTTTGCCTTCCAGTTCTTTATGCTGCTTCTTTTGCCATAGCCGGATAGGACCGTTATGTTCTTCAGGCCGAAGTTTTTGCCTGCAGCAACATCTCTCTGAGTATCTCCTATATAGAAGGAGCTCTTGATATTGACCTTGCTTTTTCCAACGGCCTTTTTAAACGACCCTGTCTTGGGCTTCCTGCAGTCACAACCCGACTCAGGATGGTGTATGCAATAACATAACTTTCTCACTTTGCTGCCCGATGCCTCAAGGCCCTTTCTCATCTTATCATCTATATCTTTAAGATCCTTGCATGTAAACAGGCCCTTTCCTACACCGGTCTGGTTAGATACGATAGCGACATCAAAACCTGCCTCGTTCAGCAGCCTGATGGCCTTGCGTGCCCTGGGCAGGAAATAAAACTCTGCCGGCTTCTTGATATAATCCTTATAGGCCGGGTTCTTATTGATAACGCCGTCTCTGTCCAGAAAAATAAGCTTCCTCGTTCTCACCATCAACCTTTCTTTTTATCCTTCGTAAGTTCCCAGTACTTGGCCCAGTTCAGGAAGTGGACCCATGCAAACAATACAGAAAATATAAGACCATAGATCCCTTCCAGGAAACCTTTCTTTTTCACATAGAACTTCCAGAACCTCTTAAGCGGCATTACGGTCAGGTTATATCTGATAGTCTTCTCATCCAGGATGCCGTCCGTGTCAAGGATCTTGCGTGCCTCTAACGCGGAATAGCCATTGTGCCTTTCTATAAACTGCTGCAGAGAATCGAATGGGTAGTGCTCCACCGCGCCCTCGATCTTACCGACCTTGCCATCCACAATAAGGGTCTCGTGTATTTGTCCCTTGTAGCGCGCCTTGCCTTTCTTTAAGAAGTGCAAAGAGTAATGATACCACCCGCCGTGACGCATAAAGTGGCCCAGGAAAAAATTCTTCCTACGAAACTTAAATGCGGAAAATCCCCTGTCGTCCTCAAGGATCTGCTCTATATCCTTCCTTAAGCCCTCTGTGACTATCTCATCGGCATCGAGCTTTAGTATCCAGTCTCCTGATGAGTTGTCTATGCCTATATTGCACTCTGTGTCAAAACTGCCCTCGAACCTGTGCTGAACCACCTTTACGCCGTATCTTTTGCATATATCGACTGTGCGGTCCCTGCTATAACCATCGACAGCGACTATCTCATCCGCCCAGGTGACTGAATCGAGGCAGTTGGTTATCCTCGACTCCTCGTTTTTGACGATCAAAAGGGCTGTTAATCTCTTCCTCATACTCTTCCTTTACAATAGCCTCTCTACGGCATCGATCACGGCGTCATCTGAAACCTTGTTAAGGCAATCGATATGGGTGCATTCCGGTACCTTGAAATTCCTGTAGCAGGGCCTGCACTCAAGGCCTTCGTTTCGAACCACAATATCCCCTTCACCGAGAGGATACGGGCCATAGGCCTTATCGTCTACGGGCCCGAAGATCGAAACCGTCTTTGTCTTACAGGCAACAGCTATATGGAGCGGCCCTCCATCATTAGTGACAAGAAGTTTGGCGCGTCTTACTATAGCAGCAAAGGTCAGGAGGTCTGTCTCGCCGCATAGGTCTGTGCACTCAGGGCACTGGCTTCTGATATAATCGCATATCGGTTTATCATCGCTGCTTCCCAATAGAACGATCTTTATCTTCTTCTCACCGGACAGCCTCTTCGTTACCCTGGCAAAACCCTCTTTTGGCCACTGTTTTCTAAAAGAGGTCTCGCCCCAGCTCGCACCGCCTCCTGGGGCAACGCAAATAAAGGATTCATCCTTTCTTAAACCCTTTGCCGCGAGCATCTCTTCTGATCTTTCTTCGTTCTCCTGCGGTATATAGATCTTAAGGCCGGGCTTATCCAACGGCGTTATCCCCGCAAGGCCCAAAAGCTCCTCATAATATTCAGCGATGTGCCTGTTCTCATAGGCCCTGGGCAAGGCTATTCTTTTAGTCAGAAAGAGGCCCCTTTTACGGTAGTCATAACCTATCCTCTCCCTTATGCCTGCCAGCATCAAGAGGAGTCCGTACTCACGGGCAAGCGAGAGATCGAAGACAGCGTCAAAACCTTCCCTGCCTATATCCTTAAACAGGCTGAATATCTTCCCGATGCATCTGGACTTTGAGATCTTCCATATCTGGCGAAACTCATCCTTTTCAAATATGAAGGCCTTATCGACCTTGGGGTTAGAAAGGATAAGCGGCGCTGTCCTTATATTGCATACATATCCGACATAGTTGTCTGGGGACTGCGCCTTTATGGCCTCTATTATAGGGGTGGTGAACAAGACATCCCCTATGCCAAAAGGGTTGACTATAAGAAATCTTTTACTGCGTATTGCGTTCATTGTAATATCTTCATAGCGGCCTCAAAGACCTCTTTGGGTGTAATGCTCGTTAAACACTTATAGGCGATGTTACATTCCCTGTCAAGGCACGGGGAACACCCGGGATCCTTATGAAATACTATATGGCCCTCCCCATAAGGCCCCCACCTCTTGGGACTTGTACCTGGTGTATTTCTGCCGAATACCGCTACTACCTTTGTCCCTACTGCCGCAGCAACATGCATGGGCCCATTGTCATTCGAGATGCACAGATCGGCCTTCTTCATCATGGCCCCAAGCTGTTTCACTGACAAAAATCCCGCGAAATTAGCCACATAGCTTTTGTTGCTGCCCGATAAGATCTTATTGCAGAGAGGCCCCTCTGCCTTATCGCCTATAGCGACCACCCGCACATTTGATGCTACCAACTGCCTGACCACGTCCCTGAAGCTCTCTGCCGGCCACTTCTTAGCAGGATTGCTGCTTCCTGGATGCACGACTACAAGCTTTCCTTCCCTTATTACCAGATGCTGCAGAAGCAGGTCATCAACATAGGTGTCATCTCTATCCCTGACAGGAAAAGAAGGTGCAAGCCTGCCAGCTGCAATACCAAAGGCCCTTAACAGGCCCAGATTATAGTCGACCTCGTGCATGCCGCCTTCAGATGATGTATCATTGAGCTTGTAATTCAGCAGAAAACCCCACTTCCTGTTAAAGCCCAGGCGGTAACGTATGCCTGCCAGAAAGACCGCAATGTGCAATGCCCTATGAGGATTCAATACCACCGCCATATCAAAGGATAGCTTCTTCAACACACTACCTAAGGTAATCGCCTCCTGTATCGAGACATCCCTGTTAATGGTACTAAACGTTATAACCTCTTCTACATCACTCCTGCCGGATATAACATCGGCGGAATAGCTGGACGTCACAAAGGTTATAGCTGCCTCCGGAAACCTCCACTTGAGGGCCTCTATGACGGGCGTGCAAAGCAATACCTCGCCTATGCGGTCTGTCCTCAATACCACGATCCTGTTCACATCTGTAAACTCGACGTTATTTTCCATCAGCCATCCTCCTTAAAGATACTGTAAGCCCAAGGCACATGAATATGAATGCCGAAAGGACTACAGAATAGAGATGCGTATCGACTACGCAATGGGCTAAGAATCCTATCACGCCTGCAAGCAGGCCCAGAGAAAGATCACGTTCCAGCGGATCTTTGTGCAGTCTTATGCTCCTGCTGGCCGTGAAGACCAGTATAAGAAGAAACGCTATAAAGATACCGGCGCCCACAATGCCTGTTTCTGCCGCCATATGCAGGTAACTGTTATGCGTATACCTCACATCAGGATAGTCGGCAGGCTTATATTTAGGGAAGTTCTTCGTATATGTGTTTACGCCGACGCCCAATACAGGATGATCCCTTACCATATCCGCTGTCCCGCTCCACAGCTTAATACGTTCCCATATAGTCCCACCGCTGTTAATGGTCGAAATATCGGAAAATCTGTCCTTGATCGAATGCGGCATAAAAAGCGGTGAGGCCAAAAGCAGAATCAATATAATCACAAAGAGCTTTTTGCTCCTCATGAATGCCATGTATAAGAGCGCTATCAAAAATCCAATCCATGCACCTCTTGAATCGGTGGTTACCAGACACCAGAAAGCCGGTAATAATACTACCGAGAGCATAATCCTCATCTTTAAGCTGCGGCCTTTCGAAAATATGAGACTCATAAGCAGGGGTATTATAACGACAAGATATGCCCCGAAGTCATTGGCATGCCTGAAAGAAGATGATACCCTGTGCAGATAATCATACGGATCTATGGTACGATGACGTATAAGGTCTGTGCCGATTATATACTGCAGGATACCGTTTAGGCAGATGAAAAACGCTACCCCGAACATAACATATACCAACCTCTCTATCCTGGCCCTTGTGCGGAAATAGTCTATTGTCGCCATAAAAAGAGCGGCATGCTTTATAACCTTAAAGAGTCCCCTTATGCTCTCATGCATATAGCCTGTGTTTATAAAAGAAGCCAGGGTCCACGCCGAAAGTAGTACAAGCAGGATGCTTAAGATCCCGCCGGGCAGGCTATAATCCTTTTTTAGTATCTTGCCTATAATCCATAGTGCTATTATCGAGGCTGTTGCGATCTCGGTTAATGCATTGGAGAATGTTATACCAAGAACCAGAAGGTAGAACGACAGAGCTGTGAGCTTATCACAGACATCCAGGATCTTATCTTTATACACAGGTGCTCCTTTCATCAATACGCGTGTTCTGATTTTGAAAACAAGGTCTGTGATACGGACATCATCAGTATCTTTATATCAAACATCAGCGACCAGTTCTCAACATAGTAGAGGTCATACTTGGTCCTCTCCTCTATTGAGGTATCGCCACGCAGGCCGTTTATCTGCGCCCAGCCGGTCACACCGGACCTGATCTTGTGCCTGGACATATACCTGGGTATGTCCTCTTTAAACTTATCGACAAACTCCGGCCTTTCGGGGCGCGGGCCTACCATGCTCATCTGGCCCCTCAGTACATTTATAAACTGGGGCAGTTCATCAAGGTTGTTTCTCCTCAGGAAAGTACCGATATTTGTCCTGCGCGGGTCATCCTTCTTTGCCCATACAGCGCCTGTCTCCTTCTCGGCCTTATCTATCATCGTCCTGAACTTCAAGATATTAAAACGAGTCCCGTCCTCACCGATCCTCTTCTGCCGGTAGAATACCGGCCCCGGAGAACCCAGCTTTACCAATATTGCTATTATAAGAAACGCCGGGAGCAGCACAATAAGGCCTATGGTAGAACCCGTAAGATCCATCATCCTCTTTATAAACCTGTTGTAGTTCAATGAGAGCGGGCTCTCCTTCAGCCCCAGCAGCGGTATGCCGTCTATATTCTCCATGTCGACCTGTGAGGTTATCATGCCCAGGAGGTCAGCTATCAAACGGAACTTTATCATCCTCTTCTCACATTCGAGTATCACGGACATGATCTTCTCACGGGGCAGCGAATGCACAGTCAGTATTACCTCCTCTATATCCCTGCGTGAGAGGATCTCATTGAGGCTGTCGATCTCACCGATGACAGAGACATCATCCAGGGCCTGCTGTTTCTGCTCACCTGAGACAGCGACCGCGCCGGCTACCCTATAATTCCAATGGGGGTTGCCCTTTATGTGCCTTATGATCCGCAGGGCAGTGGCGCCTGTGCCTATCAACAGAAGGTTTGAAAAATCCTTATTTGTGCTTCTTAACATAAAGCGCGCCCTGTTTATGATAAACCTTCCAAGCGATACAAAGATTATAAGGTCTATCCAGCAGATAAGGAGCATCATCCTGGAGTAGGAGAAGTCCCTGTATATAAAGGTGGCGGCCATAAAGATAACGAGCCCCGCTGTCATGGCCTTTACTACAGCCAGAGACTCATCCAGAATGGAGAGCCTCCTCTTTAAGGCGTAGAGCCCAAAAGACTGCATGATAAAGACAAGCAGTATGCATATGATAGGCAGGGGTTTCATATATTCGGCAATATCCGGTATGCCGTGTATGACGGGTATGATACCGCTGTTAAATCTGAGCCAGTAGGCGAACATAAAGGCAAAACTTATCATAAACAGATCACTGACTATCCGCGTAAACTCAAATAGAAAATAACTTCTCTGCTTCATGCTTAAACCCTTTCATTGATATACTTTTTAATCTTCTCTTTAAATAGCGCTCTGTCAAAGCGCAAGGCATTGCTGCGCAATGCCACCGGGTCAAACTTATCCTTGATGGATTCAAAATACCGGACCGCCTCTATCAGGGCCTGCGGCGTCTGTTCGTAAAAGAAGACGCCGGTAGGCTCTTGGTTTAATGTCTTTTTATTTATCCCGACGACCGTCTCCAGCGCTCCGCCCTTTGCGTATGCGATAACCGGCTTTCCGCATGCCTGCGCCTCTACGGGAACTATGCCAAAGTCCTCTTCCCCGGGAAATATAAGGCCCTTGCAACGGGCAAAATATCCCTTGATCGCTTCATCGTACGCCCAGCCCAGAAATTCTATATTGGGCCCGGCTATCTTCTTTAAATCTTTTTCTGAATTTCCGGTGCCTATGACCACAAGCCTCTTGCCCAGCCTGTTGAATGCCTCTATCGCTATATCTATGCGTTTATAGGGGACGAGCGCTGACACGACAAGATAAAAATCTTCCTCCGTCGTTGAAGGCTTGAGGCCCCCAGCATCTACCGGAGGATATATTACATCAGCATCCCTGTCATAGAATCTTTTGATCCTGTCTTTGATATTATCCGATATAGCGACAAAAAAGTCAACGCCTTCATTGGACTTAAGATCCCATCTCTTGAACCGTTTTAAAAAAGTCGATATCGCGGCCCTCTCCACAGGATTAAACTCTCCAAAGTACTCATCAAAGAAGACCCATACATATCTTACCGGGGTGTAGCAGTAACAGATATGTCTTGCGGTATTAGATACCTTGACACCCTTTGCAACGCAGTGGCTTGAACTAAGAACAAGGTCATATCCTGCCAGGTCAAACCTTTCTATTGCCTTGGGAAACAGCGGGAGATATCTCCTGTATTTTGTGGCTGCCTTAGGAAGATTCTGTATAAAAGAGGTCTTTATGTCCATGGCCTCTATGGTATCTGAAACAGAACCCTTATTATGCAATAGTGTAAAGAGTGTCGCATCGGGAAAGAGCTCGCAAAAGACCTCCAGGCACTTTTCCCCGCCCCTCATGCCTGTCAGCCAATCGTGGACTATCGCTACTCTCAAGTTAATCTTACGGAATTGGATCATAAGCACTGTGCCCAAAGGGTCTTTGTTTGGAAAGCGGTTTTCTGCCAGGAAAAATGCTCAGCCCGCTTCATGCCTTTGTTTATAAGATTTTTTCTTAATTCCTCATTGTGCAAAACACTGCAAATCTTCTCTTCCATATCCTTCACATCATATGGATCAAACAACACCCCTGCATCACCCACAACCTCGGGCAGAGATGCTGCAGAGGATGCTGCCACCGGTGTCGCGCAGGCCATGGCCTCCAGGGGCGGCAGCCCAAAACCCTCATACAGAGAAGGCATGACCAAAAGGCCTGCAAGATTGTATATCAGAACCAGTTCCTCTGCTCCTACTTCACCCAGATAGATGCAGTCGCTGGTTTTGACCTTCTTAATTATCGAGGCCTCTTTAGGGTCCTCTCTTCCCACAAGGACCAGCTTATGCCCGAGCCCTCTTGCGCGCAGCCGGGCGCAGCAATCGATAAGCCTTTCTATATTCTTGTGCATCCTGAGGCTTCCGACACATAATATTATCTCTTCGGGCAGATTATACTTATCGCGCACCTGTTTCTTGCCTGCCTCATCATCTACAGGCCTAAACAGAGGGTCTGCTGCTTCATATATGACATCGATCTTACCTTCTGCAGCCGGAGACTTCTCTATTATATCTTTCTTCGTGTTCTCTGAAACAGCAATAATCCTTTTCGCCTTTTTTATCGTATTATCAAAGGCCACATGCGCTGCCATGCCCTTAAGCAGGGTGCGCTGTGTCCCGGGAAATTTAAGATATATGAGATCATGTATAGTGACGACCAGGTTATCTATCCTTGTAAATGGCACATTGAAATGCGGTATATGGACTATATCAAACCCTTCTCCGGCAAAGGGATTAGATAGGAGCTCTTTTACACTGTAAATCGGCGCTGCATATTCCCTGATGGCACACCTTTCCGCGCCGGAATACTCTTTCAGCCTGGCCGGATCCCCATATAATACAAACTCAATGGCCTCTTCTGTCGATAACAGGCCATTGAGAAGGTTTCTTATGTACCTTCCGATGCCCGGGTGGCCTATCATCCTCGCATCAAAACCTATCCTCACAACTTCACCCCTGCAAATATCTTATCCACCGCATCAAGGAGGTCATCTATGGTTATCAGGTCCATGCAGATATTGTCCTTGCAGTCCAGCTGCTCGCAGTCTTTGCATGCGATCTCCTTCTGTATCACGATGGCCTTATCGCTGCGGGGCGCCCAATCCTGCATGGTGTTTGCGCCGCTGTATAACACTACCATCGGGACACCGACCGACGCGGCGAGGTGGCTGGGCCCGGAGTTTACCCCTACAAAGAGGGTCGACCTCTCAAGCAGGGCAGTAAGCCCTCCAAGGGATGTCTTGCCTGCGTAGTTTATGGCAGGCGCCTTGACCTTTTCTATTATCTTATCATTGCTGGCCTTGTCCTTTTCAGAACCTACCAGTATCGTCCTGGTATTATACCTGTGATTAAGCAGGTCTATCGATTCAACAAAACGTTCATCCATCCACTTGTTTGCAGGATACCCTGCGTGCGGATGAATGGTGACTATAAAATCCTTATTCGTCAGATTGTTCTTCTCAAAGAAGGTGCGTATGTTAAACTCATCCTTTTGTGAGGGGTAGACCTTGGGCTTATATGTGGCTACGTTTATGCCCATGCTCCTCAGGAGATCGAGGTTATGGCCTATCGCATGCGCGCCCTCTGTGTATTTGGCCTGCCTGTGCAGCATAAAACCGCCCCCGGTTATGCCATATCCCACCCTGAATTTTACACCGCCTAAAAGCATAAGTAAGATATGCCTTATATCTCCCCTTAAATCAAAACCCAGGTCATAGTCATGCCTGCGCAGCTCCTTTGCCAGATTAAAGAAGCTCTTGAAATCGAATATTTTCTTTTTGGCGCGATTGAACCACGGCGCCTCATAGCAGATGACCTCGTCTACATACGGGTTGTTTATCACTATCTCCTTTGCCCAGCTTGCAACAAGAAAGGTGATCTTACCGCCCCGGTAGTGCGCCTTCAGGTTCTGCGGTATCGGGGTCGAGTATATCAGGTCCCCTATATGGTCCAGCCTTATAAGCAGTATTTTGCCCACGTTTCCCGGCTTCTTCTTCTTAAATATATTAAAGGGAAGAAAGACTATCCTTCCGATAGAATCGATAAGAAACGCTAAGAATTTATAGAATCTGTTCCTGAAGACATACTTCATCCTGACACCCTATACCTGAACAATGTTATCAGTGTAGCAACACCGTCTTTCCACGTGATCTTCTTCCCCTCATGGTAGGAACGCCCTTTGTAGGATATGGGTACCTCGACGATCTGATGCCCGGCCTTAAGTAATTTCGCAGTTATCTCCGCCTCTATCTCAAAACGCTGCGACTCTATGGCCAGCTCTTTGAATATATCCGTCCTTATCATCTTATAACAGGTCTCCATGTCGGTCAGTCTTGAACCAAAGAGGATATTTGTAAGCAGCGTGAGGAAACCGTTTACCAGAAAATGCCAGAAGCTCGTAACACGCCATGTCATTGCAAACCTTGAGCCAAAGACTACATCCACCTTCTGGTCCCGGGCTGCCTCAAGCAGCAGGGGATAATCCCCAGGATCATATTCTGAATCCGCATCCTGTATTATGGAAAAGTCTCCGCTCGCATATGTCAGGGCCGTCTTTATGGCCGCGCCCTTACCCATATTTGCATCATGGTATATTACCTTTATGCCTCCCCCGCCTTCACCGAATCTCTCCCTCAGAAACTCCCTCGTCCCGTCTGTGGAGCAATCATCGACAAGTATGATCTCCTTCTCAACAGAGACCCTGCCCACCTCTTCCAGGACAGCGCTTATGGTATTGACCTCATCATATACAGGAATCAGTACGCTCAGCTTCAATTCAGCACCTCTTTGTATATCGCTATAGTCTCTGCCGCGGTCTTTGCCCAGGAAAACCTGTTAGCTTGTTCGATCGACTTCCCGCGGAGTTGTTCCCTAAAGCCTTTATCCCCGAGTACCGATGAAAGGGCAGCCTTAACAGAGGCTGTATCCTCAGGATCCACATAGATGCCGGCATCACCGCCTATCTCAGGCAGTGATGAGGCCTTTGAACATATAACAGGCACGCCGCATGCCATCGCCTCCAGCACAGGCAGGCCAAAGCCCTCATAGAAAGAAGGGTATGCAAAGGCCTCGGCAAGATTATAAAGAAGGGGCAGGTCTTCGTTATCTACGTAGTCGCAAAAAGTAACCTTATCTTCAAGCTTCAGTTCCTTCATCTTGCTCAAACACGCATCATAGCCCCATGCCTTCTTGCCTGCTATAACAAGGAGGAGGTCATCGCGCTTGGATTCTTTTAGATATGCGGCAAAGGCCTCCATCAGACGCGGCACATTTTTGCGCGGCTCAACAGTGCCGACATTCAGGATATAATCTTTATCTATACCGTATGCTTTCAACCTGGCTCTTTTCTCATCTGCCCCTTCAATAGGCCTGAATACCTCATCAGCGGCCAGATAGACCACCTTTATTCTTTCCACAGGTATCTTCAGGAGCCTTATGATATCGCGCTTTGTGTTTTCAGAGTCTGCAATAATAAAGTCTGAGTTCCTTATGGCAGCAGGCAGCCACCTCTGCCAGTACAACCTGCTTACCAGCGCCAGGTTCTGCGGATATATAAGGCCAATAAGATCATGGACCGTGGTGATCTTCCTGTATGCGCCTTTCATATAAGGTCCTGCAAAACCAGGCACATGCAGGATATCGATCTTATCGTTCCGAGCCTTCCGGCTTAAGGACACATTCTCCCAATATAATCTCTGGAGCGTATTATAATCTTTGCCCTGCGAATCTCTGTAGTAGCGGAAATCTATACTATCTATCTTTTCATACTCCTGGCTCAGGCAGCGGGCATAATAGCCAATGCCTGTTGCCTGCAGTGTTGCCGATTGCATATCAATGCCTATCTTCATTTTTCTATCCTGCACATGTACATAAGGCCCAGATACCTGAAAAAATTTCTCTTTGTGCTCTGAAAATAGTAGTCCCTGCTCTCTTTAATGTTAAAACCTGTAAGCAATTTCTCCCATGCGCCCTTTGAAAGGAGCCTTTCATTCCCAAAGTCTTTATGCCTGTAATGTTTATTTGGCACGCTGAAGAATACGCTCTTTGTGCAGACCTTTAGCTTCTCATCGAGAATCCTCTTGATCTCAACGTCTGTAAAGTGTTCCAGTACACCTTGAGAAAATACAACATCGAATGCCCCTTCCCTGAACGGAAGGCTGAACGCATCGGCACATACCACCTCGATATCAAGGCCGAGCTTGCGGGCATCCTCTTTTACCTTCTTTAAGATATTGAGCCTGTTGTCCACGGTAATTATCCTGATCGCCTTCTTCTTTATTATAGAGAAGGATATTGCTGCCGAGCCGCTTCCCACCTCCAGGAGCGTTTGGGGGGAGGCCGCGGTTATGGACCTGATGAGATCTTCATGGACCTCTGCCTGATGCGTGATCTCTTTTTCTATATCGACTCCGCTGTAGAAATCGACCCAGTCTCTCCTGATATAACGCCTCTCCCATATCTTGAAGAGATTAACAAACTCATAAAAGAAGGCATTGAGTGCCAATACAGTGCCGGCTATACCATCCCTGTAGGCCTTTCTCTGGAAGAAGACCTGAATAAACCTGTAGAAGGGCTTTAGGAAAAGGGTGAAACTCGATGCCGAAGACTCCGAAGAAGATATATCCGTATACTTGTTCATCTTCTCAATATGCTCCTTGAGGTCCTTCATGGAATAATGCATAAAGGAGCTGTTGAGCCGGCCCACCCGGCCATTGACCACGGCCTCTTCATGAACAGGATTTCGATAACGCGCCTTACCTCTCTTAAACAGGCGCAGCTGATAGTCGGGCTGTGTATGCCCCAGCTTTACCCCGTACATATAATTTATCCTGTTTATGCAATAACCTTCAAAAGCGCTCTGGTCTGCGGCCTTTTGAATCTCTTCTGCCAGCTCAGGTGTTATCACCTCATCTGCATCGACCATAAGCACCCAGTCGCCTTTGGCCTCAGCTATGCCTCTGTTTCTTACGGATGAGAAATCGCTCATCTGCTCAAGAACGACCTTTGTGCAAAGGGGCCTTGCCTTTTCCGTTGTCGAGTCACTGCTGTATGAATCTATCACTATCCTCTCATCGGCCCATTGCAGGGACTCAAGGCACCTGGTTATATCCTCTTCTTCGTTAAAGGTCAGTGTCACCGTTGATATAGATGCCATATCATATACCTTTTGAGATCTCAAGGACCTCTCTGTCTGTCAACTTATAAGGGCCTTGCGCTCTTCTTCTTGAAAGCGCACTACTTAATCTTGAAAGCGCCTTAAAGAACGCGCTCACAAATTCTATCCTGCCTGTTAGCAGGGAATAGACCATGCGTGCCGGCAGCCATAGAATATGCCCGAGTATAATACGCGCATCGGCCATATTCTTCCACATAAAAAGCAGTGTGTTTCTGTGTGCCAGCTCCATGATCTTTCTTGATCCAAAGGCCTTCTTAAAACTCGCCTGGCCTATATGATAGATGAGGCTCCTGGGTTCATAATACCCCTTATAACCCTTCTTCCACGCCCTGTAACAGAGATCCATATCTTCTGCTATGCCGGGCAGGTAAAGGTCATCAAAACCTCCAAGCTCGATAAATTTTTTTCTGTCAAATGCGCCAAAACCTGCCTGCATGGTATAGCCTTCTTTATCTATTGCAGCTTCATACCCTTCATAGCGCGAACCTGACTTAAGCATACCCTTCTCAAGCCACCACTTAGACTTTGCGCCGTCATAGGTCTTCCCATCGAACATAAGACACTTCGGCCCTGCCAGAAACGCATCCTCGTGGGCCTGGAACGCGCCTATCAAAGGATCTATAAAATCAGGCTCGACCTTTATATCATTATTCATAAGAACGAGTATATCGTCATCTACATCCCCGGCAATCTCATTAAAGGAGCAGAATACCCTGTTGCTGCCTGCTACATAGACTACGGCCTCAGGGAAATTCTTTCTTATAAAGGCCTCGCTATCGTCAGTGCTTCTGTTGTCAAGGACCGTTACCCTGCACTCATGGCTGGTCTTCTTAGACGCCTCCATTATGCTCGGAAGGCACTCCTTTAAAAGTTCCATGCCATTATAATTCAGGACTATTATATTTACCTTCATGCGGCCTATCTAAAGATCTTTCTCGCCTCTTCCAGCTCTGTGTTGTCATCTATCTCAAGGGCGGGCTTATCAGTACACATAGGAACTACCCTTACACCTTTTGCTTTTAACCTCATGATGATATCCATAACACGGCCGTTGATCTTTCCCTCATTCAGCATGGAATCGACCTCGTCAAAGAAGGCCGGGCTAACAGATTGCGATACCTTCATCATAAGGAATTCACCGGTTGCCTCATCAGAGGGCACGTCTTTGCCCATTTTGATTATCTCGTCGTCCTTTACCTGGACCTTCGAACCCTCGGCATCGCACTCATTGATCTTTACAACGACTACTATCTCACCCTCTGCCTTGATGCACTCGGTAAGTATATCTTTATGAAGCATGGCATCTGAGGTCACGTATATAAACGAATCGTCCCTCAGGCGGGGTGAACCCTTCTGCACTGAATAAAGGATACCTGCCTTATCATACAAGTCGTTATAGACACACTCGGCTCTTCCTTTGAGTGCATCTTCTACCTTGTCCGCAAAATAACCGGTCGCGACAACGATATCGTCTATTCCGGAACTCTTCAGCATATTGATAAGATGCTCTATTATGGGTCTGTCCCCTACCTTGAGCAGGCACTTGTTGGTTTCGCTGGTCAGCTCACCCAATCTTGTGCCCATGCCTGCCGCAGGTATCAGTGCCTTCATAAGCCTTTCACCTTCCTATTTGACCCCTCGGGGTGCTTTTCTAATAGCGAGGGGGCATCCTGAGGAGCGAAGCGACGAAGGATCTCATGAGATCCTTCAGCCCTTCGGGCTTCAGGA
>JABMQS010000055.1 GCA_013202525.1 Candidatus Omnitrophota bacterium
ATTAAAAGGAAACCATCAGGGTTTCCTTTTAAAGAGCGAAGCGACGTTCGAGCCGCCCCGGGGGCGCCATCCTACGCCTCGAAATGAAAGAAGTTTGGGGAAGTAGGCTTCGGATGGTAAACCAGTTTTCTTAGCGACGAGAACACAACAAAGGAAGAAAGATGCAGGAAAAAAGATACCCATTATCGATTGTGACCATGACCAAGAACTCTGCCTCGAAGATACGCGAATGCCTTGAGAGCGCAAAGTGGTGTGATGATATTGTGATCGTCGATGACTTCAGCAGGGACAAGACGCTTGAGATAGCAAAGGAGTATACAGACCGGATCTTCCAGAGGAAGTGGGAGAACGAAGGCAGGCAGCGTAACTTTGCATACTCAAAGGCAAAAAACGATTATATCCTGAGCCTCGATACGGATGAGAGGGTAACGCCTGAGCTGAAGGAAGAGCTGATCATGCTGATCGAAGAGGGCTTTACGCATAACGGTTATAATATACCACACCGAAATTATATGGGTGATACCTGGGTAAGGCACGGAGGCTGGTACCCTAATAAAAAGCTCAAGCTCTTCAAGAAGAGCGAATTCAGATATGCGGAGGAGGAGTATCATCCACCTGCCATTATGGAGGGGGAGCGAAAGGATCTGAATGGTGAGATCATACACCTGGCCTATAAAGACTTCTCCGATATGCTGCTCAAGATAAATCACCAGACCAGCTTCGAGGCAAGGAAATGGCACAGGGATAAACGCAAGATGTCTTTTGCGCGCGCCATGAGAAAGGCCTCAGACAGATTCTTAAAGGCGTATCTGTTAAAGCAGGGTTTCCGCGATGGCATGATAGGTTTTGTCATGGCTTACTTCGGAGGCCTTTATCAGATATTGAGCTATTCAAAATACTGGGAGCTTAAGAAGAATGATGAAAAGCGAAAAGGGTAGTTCCGTTTTAATAGACCTGCACGCGCACAGCATGCTCAGTGATGGTGTGCTTTTGCCAAGTGAGCTGGTGAGAAGGTATGAGGTCGCGGGGTTTAAGGCAGTCGCGATAACAGATCATGTAGACTCCTCAAACATGGGCATTGTCTTGAGCGGACTTACAAGAGTGTGTAAGGAATTAAATAAGTACTGGAAGATAAGGGCAATACCAGGTGTTGAGCTTACACATCTGCCTCTTCAGCTCTTTAGGCCTATGGTTAAAGAGGCAAGGAAAAGAGGCGCCAGGATCGTAGTAGCGCATGGTGAGTCACCTGTTGAGCCGGTCATCAAAGGTACTAACAAGGCAGCTATATTAGCCGGCGTTGATATACTTGCGCATCCCGGTAAGATCTCCATAGAAGATGCAATGCTTGCGCAAAAGAGAGGAGTTCTTTTGGAGATAACTTCGCGAAGAGGCCATTCTAAAACAAACACCCACGTTGCCTCTGTTGCGAAAAAGGCAGGGGCTGGTATTATCCTGGATTCGGATTCACATATCCCTGAAGATATACCAAGCGCGGCCCTTTTTAAAAAGACAGCAGGGCTTGCCGGTATTTCTAAAGATTCTCTGCAGAAGGCATTTGAAAACTCTGAAAACCTGCTTAAGGGGATAATTCGCTTGACATAGGTAGGCCTATTTAATATCATGGTATGGAGTTTCAAAAGTGTTATCCCAACCACTGAAAATCGCCTAAGGGTTATCGTGAAACGATTTTCTTGTAACTATATTGAAGCAGAACAAAGGAGGGGGAAGATATTATGGTGCTAAGAAATTGCATAGCTGTCATTGTGCTGGCAGTGTTGGTGGCAGGGTGTGCCACCGGAGGAAGTTCGACTCGGAGCTCGAGACGGAGCATAAGTTCAGAATCTGCCAAGACCCTTGATGTTGCCATGAGATTGAAGTTTGAGGATGTGCCGGTGCCATCGGGTTTCAAGCCTGTCGTAAAAGAGTCCTTTACATTTCAGAATGAGGTCTTGAGAGTAGGCATACTCAAGTATGTCGGTAGGGCCAGCGCGACCGAAGTGGTAAAGTTTTATAAGGACCAGATGCCGCTTTATAACTGGCGCTTTTTAAACATGCTGGAGTATGACAGGCGCATAATGAACTTTGATAGAGAGGATCAGACCTGCATTGTAGTGGTAGAGCCTGCCAAGATGAGCACATATATCACTATAACCGTGGCCCCGAAGGGCGGCAGGGCCTCCACCTACCGGACGATCAGGTCCCGGGACGATCAGGTCCGATGAGTAATATAGAGGTAATATGATATATATAGAACATGCTGAAAAAAAGCTAAATTTTTGTCTTTTATCTTGACACTTTTGGCATATATATGTTAATATCAGCTTAGAATAGTATTAAATGAGGCCCTAACACCATAGATGATTTTAGTGATGGCAGGAAGGGAGGTGAAAACCAGAAGCCGAGGATCATCAAAGATATGGTGCTGAGCATATAGTAAAAATGAATAGAACTAATGGGTTGTGGCATTAAGCCGCAGCACATATTTTAGATAAAGAACAAATACATTAGGAGGAATACATAAATGAGACTTTTAACCGCAATATGTGTAGCAGCTTTAGTCGTTGCTTTTGCAGTACCGGCTTTCGCTGAAACACAGAACGTAAAGGTCGCCGGCGAAATCAAGGCTTTCTTTGTCTATCAGAATGACATAGACCTTAACAGCAATGACGCCGAAGACAACCAGAACTCTTTCATGCAGCAGACAAACGTAAGCGTAGAAGCAGATCTTACAGATAATGTTTCTACATACGTGCGTATATTGAATGAAAGAGACTGGAATGCTGAGACAACCAGTGCCCAGCATTTTGATGTTCTTCTTGACGAAGCCTACGTTACTTTAAGGGAGATGCTTTATGCGCCCCTTACAGTCAAGGTAGGTCGTCAGAACATCTGGCTCGGCAAGGGTTTCGTGGTTGGTAACGCTGGTGCGCTGCTATGGAACAACTCATCTGACCTGCCTAGCACCATCCGCGAGTTGTCAGAGATGACAGCATTTGACGCAGCAAGAGCAACCTTGGATTATGATCCCTGGACAGTCGATTTGATCTACTCCAAGATAGATGCAAACAACGATGAGAAGGGTGACGATGTAGATCTCTACGTTGTCAATGTCGGCTATGATTTCACAAAGTATGATGCAGAAGCAGAAATGTATTATATACTTAAGTGGGACAGAAGCGACATCGATGCAGCAAAAGACACAAACGTAATCAACACCGTAGGTATAAGAGGAAGCCTCATACCATATGACAGCATGAATCTATGGGGTGAAGTTGCTGTTCAGTTCGGTCAGTATCGCACATCAACCAGGTCATCAGACCGTGAAGCATTTGCCCTCGATCTCGGCGGCGATTACACATTCGCAGACGTAAAGTGGGTTCCGAAGCTTGGTCTTGAGTTTGTATACTGGTCAGGCGAAAAGGCAGAACAGACAGGCGACTGGAAGGCATGGGATTCTCTATATCCTGGTAAGTTCGATACCTACATTGCGGCCTTCAGAAACATCACCAAGATAACCAACTATGGTATACAGCTGGATGGCAGTGATAATGGTATGACAAACGAACTTCAGGCAGCTGTTATAGGTGGTTTAAGCCCGATGACCGATGTCAACATCGATGCCAGATGGACATACATCTGGTTTGACGAGTCACCGGTAGCAAGTGCCAGCGATGATCTCGGCTGGGAACTTGACTGCAAGGTCACCTATGACTACACAGAAGATGTATTATTCTTCGCCTCAGCTGGTCTGTTTGCACCGGAGTCCTTTTATCCGGCAGATCAGGGTGATGATAATGCAACCCAGATACTTTCAGGCATAAAGGTCGACTTCTAAGAACAGAGTTATCTGGTTAGTTTAATAAAAAGCCCCCGATTTTTCGGGGGCTTTTTATTTTATGTTGACATTTCCCTGTTTTTTGATATAGTATAAAAATAAGTATTATATATATAAGCTTTAAAGCAGGAGGATATAAGATGCCGGAAGAACTCAAAAAGGAACAAGAACAGCCCGCCACGGATAATGAAGAGCAGGTTATAAACGATGCCAAGATATTTGCTATAGTCGCCTATATAGGAATACTCTGCCTTTTACCGCTTTTACTCAAAAAAGATAATAAGTTTGCCCTGCACCACGGTAAGCAGGGGCTTGTTATATTTATAGCAGAGGTGATATGCGGCATGCTGGGTGTCATACCCATTTTAGGCTGGCTCATGGCTCCGGTCTTGTTTATCATTCTGGCGTTCTATTCTTTAATCGGTATTATACAGGCAGCATCGGGTAAATACTGGAAGGCCCCCATAGTGGCTGACCTGGCTGAGAAGATAAACCTTTAGAGGGGAGACAGGTATGATCAGACTTATTTTTTGCTGCATTCTTTTATGCGTGTTTTCCGCGGGCTGTGCCGGTATAGAGCCTCCTTCAGCCGAGAGGGTCTTTACACCATGGAGAAATGCGACACCGCTTCAACTGGGTGAGAGCAAGGGCTCAGTAATGGATAAATGGGGAGCTCCTGATAATATAGTGCAGCTTGGCCCCGACGAATTGGGCCTTCAGCAGGAGGAGTGGGTCTACCAGAATGCCCTTGAGGTTCCTGTTGGTCATGAATATGTAGGCCGCACAAAAAGGCTGATATTCACAGGCAATGTCCTTACCGGCCACAGGGGCGGGCTTAAACCTGAGCCATCAGATAAACAGGCAGACAAAGACGAAAACATAAAGTAGTTTTATATGCGCGGCCTATTAGTATTTTTAGTGTCATTACTCATATTTTCTTATATCGCACTGCTTTTGCGAAGGAAGCACGTGGTGCGTACAGCTGATATACCGGCCTATCTCGACAGTTATTGGGACGCACTAAAAGAGCGGCGCAGGTCCATACGTTTCAGGGAGAAGCTGCCCGTTGTCTGCACCGTATCTGAAAGGGCCGGACTGACACACCATACCTTCACCAGAAATATATCTGGCGAAGGCATATGTCTCCAGGCTCCTGAGATACTGCCCGAGGGAAGCTTTTTGGATCTGACCATAGAGATTCCGAGCGGCCGGCCAGTTAAGGTAAAGGGTGAGGTTGTCTGGGTAACAGAGATTAAAGAACAGACAGGCGCGTCAGGGCGCCTCTTTGATACCGGCATCAAATTCACTAAGATAAGGACAAAGGACAAGACGGTCTTGGACAATTTTTTAAGCTCTGCCATAAGACCGCAAAACTAAAAGAAGGAGGGGTGTAGTGCTATGAATGAGACAGTCTCGACTTTTGACAAGAACAAATTTGAGGAGATAAGGATAGGTGTGAAGGAGTACAAGGGATTTGACCTTATAGACCTCAGGGTATGGGTTGATTCCAAAGAAGCCGGCGGCAAGGTCCCTACAGCAAAAGGACTTTCCCTGAACGTCGAACTCTTTCCCATATTCAAGAAGGCAATACTTCAACTCGAAGGCACCTTAAAGTCAAATAACCTCTTGATAGACGACCGTAAAGCAGAGTAGGCTTAGAAGAGATAATCTTGTAGATGGACCATGCTTTAGAAGAGGATGGACTCCTCAGATTATGTATCGATGGTGATGAGAAGGCATGGGGTGTCTTCGTTGAGCGCTTCAGCGCGCTTGTGCGCTGGGCGATCAAGACGAAGGTCTCAAAGAGCCGCTTATCAGTAGACGAAGACGAAATCAACGACATCTTCCAGCAGGTCTTTTGCGATATCTGGCGTAAGAATCGATTGAGAGCCATACAGAACCCCCGCTCGGTCTCATCCTGGCTTGTGATAGTTTCGCAGAATGCCGCGTTAAATTTTGCAAGGAGCAGAGGAAAGACCCTTACCCCGCAGACAGAACAGCTTATCACAGAAGATCTCCATACCCAGGCTAATCCACGCACAGAGACAGGCAGCAATCAGTTACATAAGACCGTGGAAGAACTCATATCCGTCCTCCCCTTACGAGAGCGCCGCATCATGACCTTGGAACTTTTTTATGATTTTAAGCACCGTGAGATCGCGGGGGTGATGAGCATGCCGATAAATACAGTCTCGACTATTATAGCGCGTATAAAGCATGAGCTTAAAGGCAAGCTAGCCGAGAGAGGTTATAGTGTCTGATAAAAGGATAGATCTTATTCTAAAAGAGACTATCGTTGCACATAGTGTGCACCCGCCAGAGCAGGCGGCCGGGTGCCTCTCTGATGAAGATATGGCGGCCTATGTTGACTGTGTCCTATCAGGTAAAGAGATAGGCGAAGATATTACGCTGCATATAACCGAGTGCGAGTCCTGCTTTCAAACGGCCGCCTCGGCAATATCAGCCATAACGAGTTTTGATAAGAATGAAGAGAGGCCCGCCCGGGATCAAGCTATCAGAAAGGCAAAGACCATGCCAAGGCTCTATCCAAGACATGCACATAAGGTCAGAAAAGGGTACCTAAAGAAGAATATCTATCTGTTTGTAGCAACTGCTTTTTTTATAATGTCCTTTATCAGCAAGGGGTATTTTATGCAGTTTCTGGTTGCTGCCTCGATATTTGGTCTTAAGTGGACCATGGACACGGGCGGCTCTAAGGCCCTTATAACGATATACGATGTATGGCAGCACAAAAGAGGTAAAGACAGAGATACCAGCCGGTTCTAAAGTAAGGACACAACCTGTTTTTAGAGGAATTTTTCTTAAAAAAAATAGGATGTGTCCTTTTTTCTATCCCCAAATTCCCCAATAGATTAAACCAAAACGCCTGATTCCCGAAACAATTTTCTTAAAAAAACTTCCAATTTCTTGAAAGAAAATGCCGACTTTTTGTGTCTTATTATATGAGGGCACAAATAGTTTTATAGGGGCCCGAACCCTGAGTCTGCCTGCCGACAGACAGCCGCGGTACAAGCAGCTCAGTGCTCGGCCCAAGCCCTGGGAAGGAGGTGAGGAAGATGGTGACAGAGGGAGTAGAGGTCAAGGTAGAGCGGATCTACCGGCTCGATAGCGAGAGTGCGCTGAAGGGCTTTGCCGATATCTCTGTGGCAGGCAGCTTTATCATAAAAGGCTTGAGGATAGTTGCAGGTAAGAAAGGCCTTTTTGTAGGCATGCCTCAGGAGCAAGGCAGAGACGGCAAATGGTATAACAGGGTGCACCTTGTGAACGAGTCACTGAAAGAGAAGCTGGCAGACATGGTTTTGTCGGCTTTTGAAGAGTAGGGATATGAGGGGGCTGAAGGAGGTGTCTCCTTCAGCCCCCTTAAGCCCGCGCAAAGGAGGCAGGGAAGTCATGAAAGGTGATTTCAGGAAGAAGCTCGGAAGAGATGGTGAAGATATAGCCGTACGTTTCCTAAAGCAAAAGGGCATGAGGATAATCGAGAGAAACTTTTCGTGCCGACTCGGCGAGATAGATATTATTGCCATGGACGATGACAGCTATGTGATTGTCGAGGTCCGAAGCACATCTTCTTACAGTTTTATTGATCCGCTTGAATCTATTGGTGCCATGAAGATGAAAAGGTTAGAGAGGCTTGCTTCAGCCTGGCTGATGAGCCGTGACATGAGGGAATGCAATATCAGATTTGATGTTGTTGCCATTGTCTTCGATAAGTTCAGTGGCACTGCAAAGAAGCCCTTCTTTGGGCCCAGGCGCGTGGAGGTAAGGCATTTTAAAGGTATCATTTAACGAAGGAGGAGGCCAAGATGTTGGCAAAGATAGAATCCAGGGCAATATATGGTATCTCTGCATACAGAATTGATGTAGAGGTGGATATCACAAGAGGCATACCTAACTTTTCTATAGTCGGCCTGCCAGACACAGGCTGCAGGGAGTCTTCCAAGAGGGTGATAACGGCATTGAGGAATTCAGGATATGACCTGCCAAGCATGCGGATTACCGTAAATCTTGCCCCGGCATATGTGAGAAAAGAAGGCTCGATCTATGATGTGGCTATAGCGTTGGGTATCTTGACCGCGATGAAAAAGATAGATTGCGATTCGGTTAAGGATAAGGTGGTTTGCGGCGAACTCTCACTTGATGGCACGATGCAACCTGTCAGGGGAGCCTTATGCATTGCGGATGGCTTAAGAGGGCAGAAGGACAAAGAGATGATAGTGCCATTTGATAACCTTATTGAGGTTTCGGCGATTAAAGGTGTAAGGATATCCGGCGCACGCACCTTAAATGAGCTCGCAGCCTATCTTGTTGAAGGCAGGTCCTTGCCCGATGCCGGCAGCCTCAAAGAAAATACGAGAAGGTGCGCAGAGAAGAGCCTGGACTTCTCGGAGATCAAAGGCAACGGATGCGCAAAGAGGGCGATAGAGGTCGCTGCAGCAGGTGCACACAACATAATATTGATAGGCCCGCCAGGAGTAGGAAAGACGATGCTCGGTAAGAGGCTCCCGACTATACTGGATGAACTGTCTATGGATGAATCTATCGAGACGAGTAAGATATACAGTGTTGCCGGCATGCTCGGCAAAAGAAGGCTTATAAGAAGGCCGCCTTTTCGGATCTTGCACCAGACCATATCCGGGGCAGGGGCAGTAGGAGGCGGGAGTATTATAAGGCCCGGGGAGATAAGCCTTTCGCATAATGGCGTGATGTTTCTTGATGAGACAGCAGAGTTTAGAAGGGATGTGCTTGAGTCATTGCGGCAGCCCCTTGAAGAGGGTCTTATAAGGTTGCGGAGGGCGAATATGTCTGTAACCTATCCAGCTGAGTTTATGCTTGTGGCTGCCATGAACCCCTGCCCGTGTGGATTTCTGACACACCCTGAAAAGACCTGCTCCTGCACGCCCCCTCAGGTACAGAAGTATCTCTCAAAGATCTCAGGCCCGCTGCTTGACAGGATAGATATGCATATAGAGGTGCAGCCGGTAAGGTATGAACAGATGAGGGAGAAAAGAGCAGGCGAGGCTTCGCAGGTAATAAGGGAGAGGGTAAAGAAGGCCCGCGCGTTACAGGCAAGGCGTTACTCACGCCATAAGTTCAGGTTTAATGCCAAATTGCCGCATCGGTTCATAAATGAGGTCTGCAGCATTACGGATGAGGCAGCAGATCTCTTAAAGAAGGCTATGGTGGAGCTGTTCATAAGCGCCAGGGCATACGATAAGATACTCAGGGTCGCACGAACCATAGCAGACCTTGACGGGCGTCTAATAATCGGCGTAGATGAGATTTCCGAGGCAGTTGGTTACCGCAGCCTCGATACCAAATCCTGGCTCATGTAGTGCGCCATTTGCGATTCCCTGCCTGTAAGTAGACTTACCTGTAGGCAGGGGACTGCAAATGGCGCACCAGGCCATCAGAGGCTTGACTTTAGGCAGATATATGGTATACTTATACTAAGAAGATTAAGATCCCCCCTGGCAACTGAAAAACAATGGATTAAGACGATGAGACATCTTCATTTGTGTACATATATTCTAATTATTACACTGATCCAGTGGTGTGTTATGCCTGCTTATGCTGCGGACCCGAGCCAAAACAGGATCAGGATGGTCTCATCAACAAAGAGCGAAGAGCTATTCAATGATATAGCGATAAATCTACTCAACGGAAGATCCCGCTTTGTCTCGCTTGACCACATGGTGAAGATCCTGAAGGACTATGAGATAGTGGAGATCTGTTCCGATGATATCGCGCCTGCCAGAGATATAATATTGAGAGAGGTGGCTTTTCGCATGCTGAAGCACCATTATCTGCCGCGTGTCGGTGACAAGATCAAGGTTTATAAGCAAGGGCAGGAATTTACGGAAGAGGCAACTCCTAAGGGATACATCGGCCTTGAGACGTCCATATACCTGCCGGTAGAGGTTGCCACTATCAAGGACGAGAACCAGATAAAGACCATATACTGGAATAACCTCGTTATGCAGATATCATCTGTTATAGAAAAACTTTGGCTGAAGAGAGTCGGTTATAAGACGCAAGAGGCAACGGGCCTCAAGAATGAAGAGGCCATAATAGAGGCAGCCCTGCTTTTACGAAAGAGGTATATAAGTGGTGAGGATATATCGGATTACCTCGACAAGCAGGCCCTTTCGGGTAAGATCGTTATGGCTGCTGAAGGCAGGATAGATCTGTGGCAGAAAGAAGGGGTTGTTGATAGGAAAGGTGTGCCGCTTCTTGCCGAGATAATTATACAATATGTAGTATTGAGTAATCCTAATGATGCCGCACGCCTCGCCAGCGAGATCAAGGTCTTAAGGGGCACCAGGGACTTAAAGGATGCCCTGCGCAACAGAATAGTAGATTCAACCGAGACGATCAAGGCCTATAATCCGGCAGATTATGGCGCGTTTGCAATGCTCCAGAGCCTCTTCAATGACATGTCAGCCTACTTTTCTTTCTTGTCCGGCAAGAGATTAGAAGAGGCTGATAGTAAAGACGTTGAGATGTCGCGCCACTCCGCATAAGCAGCCCATCCCCCGAGCTATTTCTATAGCGTTATCCTGATAAAATACACCTTGAAAATTGCCTACAGCCGCGTTATAATAACAGCAAATAACTAAAAATAAAGGAGCGGTAATGGCCAAGCACAAAGAGACGCCAGCGGATTTTACCAAAGAGGATACCTGGAGGGTCTTTAGGATAATGAGCGAGTTTGTCGAAGGTTTCGAGGAACTCTCCCGAGTGGGGCCTGCAGTTTCAATATTTGGTTCTGCCCGCACAAAATCCAACAGCAAGTATTACAAGTTTGCGGAGAAGATAGCCTCACTTCTCGTGAAGGCAGGTTATGCCGTAATAACAGGAGCTGGTTCAGGTATAATGGAGGCTGCCAACAAGGGCGCAAAAGAGGCAGGCGGCGTATCCGTAGGCCTTAATATAGATGTACCGGTTGTGCAGAAGCCAAATCGTTATATCACCCATCTTATCGACTTCAGGTATTTCTTCTGCAGAAAGGTAATGTTTGACAAATATGCCAAGGCCTTTATTGTTTTGCCCGGAGGTTTCGGTACTTTGGATGAGTTTTTTGAGGCCGTTACCTTGATACAGACCTGCCGGATAAGGCCGCTTCCGGTAATCCTGGTAGGTAAGGAATACTGGCAAGGCCTTATAGGCTGGATGAAGAAGCACATGCTCAAGAAGAGCCTAATAGATAAGAAGGATTTAGATATCTATGTAGTAACCGATTCCCCGAAGGAAGTCATCAACATAATAGAGGATTTTTATCAGAGATAGAGAGACAGGCGCCACATCCCTCTTTTTAAGGCTTATCCATAATAAGATTGTGTGCACATGCCAATTCCAAATTATCCAAATCCGCACCGAAGACTGCTTAAGATCTATAACCTGCTTTACAAGGTCTATGGGCCGCGCCGCTGGTGGCCGGCTGATGGTGCCTTTGAGGTCTGCGTAGGTGCTATCCTCACCCAGAATACTAACTGGTCAAATGTAGAGAAGGCTATTTCTGCCCTGAAAAAACAAAAAGTGTTGAGTCCCCTTGCCATTAAAAAGATGGACTCAAGGAGACTGGCAAGGTTAATACGACCATGCGGCTACTACAACGTAAAAGCAAAGAGGCTTAAATCTTTTATCAGTTTTCTCTATAAAAGCCATGGTGGCAATTTGGCCGGGATGCAAGGCTTAAAACCCCGGCAGATGCGTGAGATACTTCTGGGTATTAAAGGCATCGGCCCTGAGACAGCAGATTCTATACTCCTATATGCCCTCAAAAAACCAATCTTTGTTGTAGATGCCTACACCAGGAGACTATTTACCTGTCAAGGCCTGGTAGATGATTCCCTGGGTTATGACGAGATACAGTCTATGTTCATGGAAAATCTACCTACTGGTTCAAGGCTCTTCAATGAATACCACGCGCTTATTGTGGAGCATGCAAAGAGGGTATGCAAGGCCAGGCCGCGATGCAGCCATTGCGTCTTACGCCCTAAGGCCGGTAAAAGCTATAAGGAAGACAGTTCGCATGAAGCTCGTACTCACGGATAAAAGTTTTTTTTATATAGCAGCCCTTTTGATAGTGCTGGCATTTGCCTTACGGCTTTTTGGTGTCTTTGCAGTCCCCATGGTGAATGATGAGCTGGAACTATCTGAGTATTTAAACCAGCTCCCCGCAGAAGATGGATCACGCCCTGCGATAGAAAAGGATATTATAACCTATCATTTCGTTTTGATCTGCCTTGAGATGAAGCTGCTGCATAGATTCTTTGGCAATAATATCCTGGCCTTTCGCTGCCTTTCTGTATTACTTGGCAGCTTAGGCCTGTTGTTGATCTTTATGACCACCAGGCAGCTGCTGGGTAGGGGGGTTGCTCTGTTGGCCTTGGCCCTTCTTGCATTGAGCCAATACCACATTGCGAGAAGCCGTATCTTCGATAACCAATCCCTGCTTCTATTCTTTTGCAGCCTCGCCATATATCTGTTCTTTAAGGCCATTCGCGGCTCGAGGATATGGTTCTTTCCCCTGTGCGTGGTTATGGTGTTGGGTTACATGGCCCATCCTTTAACCACTTTACTGATTCCGGTATTTTTAATATTCATTGTCTGGAAGAAAAGGCATGGAGATCTGCTTCGAGGATGGCCTGTTTGGACGGCATTCGTCCTTATGATTGTTTTGATAGCTGGATTTACGCTCCTTTACAGTGAAGAGATTGGCACAAAGTTTGAGGATGAGGAGGTTATGAGTATAGGTTTAAGCCTCAGGGCTTTGTATTTTTTCTTTGCCGATATAATGAAATATCTGGCAGAGCGGTTCGATCTTTTTCTCTACAATATTGATAGTGGAGATGTATATATGCGGCTTGCTAATGGCAGCCTGATATTGCTAGATCAGATAGCGACCGATGTAAACGCAGAGGATTGGCTGATAGGCCTGGTCATGTTTTGTGGTTTTTTCTACTGCCTGCGCTCAAGGCACCGAAGAAACGAGGGTATAGTGTTCTTCTTGCTTATGTTTGGCGTTATTTTTATAGTGACAACTCTTGCTAATGGAAGAGACGCGTTATTTGATGAACACTGGTGGAGTTCTCAGCTTATCTTTCCGGGTGCTGTCTTAGGTTCATACATGCTTATGCATCTATCGGCAAGATTTAAATTTCGTACAATAGCCATTGCGGGCCTTATTGCCTGTTCACTATGGAATGCCATTGCTTTTGTGCTTTTGCCCGATAGCATTTATGGTCTGCCGAAAAACGATCTATATAAGGCTTATCAGAAGAGAGCGCAGGAATACCGCCACAAAGGTGATGCGAAAAATGCAGACAGGATAAATCGTTGGCTTACATTACGAGCAGGGAACTGAGAAGGAGTTTATGGTAATGGGCGTAGCTACTGATTTTATAAGCATCAAAACCAGGGGTAAGACCGATATAATCGATATAACGGCAGATGTCTGCGAGCGTCTCTCAGGGACAGGCCTTGCAAAAGGGTGTGTTACGGTCTTTGTTTCAGGCTCAACCGGGGGCTTGACCACCATCGAATATGAGCCGGCGCTGGTATCGGACACAAAGACCTTTTTCGATAAACTGATTCCCTCAAATGCCCCTTATGCGCATGATGCTACATGGGGTGATGCAAACGGACACTCACACCTGCGCTCGACTCTGTTGGGGCCTTCTTTAACCGTGCCCTTTGTCGATGGTGAGTTGACCCTTGGAACATGGCAGCAGATAATATTTATTGATTTTGATAACCGCCCCCGAAACCGCAAGTTGATACTGCAGTTCATCGGGGAGTAGATTTTCGGGATATGGATAATTTTAAGGGATACTATAAGAAGCTGAATCAGGACCAGAAGAAGGCGGTGGATATTGTAGACGGCCCGCTGCTTATACTGGCCGGTCCGGGCACAGGCAAGACCGAACTCCTTTCTGTGCGAGCCGCAAATATAATAGCTCAAGGTAAAGCAGCTCCGGAGAATATCCTTATCCTTACCTATACCAACGCAGCGGCAAAGTCTATGAAGGAGCGCCTTGTGAAGATACTGGGGGCTTCAGGCTATGATATAGAGACAGGGACATTCCACAGCTTTGCAAATTCTATAATACTGGAGTCGGAAGAGGCCGCAAACTATATACAGGAGAAGATCCAGATAACGGATATGGAGAAGGTCAGGGCCTTTGAGTATATACTCGATCATACCGAGGGCATAGATGCCATACGCCCCTTCAGGGCACCCTATACCTACCGGCATGCTATAGAGGCAAGGATAAGCGAGCTTAAGAAAGAGGGCATAAGCCCGAAGGAGCTTGGGGACCATATCGGTTCGGTAAAGCCAGATGGGGTATATCTTGAAGAAAAGCACATACCGAGGTTAAGGTCGCTGGCCACTGTCTATAAGTTATACGAAAGCTATAAGGACGGCAAGAATGAAGACCTCTTTGATGAACGGGGCCGCTATGACTTTGACGACATGATCATATTTGCGCTTTCCGCCCTTCGCCAGGAGGCGGAGCTGAAGAAGATGATGAGAGAGCAGTATAAATATATTATGGTCGATGAATACCAGGATACAAACGGTGCGCAGATGAACCTCCTCTTTGAGCTTATAGATCCCGGGAAGCCAAACCTATGCTGTGTCGGTGATGACGATCAGTCCATATATCGTTTCCAGGGGGCCTCTGTGGGAAACTTTAAGGTTCTGAAAGAGACCTTCCCGCAGATAGAGACCGTCTTCTTAAAGGAGAATTACCGCTCAAGCCGGGATATTATAGAAGTAGCAGATAAGATAATAAGGCATCTTCCGGATAAGGAACGCATGGCACAGAAGGTCTTGAGCCATAAGAAGGAGTTTGAGAAGAAGGCAATAGAATTTCATGAGTTTACCACAGAGACAGAGGAGCTCTTATATATAGCCGACAGGGTCAGGGAGATAGCGTCGGTTATCGAGACATCTGATGAGTTGTCCCCTGAGGCCAGGAGACACCCCTTCAATAATATAGCGGTACTCGTGCGAAAGAGAAAGGATATACTCAGGATCGTCGATACCTTCTTAAGGTCAGGCATACCTTATGCAACAGACGGTAAGGAGGACATAAGCTCAGAGAAGCGCGTCAGGCAGATGCTCGATGTGCTCAATATGGCGCATCTCAAGGATATATCGGATATCACGGCCAAGGATGCCGTCTTCTACCGCCTCATAACCAGCGACTATCTGGGCATTGCCTTTGATGATCTGCTGACATTTATGCGCCACGTCAAGGCAAAGAGACTCAGCCAGAGAAGGGAGGATCGTTTTTCCGAAGTCGCGCTCTTCTCGGAATTCCTGGAGGCCTTTTCTTCGAAAAGTAAGGATAAGGCCCCCTCAAAAAAGGAGACCGACGGATTAAAGATCCTGAAAGGAGTTGAGTTAAAAGATCCCCATGCTCTTCACCGTGCCGGCTGGATAATCAGAAGGCTCATAGAGGGTGCGGAGACCAGGCCCGTGCATGCTATTCTGCTGCAATATATAGATGATGCAGGGGTATTCAAGTATATACTAAGCGAATATACCGACAATGCCATACTCAGGATCAGGGACCTGCGCGCGCTTACATCATTTGTAAATATGGTAAAGGAGTCGGATCTTAACAGCCCGGGGATCAGCCTTGCCGAGTTTATAGATGAGATCGACACGAGGAAGGAGCACGGCACCCCGCTCACAGGAGACCTTGTTACAGAGACACAGGAAGGCGTGAGGGTCTTTACCGCGCACGGCTCAAAGGGCCTGGAGTTTCATACTGTAGTAATACCGTTCTGCCTTCAGAAGAAGAACTGGCCCATGCGCCCTAAGGCTGACCTGATACCTCTGCCGCCGGATATATTCAAGACCAAGGAACGGGCGGAGGACAAGGCCCTGATACGCGAACTTAGTCTTTATGATGAGACCAGGCTCTTTTACGTGGCCTCAACCCGCGCAAAGGCAAACCTTATCTATACAGCCAGCCCGACAGAGAATTCGATAAGCAGTTCATATCTGGCCAGCATAGGGCTTCATAGCCCTGAATCGGAATCGCAGCTTGAGCATGAAGAGGCACTGCTGGTGCGCTCTCTTGAGCAGACTGATATGAAAGACCCTTTTATAGGCACAGAGCAGGTTCTGAGGGATTTTGTCGCCAACCTGACGCTGAATCCTACAAGCCTCAATAATTATATAACGTGTAAGAGGAAGTTTCTCTATGATAATGTGTTGATGCTGCCATCAGGTAAAAGGTTGAGTCTGACTTTCGGGAATTGTGTGCACAAGGCACTGGAGGATACGTATAAATACCTGATGGAAAAGGAGACCTTTCCCGATTTCGGATTTTTCAAGGAGGCCTTTAACCGTGAGCTTTACTACCAGGGCGTGGAGGGCTCGATAAGATTGGGCTGCCAGCGCCAGGTAGATACCCTAAAGCGCTGGTTCGACAGGGAGTCGAAGGTACCCGTAGTGCCCATAGGCCTTGAAAAGAGGCTTGCTATTATGCTGGGGGATGATCTGGTATTCACGGGAAAGTATGACAAGACAGAGCTCCTGAATAAGAAGGCAAGGCTTGTGCGCGTCGTGGATTATAAGACCGGCGCACCGGATGACCATATAAGAAAGATAGACTCCGGCATAAGAGATCTTTCAAGCGATAAATGCGACAACTATCTGCGCCAGCTTGTGGCATATAAACTGCTGTTTGATAAGGACAAGGACCAGAACAGGGGATTCAGGGTGAGCGAAGGGGTG
>JABMQS010000056.1 GCA_013202525.1 Candidatus Omnitrophota bacterium
CCTATTTGAATCATTTCACCTCAACCGAGGCATTTACGTCAAATGGGTTTGTGCGGATTGCAAGTGAAAATAGATACGGGTAATTGGACTTCAGGTGCCTCATATAATTAAGCCACTCCGCGATAAGAAGATGATATGCCCTCTTTATATCTCCCGCGAGGTGCTGATAATCGGTATCCGGCAATTCACCCAAAGATCTTCTGTGGATGAGTTCGTCTGTAAGATGAAATACTGCCCAGAGTAGATCTGTAAAAGATTCATGCTCCAGGAGATTGGGATTCTCCAGAAGTGTCATTAGAAACTGCCTCCTCTCACTCAGCAGCTCTTTGATACCCTCTAAGTCACCCCGCTTTGTATCGATATCGCTGTCGTGCTTCTTCACACTCCTGCATATCTTCAAAAACTCTTCTTCAGGCCAGTCATCCTTTATGATCAGCTTCTTTGTGATCTTTAAGGCCTCTTTGTCAAATGCCGAAAAGGCCCTTAAGAGGTCTGCACCTACTTCGCTAAAAAAGACCCCGATTACCATATTCAGTTTGTTTAAAAGGGCCTTCTTCTCCCTGTAGTACAGCAGCTGGTGTAGGATCAGGGTCACCAGCAATACCTCGAAGAAGACAAACGCGATATCACCGATCAGATATATAAAGATATGGTGGGCATCTCTGAAGATCAGGTAATGGATAATATAAACAACCGCTGACAGGACAATTAACAGCAACCCCAAAAAGACCTGCCAATTTAATATGCGCTTCATAAAAAATGCCCTTTTCTAGCTTCTAATAGAAAACGCTATATAATATATAGACAGTTAATAATTATATCAGAAGTATATGTATATGTATAGAGTTTATTATGAGTGATTTTAGGCAGGATTCAATAGGTAGAATAAAGTCTGCTAACGCTGGTGGTCGTACCCCTTAAAATGCCGGGTGAAAATACTCAAAAACCTAATCCCTTACCCTGCCGTCCTCATGCCTGAAATATCTGTTGATAATAGCTGCCTATCGCCTTTAGAGATCTTATCGTAATAATCGTCATATAGAAACTCAAAACAATGACAACGATAGTCACGATCGTCTTGTTTCGCCGGCTGAAACGAGGATTAAACCACAGCAAAGGCAGGGCCAGCGGGCCGATACAAAGAAAGGCGATAATAAGCCACTGGGTCTTAAAATACCATGCTTCCTTTTGTTCTGTAATATTACCGTTCATCTTATCACCTCTTTTTCAATTATAAATCCATGCAATTCATGGGCAGCCAACCCGTGAGCTATCTCGTTTGGGTGGTGATCTGTAGGGTTGGCCCATAGCTCCTCTGCCTTATAGTTAGAGAAGGCGGGCAGCAGGTCCAGCAAAAGTATCCCCTCTCTATCGCAAAAATCGGCTATCTTCTGGTGGATTCCGTGAAACGGATACCTTTCAAAATCGTAGATCAGCGGGAATAGAACGATGATCAGCGTACCGCCCTTCAACTTTACATCCCGGTTTAGCTGCCTTAAGGTCTCAAAGTTTCTTGCAGCGTTTTTGCCCTCAAATTGCCTGAGGTAGGCATCTATCGTGTAATGGTGAAGTCTTCTTTCTTCTATCAGATAGCATATAAGATTATACAGGCTTGATGTCTTTCTCAGGGGGTCAAATTCATAACCGGCATTGTTAAAATCTATAAAGTCCGTACCATAAATTGCATGAGACTTTCCAAAATCATTAAGGACAAGACCATATATGACCACGGGGTATCTCTTGACGGACGATTCATAACTATAGGTCTCGTATATCTCATCTATATTGGCGCCGCATATGGCACTATTCTTGACTGAGACGTCATAACCGTCCCGGCTTAAGGACTGCTCCATCCTGGATAAATAGATATCTTCATATCTTACCCCTCTTCCATAAGTAAAGGAGTCGCCCATACCCAAAACAGCATTCTTTTTGCCTGTCTTGTCCGAAACGGGCTCGTCAGGAAGACGATACCCTTTGGGGCTTTTATTATATCTCAGTCCATATATGATATGGCCTTCTTCTATTCTCAGGGGGGTGTGGTAGTTGCGGGGATTTGTATAATATTCCTCACTCTGGTTGTTAAATCTATGGGTGGGCGGACCTGAGACCCTTAATAATGCTTCAATCACCAAAAGCATAACCGCTACAGCCAGGATAGCGGTAAGGACATTGGAAAGCGTTGATTTAACCGAAAACCTTTTTGTCATATTATCGTTCTATTGCGCTAAAGCGAGATTGGTATAATCGATCTCCGAAGAGAAAAATAATCAGAAGAATGCCTTCAACAATTTCAGAATACCCTGCTTCCAGGGCACGCGGTGGGAGATACCGGACTTATTCTTAAAACTGCTTATATTTTCCAGATACCATCTGAAATTCCGTACCAGCGCATCGATATTGGAGTGCTTCGGGCTATAGCCCAGCTTCTCCTGGGCCTTTTCGATCGAGACAAAGGAGTCTTCACATATGGTCTCATATACCCACTTATATAACGGCGAGAGATGAAGTGATTCTAAGATCCTTAAGACAAAAATAGCCGGCCGCGCAGGAATTCGTATGATCCTCTTGCCATGGCCGGCTTCATCAAGAACGGCCTGATAATCTTCTCCTATGGTAGCAAACTCCTTAGCCGCGATGTTAAAGGTATCATTGACTGTTGCCTTGTCTTTTGTGGCGCAAAGAAAGATGGCTGCGCACAGGTCTTCGACATCCAAAAGCTGGTATCTGTTCTTTCCGTCTCCTAAAATCGGGAAGTTCTTGCCGTCCTTTGCCCAATCATACAACAGCGCAAACACCCCCAGCCTTTCAGGGCCTACAAAAGACTTGGGCCTTATTATCGTAATACACATACCCCTCTTTCGGTATTGCCTGCAGATATCTTCGGCCATTATCTTCGCCTTGCCATAATCACCTACTCCATCCAGCTTATCATCCTCATAGAGCGGGTGGTGGTCAGGGACACCGTATACAGAGGTAGTAGATATATGTATAAACCTCTCAACGCCGTTCTTATGGGCTGCATCGAGCAGGTTCCTGGTGCCCTCTACGCCTGTTGAGTATATCTGATCTTTCTTGTATAAAGGCAGGGCGGCGGCAGTATGCACCACGACGTCGATACCCTTCATCAGCTCTGAAACTACTTCCTTATCCCTGACATCCCCTTTTATAAAACCGATCTTTTCCTTCTCGGGGTAATCAAAATCGGCAATGTCCAGGGCTGTGATATCCTCCATGCCCCTGCTCAAAAAATACCTTACGAGATTGATGCCTAAAAAACCCGCGCCGCCTGTGATTAAAACTTTCATGCTCACTCCTTCGTTGCTGAAATTTAAAATCTTCTAAAGACCGAAATAAATCGTTGCGATACAGACACCGATCCACAGCGCGATATTTAGCTGCATCGGCCTGTCAGACAACAGTATGCGTGTCGGGTCACCGTCCCTGCGGATCTTGTGTATCAGATAGAGGTAACGGAATATGCCGTAGTATACAAACGGAATGCTGAACATCAGGCCCCTGGTGTCAAATTCAGCCACGGTCCTTGCATCCACGGTATAGAGCATATAGGCTACTACTATAGAGGACGTTATCACCGCTATCATCTGATCTATGAAATAGGTGTTGTATCTTGTAAGCACATTGCGAAAGCGCGCTGCCCTTGACTCAAGGAGTCTCAGCTCCTGGCGCCTTTTATTGAAACCTAAAAACAGGGCAAGCAGCACCGTCATAATCACGATCCAGTGCGATATCTCGACTCCCGCAACAACGGCCCCTGCTATAATACGCAGCAGGAAAAAGGCGCCGATACAGAAGACATCGATTATAACTATCTCCTTCAAGACCTTTGAATATATAATATTAAATATAAGGTAGATGACCACTATGCATCCGAAATAGAAATCCAGCATAAAAGAGAGCGTTATAGATAAAGCAGCCAATACGAGCGCTGCGATTGAAGCATCTCTTACACTGACCTTACCGGAGGCAATGGGCCTTAGGCGTTTTGTCGGATGGAGCCTGTCCTTCTTGACATCTATTATATCATTCAAAAGATAGGCAGCGCTTGCCCCCAGCGAAAAAAGGCAGAATGCCGCCAGCGTCTTTAGATTATTCGGAAAGGCGAATAACATTCTTCCGAAAATAAGAGGCAGAAAGATAAAAAGATTCTTTATCCACTGCTTTGGCCTGAGGGCAAATATGATATACTTCATTTTACCTCCTCATTAAAATATTCGTTCGTTATTACCTTCGCGATATTTTCTGCCAATAGTGCATCGCCCTGCTCAGTGCAGTGACCAAAATCTCCGGCGAAGTTATCCAAAAAGTACTTTTTGTAACCATCTCTCTCTACTGCTTGTTTAAACACCCTCTCATTATCTACAAAAATGATACCATTGCTATCCGACTGAAATATATCCTTTAACGGCTTTAAGCTGCGCATAGGATATTGCACGCATACATGTATCGTGCCTCTGTTTCTGATTATCCTGCTAATATCCTGATAATTCTCTACTGTCAGCTCACTATAACAATCCCCAATTATCTCCTCTGCCCTCCTGGAGCACCTCAGGGCCAATTCATCTTCTCCTAATCTTCCATAGCACTCAGCCAGCCATCTCTGTATCCTATCGTTAGCAGGATCCAACTCAGCAACTTTTTTAAACTCTCTTATAGCTTTGCTATACTCACCGCGTCTCTTATAATATTTTGCCATCTCGGCATGCAACCCAGTGCTATTAGGAATTGCGGCCAGGCCTTCTTCTAATAAGGATTTGATTTTGCCCCGCCAATTAACCATCTCGTAAAAACCAATCAGCTCCTCATATGCACCTTCATGTTTTTCATTTAAAGATATAACTTTTTCAAACATTTTCTCCGCCAAAAAAAGTTTATCCTCGTCACCTTTAGTATAACATTTCGCTAAACCAAAATACGCTTCTTCATCATTCGGATTTATAGCTATAGACCTCTTATACATCCCTTCAGACTCATCATGCATGCCCAATAGGTAATAGCGCTCCCCTAACTGATTATTGGTGAGCTTGCTCTCTGGGGCAGTGAAAATGACTTCTTTCTCTTTAGGCTCTTCGGCTTTTAACATTTCTGATATGTGCAGCGTCAATAATTGTGCTAACTTATAGATTCTAAGTTGCTGAAAAGAAAACCTTCCGCTTGCAATAGCAGGTCCATTCTCGGCCGGCCCATCTCTTACTGCGGCTATCTCCTCGGGCCCGTGCCTCTGATTATGCCATGGGATAAGACTTCCTCCATCATTTATGCCTATCATCGTTAAAACCATATGGGGCTTGTATCTATTTAAATTATCTTCTAATTGAAGTCGAATAGCAGACGTGTTGGTATCGGGTATGCCTTTGTTTATTACGCTAAATTCAATACCTCTCTTTTGCTCATTTAATATATACTCCAAGATGCTCGGATATGAGTAATTGGTGCCTAATGCAGTAGTAGATTCACCCAGGCATAATATGCGATATGCGCCCTTCTTCTGCAATGATGACTGGTTTCTTCGCTCCTGAAGAAACAAGAATGCGGATCCGCCTAAACGCAAACCCATCTCTGACAATACCAGGAATAGGATTACGCCCAATAGTATTAAGCCTATTTTTTGCTTTAATGTTGTCCGCATCTTCATGTTTTCAAAATAAAAAATATTCTATCGGGGGCAGAACCTTGCCCCTCGCTCTGGTCTGTAAGTTATGGCTCCCATTCGTCTGTGATAATCTCTACCCTTATGGAATAGGGGTCGGTCTCAGGCCCCTTGTACTTCAGCCATCTGAAATCCCCTTCGGCAGCATGCCACGTGTAGCCCTTTGAGGCAAAGGCCTTGAATAAATTGAATATAC
>JABMQS010000057.1 GCA_013202525.1 Candidatus Omnitrophota bacterium
GATTAAGCGTATCTTGTGCTTGGCGTCTGGGAAAAGCTCCTCGATGCGTCGCTGCTGCTTTTTATGGACAGTGATGATAATGTCGGCTTTATCGACCATCTCCTGGGTAAGCTGTTGCGCACCACGATCGGAGAGCTCTATGCCCCGCGCCTCGCATGCATCCTTAGCCCGAGGCTCTGCTCCTGCTTCTTCTACATCAGTGCCGCAGGATTCGATCTCTACAACGCCCTTAAGGTCATTGCTTAAATTTCTTCTTATGATCCCCTCGGCCAATGGGCTTCTATCAACATTAAGCTTGCAGGCTACTGTCACAAAAACCGTCTGGCCTGCTGCCACGAGATATTCTGTGGCAGAGCGCAGCGCTTCGCCCGAAGACGCGGCCTTTTTGCCGTCGCTGGCTGTACCCTTCTTCTCTATCTTAATTTCGATGGGTGGCGGAACCGTCTCGCCGATAAGAGCAAGCATCTCGCCTGAACTCGATGCCCTTAGCTGCTGGGCTGGCTCTGGCACATGCTCCATCTCCAGGCAACTTCGTACTATGCGGTCTGCTCCCTTCGCTGTAAGCGGATCTTCGCTGCTCGCTGCCTGTTGCAGCCCTTGCAGAATAAGCAATTTTCGCGCTACCGCCCTTTTAAGCATATCTCCATCGAGCGTATCAAAGATTGTCGCGCCGCAAAACAAGCTGGCAAACATCCTTTGGGCGTGCACAGCCTGCTTGCTGGTCCCTGATGCAGTGACGAGCGGGGTGTTGAGCATCTGGGTGAAGAACTCTGCCATCTCCGGAATGCCCGGCAGGCTTCCAGCCATCTTGGCATCATAAAGTGCCTCGCGCTCTTCGGTATCTATGTTTGGGCATATGACAACATAGGAGATATTCTTCTCTTTTAGGATATTGGTTATACCCTGTGTGTGGAAACCGCCTGTTACAAGGGCTGCCTTATCTTTCCTGTGGCGCTTCATGTTCTTCAGGGTATTGTCTATGAGGGCCTTGTCTCTTTCAAGGGCGAGGGTATAGAAGGATAGGGATTGCTTCGTCGCTTCGCTCCTCGCAATGACGGTGGGGGCATTTAAGCCATATCTTGGGCATGCGTCTTTCAGGAAACTTGCAATGTTTGCGATGTCGTAAACTTCGGGGTGGCTTTCTATATAATCGAGGTGCTTTCTTGTGAGCTTTAGGCTGTATAGATCATTAAGAAGCTTTGTTGCTTTAGAGTAGGCTGCCAATTTGCGCTGTGTGTTGTTTTTGCATAGGGCTGCCTTGATTTTCTCATCCAGGTCTTCTGCCTCATCGAACAGATTTAAATGGTTTATGGTCTTTGAAAACTTCAGGTAGTCTATGTAGGAAAGGAGCTCTTTGTAGGGTTGGCTCTTCTGCTGCGTCTGCGTGTGTAGATCCTTCAGGTATGCGTAGAATGCCTCTGTTGAGATCTTGTTTAATCTGAAGTTAAGGCTCTTTACTACCAAACCCTTAAGCTCTTCCTCTTTTAAGGTCTTTGCGAGCTCTTTTATGAGCAGCTCTCTTTGCGCCTCTGCCTTTTTGAAATCTATATCCTTCTCCTTGTCAAGCAGGGCCAGAAAACCTTTCAGGTCTTTGTATTCTGATGTGCCTATCTTTGTCTTTTTGGCATACCTGGCTAAGGTCCTTAGGTATTTGGGCAGTTTTATCTGCTTTAGGGCGTAACTTGTTGATACGCTGTCTATTTGTTTCAGGTCTTTTGAATACGCCTTCTGCTTTAGCTGGTTTAGTGAGTTTCTTATGCTTGAAAGCTGCCTTAGGTGCTCTGTCTTATTTGGCTGGTTCTTTTTATATGAAGCGAGATGCTTGATGTAGAGGTTTTCATCTTCTGCGCCTTTTGCCTTTAGGTAGAGGTCCTTTCTTGTGACCTTAAAGTATTCTGCCCCCGTAAAAAGCCCTTTCTCAACAAAAAATCTGGCTACCTTCTCCTTTATCTTGCCATCTTCGAACTTATCATAGAAAGCAGTATCGAGTTCCCTGGAGGCGCCTTCCAGGCACATAAGGTGGGTATCGTATTTTTGGGTGAGTTCATCCAGCACCCCTGCTATATTAAGCTGTGCTGTGGGGTCTGCGTGGTGGTCCTGGATATGGATGATGAGCCTGCCTTTGTCCGCATCTGCCTTGTGCCACTCAACCACCTGGCCCAGGTTCTGGGATATGCCCAACAAAGACGGTGAGCTTACAACATCTCCGTAGTCTTTCCTGGCTTCATCTTTAAGGTATCTCTGGGCATGGGACTTCTTCTTAAACAGGGTGGGGCCTGCATAACCATAGACATTGGTGGTGGTAAAACTAAGTATCACCACTATGGATATGAGCTTTCTTAAATGGTGCCTTATGTTGTAAGTAATTGTTTTAGTCATATATTTCTCTACTCTATATGGTTAACATAACACTTGCGGGGGTGAATAATTCCCAACTTTTTTTAACTGATAACAAAGTGAATAGTCCCTTCCATTGCTTTTTCGTTCCCCAAAAAGCTGCTTAGGGACGTACCCTGAGCACGGGTACCCGTGCTCAGGGTACGTCCCTGTCCTAAATTATGCCTGCTCGAGGACTGCCTCGAGGTCAGACTTCATCTCTCTAAGTTTGCGTAATATCTCTTCTGGCCGCGTTATTGGCGGCAGTATCTTTATCATTACGTCAGCAGGAGCCACTCTCCGCAGGCTGATAAGCGCGTTAGCAAGCATGGCCTCAAACATAACCCCTTCTCCGTCCTCAATCTCCTGGGCAGAGATAAATATGCCGCATATCTTATCTTCCTCTTCCGGCCGCGCCTGCTTCTTTCTTTCTCGCTGCTGCTTCCTCATATAAAAGGCTATCTTTTGCTCATTTGTAATTGGCGAGACTACGATGCCTATGGACTTTACCTGATTCTCAAGAAGTTGTGTGGCACGGATAATTCTTCTCTGGCGAGGTGTCATCCCAGGCTCAAATTCGGTCTCTGCCACGTCTTTATCCTCCACAACCATTATCCGCTCCCTTGCCCCTGGCGACCAACCGTTTGTAAGTGCATCCTTGTCCTTCTGGCTCATGACATATACGGCGAACTTTGAATCGCCTCTTAGAGTAGACATGGAGACGATGGTTTCAAGCGCATTTCTGCCGGCCTCATCCTCCGGCACCATATCCAGCACAAGGCCGTATCTGTTTGGATGCAGGCCGTAGACATCAGAAGGGTCTGCGCTCGAGAGACGCTGTGCTGACACCAGGAGAGACTGCCTCAGCATGGCTATCTCTTCCTGTGCGTTTATTGTGCCTCCTGAGGCCTGCTTGGCAGCTCCGCCTTCAAGGATGAAGGTGCCCTCTAATTTGGCTGTGGCCCTTATGCTAAATTCCTCCCACGCAGCAATAGTATCTTGTTTCTTTTGCCTCAACAAATCTAAAAATTGCTGACTTTGTTCTCTTATTGGAGCCGGCCACTCTAAATGGGCCCTGAGGTCACTCTTCAAAATTGCTATCCTAAGCCTGAGGGCATATGCAGACTCTTCTGGGCCAAACAGGGCGGCAAACTCTAGTTCTTCGTTCAGCACCTCAAGACTTGCATGGCTTGTGTAGCCGCTCATGCGGGAGAGGCTCTTAGGCATTGCTTCGTACAATATTCTCTCGCATACCTCATGGAACACGTCCCATTTTGTTGTCGCAAATAACCTGCCTGCGTCGTCTATCTGGAAGCGCCGCCTGATCTCTGCTTCGGCTTCGGCTCTATTGTCTCTTAGTTGCTCTCTTACCACTTTGTTTTCGGAGAAATAGTGCACCCCTCCGGAGGTAAGCCCAAACGATGCAAGTGTCTCTCTTGCACCAGGTTGGTCTCTGCACACCCTGTTGTATTCGTCATGCGCTAGATAGAAAGCTTTATACCCACCTGCTAACCGCGGCGCCACTTTCCGCAACCCTTCTGAAACATGTTTAGCACCTACGCCCTCTGCAAATTCTTCAAGACTCATCTCCTTGAGCCGTTCTATATCAGCGCCGCAGGCCTCTCTCACTTGAGCCCAGGCACCAAGCATAAGCTGTCTCTGCTGCACTATTTCCGCATCAGTATAAGGAGCTGCCTCTCTGTGAGCCGATGGATACCTGGCCTCAAGTTCCCCGAGCCACCTGGTAAAATATGCCCTATTGCTTCTCCAATCTTCGCTATGAGCGGGATCGCCGAGGACCTCTATTGCCTGAGCTGCCGCTCTCTTTGCCTCTTCTGTCCTGCCTGTTATATCGAGCTGTTCAATATACATTGCCCAGGCATCGTATGAAACCCTGCCATCTTCTGTCTCCAGGGCCTGTTCTATCTTGCCTATAGCTTGAGTTCTAAGGCCTCGGGCTTTTCTGAGCATATCTGCTCGATCTGCCGCATCGATACTGTGGGCTGTTTCGTGCGCATGTGCTCTGGCCATCAGTTCACCTGCCTCATCCATCAACGCTTCTCCCGATGAAGAGGTCTTGGGGGCCTCGCCTTCGCCTGACATGGCAAGATTCATAAAATGCACATAAAGCCCTTCGTCTCTGCCGTCAAATACCTTAGATGCTTCTGCTGCTGCCTTCCTTGCTTCATCAACTTTTCCCAGGAGCCCAAGCTGCCTGCAAAGAGCTTTCCACGCATCTGAATTTGATGGGTCTGCTGCTACTGTTTGCCTGAATAATGCTACTGCTTCTTCCCTGTGCGTAGCTGCTGCTGTTATATCGGTACCTTGGGCACTGAAAGCCTTGCTGACCTGCCCCATTGCTGCAACAAAAAGCTCTTCTGCAGATGTAGGCGCCTTTGTCGCAGTACTATCATCCGCTGCACTTATCTTCTCAAGGGCGAGCAAGACCCTTTCGGAGTTGAGCATAACATTCAATTCGGGCTGCGTAGGCTGTTCGACCCCGGTTCCCTCTGCGAGCATATCCATCGTCATGCTCATCTGACCTGGAACATAGCTTGTGCCTCCTCTAGCCTTCATACTGCTATGCTTCTTTATTACGCCCAAAATATCGCGCGCTGCTTCCCTGCTTACCTCTGTACTATCGCTGGTATCCACAAAGGCTGCTTGCGCCCCCTGCATATCATTTGCTCTCGCCATATAAAGTGCCTGGATAATGCGTGCCTCTCGCAGAGAGAGGGTAGACTCTTCAGCCTCTCTGTGCAGATTGCGCATTATTTCACTGACCTCACCAGGGTCGCGCTCGGCAAAATATGCGTACTTTTTGTGCCTTCCATCCCGCATTATAAACTGCTCTCCAAAGCGCGGGATGCCACTTTTGCCGCCGTAATCCATCAACGTCTTTATTTCCTCGAGCATTGCTCTATGTGCATCAGGGGCCTCTGTTTGCACAGCTAGGCAGGCGTCATGAGTGGTGCTGCTTCTGCTAATTTGGAATATAACAGTATATGTATCCTTGTAAGCATATTCTAGGAGAGGCTCTATATAGACCCTCTTGGTAAGATCATGCCCATAGACCCGCTTTTCTCCTGTGGCAGCCTCTAACACAGCCTCTATTTCATCATTGCTTAAGGATTCAAGGAGCTCGCGCAACCATAGGGCCACATTAAGCATCTTGCTAAGCTGCTCATCAGAGAAATCAGGGGAATCCGCTCCATCCGGTATTCGCACATCCCACCCCGGGGAAAGGCCTGCTATTTCTTTCGCGTTAACAGTAACGCTTGCCACGCTCCCATCATCCGAAACGAGGCTCACTTCTGCCTCTTCGTCCGATTCTACGTATAAATCCCATTGTTTGTCTTTGCCGGCGCCGGAGGCCTTGGCGGCAGGTTCTGCGATCCTTTCAAGGGTAAGTCTTATCCTCTTTGAATTAAGAAGCCTCTTGGCTACTGTATCCTCGTCGCCAGTGTCAACATAGATGTGGCGTATATCGGAGTTTATTTCTTGTGATTTTGTAAAAACGTCTATAGTCTGGGTGAGGGTGTCTCCCTCTATGAGCACTTCTATGCCGCTCTGCTCAACCCGGCTGTATGCCAAGAGATCCTGCAGCGTGGCTCGAGCGGTCTTTACATCGATCTTTGGCAAAGCAGTTAGATCATTTAGTATCTCTATGGCCCCCTCGGGATCACCATCCTTCGCCCTCTGGATAGCAATAACAAACCGTTCCTCAACAGGATAGAGTGATGCGTTGGCCCTAGTATTCCGCCGGAGCATGGCATCTGCCACATGAATAGAAAACGCCAGCTTCTGTGCCGCAGTAGACGGGATCTCGTTGTTGTGGGGGTTGCTTATGTCCATAAGCTGGTAGAATCTTGGCTCTCCGTTTGTAAGCTCATCTGCGATGATAAGCCTCATGGTAAACTCGAAGAGTTCGCCTGCCTCAAGCCGTTGGCTTAACTGCAGCTCTGGCTGGGCCTCAAACGTCTCGGGCTCACCGAATGCCTCGATATCCCCGCTGGCATTAACAACACCGGTAAGGCTGACATAGCTTTCGTCGACCGCATCGCTGCTTCCGGCATCGGGCGGGTTGGGATGGCCTGCTTTGCTTGCAGCTATCTTCAAAGTGAGGTTCTGTGTCTCTTTGGAGAATATGACGTCTGTATTGCCTTCTACATCGGCTATGGCATCTCCGCCACGGAGAACCCTTAACCTGCCGTCTGAAAGCCGCTGCATAAGCATAGGCTGATCCAGCGGCATGTCGCCCTCCACAAACTCCTGCGTGCCAATTGCATCGGCTGCAGCCGCCATCTTTACCAAGCAATAGACGCTGCCTGTATCTACCCTTGTTACAATCAGGTTGCCTTTTTCCCGCACTATCAGATCGCCCGGCTGCAAGGGCCTGCCGGAAAGGATCTTCTTGGTAACATCCTCTGCGCCTGATGATGCGGCCTTTGCGACTCCTGTTTCTGCGTACGCCCGTGCAACCGCTTTTGCCTGCTTGTTTATCCTATATTCTGTGTTTGTTGCCTCAACGGATGAGGCAAGCGACTGTACCGCAAAATCCGGCGGGGTGTAACCATGCCTGCCTTCAACAGAGACCAGCTCAAAGGGGCTCGCCTTTGGCGCATCCTTGTCGTCGAAAATCTCGTATTTAACAGTAAACTCAAAAAGCTCGCCCGCCTTTAGGCGCTGCTCTGCGCGCAGGGGCCTGCTGATCTTTAAATCTTCCAGGCGGCCTATGGCGCATACTATGCCTTCTTGGTCCACCAGCCCATTTACATAATAAGCTACGGGATTGCTAAGTTCATATCTGGCCTTTCTCAAGATGCTATTGTTCAGAGATATAACGATAATCTGCTTTGCGTTGTGTTCATAAATCTCATCCATCTCCTCGGCCCGCTCTACCCTGGCCCTGCCGCGCAACAACTGCCTCCTGACAGATGTACTTTTGACCGGGGCCTCGTGCCTGATAAACCCGGGCAGCCCGGCGCCTGTGGCCTCATCCAACGCCGCAAGACAGAATATGGTACCATTGTCTCTGCCTGCCACTACCATGGTCGTGTCTTTCTGCTTCCCGCCGTTAATTATGATCCTGTCGCCTGGCCTAAACTCGGTTGCATCCAAAAGAATGCCCCTTGTGACATCCTTGGTAGCTACCGGCGGATCGATCTTTCTATCAGTACGCACAGCGGGCGGTGTTGTTGATATGGGCTTGGTTACGCCTGATGCTATCTGTTTTATCATTTTTGCTGTAAGCTTAGGCGGAGGCAGCGCGCCGGTCATCTCACGGTATTTTGTTATTGTCCGAACCAGCTCTTCTACTACTTCTCGCCTCACAGCAGTGCCTATGTGGAGACGGGCTAATTCTTCTCTGGCCAAATAGGCCATCCTGAAGGCCTCTTCTATGTTGCGCATTAACTCAGGATCCTGTATGCTGCTCAAAGTCAATGCCGGCACCAATGTCTGATATGCGACCTCAAGCAGTTCCGCAACTGACGGCAGCCCACCTGCCATCCTCTGCTGGTATATCTTCTCATAATTGCCGGGGCCTATGTTCGGACACATAACAACGTAGGAGATATTCTTCTCTTTTAAGATATGGGTTATGCCCTGTGTGTGGAAGCCGCCTGTTATGAGAACTGCCTTGTCTTTTTTATGGCGCTTCATGTTCTTCAGGGTATTGTCTACGAGCGCCTTGTCGCGCTCAAGGGCGAGTTTGTAGAAGGTCAGGGGTTGCGCAGTGTCGGTGCCCTGGATTCCCGCTTTCGCGGGAATGACATTGAGGTTGGCCGCGGGAATGACAGCGCCTAACGATGGGGCGGTTAGGCCATACCTTGGGCATGTGTCTTTTAGAAAGGCCTCCATGCGCGCTATGTTGCATATATCAGGGTTATTCTCTAGATAATCAAGGTGCCTCCTTGTGATCTTCAGACTATACAGACTGCCCAGAAGCTTCGTTGCTTTAGAATAAGCTGCTATGTCGCGCTGTGTGCTGTTTTTACAAAGGGCGGCTTCTATTCTTCCCTCTAAGGCCTCTGCCTCATCGAATACATTCAGGTGGTTTATGGTCTTTGAGAACTTAAGATAGTCTATGTAGGCGAGGAGGTCTTTATAGGGCGCCTTGTCCTGTTTTGTATTTATTAAGAGTGCGTTCAGGTAGGCGTAGAATGCCTCTGTTGAGATCTTGCTCAGCCTAAAGTTCAGGCTCTTTACTACTAAGCCCTCGAGCTCCTCTTCCTTTAGGGTCTTTGTGAGGGCCTTTATCAGAGACTCTCTCTGCTCTTCTGCCTTTTGAAAATTTATCTCCTCTTCTTCGTCGAGCAGAATGAGGAAATCCTTCAGGTCTTTATATGCAGACATGTCTGTCTTGGTCTTTTTGGCGTATTGCGCAAGAGTCTTTAGGTACTCAGGAAGCCCTATCTGTTTTAAGGCGTGGCCTGTTGATACAGCATCTATCTTCTTTAGGTCCTTCGAGTATGCTTCCTGCTTTAGCTGGTTTAGCGCCCTGGTTATGCTTGCGAGCTGTCTTAGGCGCTCTTCCTTGCCTGGCTGGTTCTTTTTGTATGAAGCGAGATTCTTAAGGTAGAGGGCCTTGTCTTCAGCGCCCCTTGCATCAACATAGATATCGTCATGGGTTATCTTATAATACTCTGCGCCTGTAAACAGCCCCTTCTGCAAAAAGGCCTTTGCTATCTTTTCTTTTACGTGCTTATTGGTAAATTGGTCAAAAAAGGAAGAGTCCAGCTCCTTGGATGCGCCTTCGAGACAGAAGAGATCGACATTGTCCTGCACAAGAAGTTCACCCATGATACCTGCTATGTTGAGCTGTGCTATGGGGTCTGTGTGGTGATCCTGGATATGTATGACCAGCTTGTCTGCGCCTGCATCTGCTTTATGCCACTCCACTACCTGGCCAAGATTTTGGGATATGCCCAGGGCTGAAGGTGAGGCCACGATATCTGCACGATCCTTCTGGGCCTCGTCTGCAAGATATCGCTGGGCATGGGACTTCTGCTTAAAAAGCGTAGCACCTCCATAGCCATAAGCATTGCTTGTAACTAAAGAAAGTGCCACTATTAAGACTAATGCTTTCTTAATATACACCATTGCTTGGTCTTCTCCCCTTTTGAGACCAGCTACAACCTTATTAAAAGCTTTATGTATTTGGAGTTATGAAAACTCCTCCCCTTGATACTATAACAAATATACACTATATATGGCGAAAGTCAATGGCAGAAGAGAAAAATATAGCAGAAAGTTTTCTGTGCAGGTATTTTACATAATAGCTTGCGGGAAAAGGCGTTGCAGTAAAAAGGGCCATCGTTGGCAAGAAAGCCCTTTTCAAATATTGCAATATTTTATCGATTGTCTACCAATTGTGCTCACAAAATGTGGTGACCCCAGCGGGTCTCCTTCAATTCTGATAGACTATTTCCTCTGTCTGTTCGCACTGCTTATTCTCCATTATTATACCAGATAACGGCTTAGTGTAAAGCGCTATCCTGCCCTGCTTGCTCTCCGGATCCATAACCACACTCTTAACAAAAGCTCTGATAAATTCCTTTTTCCTCTCCGGTTTGCCATGGTTTACTATATCCCTAAAGTTATCCAGGTAGGACAGCATCTTCTCTGC
>JABMQS010000058.1 GCA_013202525.1 Candidatus Omnitrophota bacterium
ATTATAAAGACTTTAAAGGAAAAAGGTTTTAGATTCGTAAGGCTTGATAAATTATGTCCAGGACAGAAAAGGTAGTCACGATAACATTGATCTTCGCGGTCTTTTGCATTGTTGCGGTCTCATATTATGCAAAGTCAACAGGCAAGAGGTTTGAGATAGCCGGCGCCGGAGAAACAGAGGCGGCCAGAGTGGCGATAGCAGGCCAAAGGATCGTGGATATAAATACAGCAAGCAGGTTTCAGCTTACCAGGCTTCCCGGCATAGGCCCTAATTTTGCGCAGCGAATAATAGATTATCGACGGGAAAACGGCGATTTTGGCCTGCCTGAAGATATTATGAAGGTAAAGGGCATAGGCCCGAAGAAGTATGAGAAGATAAAGGACCGCATCAGGACCGGGCAGCAATAATATGAACAAGCCGCTTCCTATAGCATTTGTAATTCTTATAGCGGGCATAGCCTTTGCCCGTCACGTGCCCATACCATTTACTGCTGCCATTATTCTGGCGGCATTTTTGTTTATAACTTTTTTCTGCTTTAAAAATAAACGAAATCTCATCTTTTATATCATATGCAGCCTGCTGGTTCTTATCCTTGGCGCTGCATCCTACATCAACTATAATTATCTTCCTCCCGACGACATAACCCGCCTTTTAAAAGAAGAGCCAGCGGAATATTATATAAAAGGTATTGTAAGATCATCGCCCGAATATCGCTGGAGCCGTTGGGGCAAAAGGCGTTGTTCGTTTGTTTTTAAACCATCTGCTTATAAGAACAAGGCCGCCTGGGCAGGCTTAAGCGGCCTTTGCAGGTTAGAGATAAGGGATAACGATAAGGACTACTCTTTTGGAGACATCATTGTGCTTTGCGGTAAGTTAAAGGCCCCTTCAAAAGCCGCCAGCCCCGGGAAATTTGATTACAGCCGATATCTCAAGACAAAGGGTATCCGCACATTGATAGATGTAAGAGACGACGATAATATCACAGTAATACCCCCAGGGTCCGTCGGCATAAGGAGAACTATCTATGACGCGAGACAGAAGATAGGGGCCATAATAAACAGATACCTGAATAGTTATGACGGGGCCGTATTAAATGCCATGCTTATCGGCAAAAGGTCCGCTGTGCCAAAAGACCTGAAGGATGATTTTATAAAGACAGGCACGGTCCATGTGCTTTCGATAAGCGGACTGCATGTTGCTATAATATCTGCAATACTCTTTTTCATCCTGAGGCTTATGAGGATAGCCCGCAGGCCATCGAGCATATTGTTGATACTCTTTCTACTTGTATACGCGGTGTTGGCAGGCTCGAGACCGCCGATAATCAGGGCAACGATAATGATCATCATATACCTGCTCGGAAATATTTTAGAAAGGGATTTTGATATATACTCAAGCCTCTCCCTGGCAGGGATCATAATGCTTCTGGTAAACCCCATGCAGATATTTGCCGCCGGTTTCATGCTTTCGTTTGCTTGTGTCTTCTCCATATGTTATCTGACTCCAAAGCTGGAGTCCTTGTTTAAGACCGGTACCAAAAACCCTATTGCCCGTTATATCTCAAAGATCGCCTTTGCATCTTTGGCGGTCTTTATCGGCATTGCACCGCTTACTGCCTATTTTTTTAAGATAGTCTCACCCATTTCTATCATTGCCAATATCTTTATAGTCCCGTTACTCGGCGCGGTTTTGCTATGCGGGATATGGTTGGTCATATCGGGTGCTTTTCTGGCAATAGCAGCGCCATATATTGCGTATTTATTGCATATTTTACTCCTTATTTTCACAAAGATAGCGGCATTTTTTGCCGTAATTCCCCTTGGCCATTTTACTGTCCAAAGGATACCCATCTATGCCATTGCAGTCTATTATATTATGATTTTCGCACTTGCCAGAAAGAGGTAAAAAGCCCCATATTTCGTGGTAGTGTTTTTACTGACAACAACATAGAGGTGTAAAAACAGGGGCAGGTCTTTTGCAGGTTATGTGCTAAAAGAACATTTTAAATAATTTTATAAAAAACTTTAAATTTGCCTTGACAACATATATACATAGTGTTATAATAAAATCACACAGAAAAAGGTTTAAAGGAAGGAGTATAAATATGATGTCTTATGTCAAAGAAAGGAGAAGGTTTCCGAGAGTAGGCGCACGGGTTCCTTTGCAGTTTAAGGATATACAGCGTACTATTGAGACATATTCAGGAACACTCACCAAAGACATAAGCACCGGCGGTGTAAGATTTACCTCGAATGAGTTTCTCTCAATCTTTACACGCCTTCTAGTCGAGGCATCCGTCCCGTCTTTTTCACGCCCGATAAAGGCAATTTCTAAAGTGGCCTGGATACGCAAGATTCCGCGCAGCAGCCAGTACGATGTAGGTGTCCAGTTTATGGACATGACAGAGGAGGACAAAAAACAGTTAGGCTCCTTTATCTCGAAATCACCTGCTCCGAAGACAGTCTCAGCCTGAACTAGTCCCAAACAGATAATCACAGACACCCTTTCATGAGCATCCCGCATTTTACGTGAGTAGAATCGTCTCTTAATTTCCCACATTTAATATTGACAAAATATATGCGTAGTGTTATATTAACTACCTATGGAAAACCCCAAAAAGAGGTCGCATAGCTGTATGTTTTCTAGAATAACACTTATATTAGTTATTATTATAACAGCCTTAACGTTCCTGGCAGAGCCGGTCCTTGCCTATTGGGTATGGACACCGCAGACCAAGAAATGGGTAAACCCCAAGTACGCGCCCAAGGATACGCCCAAGGAGCAGCTGCTCTATGCCATGGATTTTTACGAGGCAAAGGATTACAAGAAGGCGCTCAGGGAGTTCAAGAAGATAATAAAATACTACAAGCTCTCAGAGACCGCCTCTGAGGCGCAGTTCTATATAGGCCGCTGTTACGAGAATATGGGCCACCTCTATGTCGCTGTTGAGGCGTACCAGAAGGTCATAGACAAATACCCCTTTACCAACAGGGTGGATGAGATAATAGAGAGGCAGTTTGATATAGGCGAAAAACTATATAGCGGCGATAAGACGAAGTTTCTGGGCATGTCGTTCAAACCCATGCCCGAGCAGATCATAGACGTCTACAAGAAGGTTGTCTCCAATGCGCCCTACAGCAAGTATGCTCCCGAGGCCCAATACCGGATAGGCGAGCTCTACAAGAAGCTTGAGTTCTACGAGGAGGCGAGGGAGGCATTTCAGAAGATAGTTGAGGATTACGCCAGCAGTGACATGGCCCCTGAGGCGAAATTTCAGGTCGCCCTTTGCGCCTCTACTGCTTCAGGAAAGAGCGGCTATGACCAGAGGCTGACCAATCAGGCAATAGAGGAGTTTGAGTCTTTTGTCAGGGAGAACCCTGACAGCGAACTGGCCAAAAAGGCAAAGGAGCAGAAGAAAGAGCTTAAGGAGAAGAGGGCCGAGTCCTATTTTAAGACCGCCAGGTTTTACGAACGCACCGGAAAGCGCAAGTCCGCCTATATATACTACAATAAGATCGTAGAGGAGTTTAAGGGCTCTTCAGTAGCGCCTCAGGCCCTTGAGAGGATCCAGGTCCTGGAGAAGAGGCTCAATAAGAAGAAAAAGAAGGAGTGACCCGCCACATGCGCCTGTTATCTCAGGTCATTACCGTGTTTTTGATAGCGGCACTTTTTACCGGCTGCGGATATACTACGCGTTCGCTTTTGCCTGCCCACATAAAAAATATTTATATAGCCGACTTTCCAAACAGGATACCGATCACCGATGAGGTCTCCGATAGACACAGGTACAAGACCTATTATCCACGCCTCGAGATAGATGTGACAGACGCCATAAGGGATAAATTTCTCTTTGATGGCTACCTCAAGGTGTCCCAGAAGCAGTATGCCAATGTTATCCTGGAGGGTTCTCTCGTAGACTTCAGGAGAGAGCCTGTAAAGTATGACTACGATGACAACGTAGAGCAGTACCGCATCGTTATCATGGTTGACATGAAGTACACAGATGTGAAAGAGAATAAGGTCATGTGGCAGGAGAAGGGTTTTGCAGGAAGCGCTTACTTCTATACGTCTGGCCCTCAGTATGAGAGCGAACAGAGCGCTATTGTAAAAGCCATAAGCGATCTGGCGCGAAGGGTCGTAGACAGGACAATAGACGTCTGGTGATTATTCAAAATACCAAAACAGAGCCCCGCTCACTTGGCGGGGTTTATCTATTTACAGGAGAGGACGATTTCAGGAAGCAGCTCTCGCTGGATAAGCTAAGGACTAAACTCCTGGGGGCCAATCCCGATATACTCAATTACGAATCCTATTATGGAAAGCAGGCGAGCGCAAGGGAGATCATCGGCTCACTCGAAAGTATCACGCTGACCGGTACAAGGAAATTGGTGGTGCTTAAGGATCCGGAGTCTATGCCCGAGTCAGAAAAGGCAGGCCTGATCGCTTATCTAAAGCGCCCTGACAACAGCAACAGCGTATTTGTCCTATTCAGCAGGTCCCTCCCCCTAAAAAATGATAAGCTTAGTACAGCGCTCTTAAAGCATGCACGGGTCATTGACTTTGAAAAGCTCGGCCAGGATGAGATGCTGCCGTGGATAGTAAAGGAGTTTAAGGCCCGCAAGAAGAGAATAGACAGACAGGGCGCCAGGCTCATTTTTGAGGCGGCGCAGGGTGAAGCAGGGTGCGCTCTTTCTACGATAGAGCAGGTATCGGTCTTTACAGGCAGCAGAGAGACCGTTACCGAGGATGATATAGCCGCCTTCTGCCAGGCGCCTCCGGAGGGTTCTACATTCAAGCTTCTGGATTCTATCAATGATAAGGATACAAAGAGCGCCCTTAGGATATTAAGCAGGCTGCTTGGTTCCGGAAACACGCCCTTTCAGATCGTAGGCCTGCTCAGCTGGCACATCCTCAGGCTCATAACCGTAAAGAGGATGCTCGCCAAAAGGGTTTCTAAGGAGGCCATGTCCTCTTACCTTAAGCTTGGAAGCTATGTTTTGAGCAGGCTCATCCCTCAGGCGCAGAACTTCTCTGCCGGAGAGCTAAGAGGCCATCTCAATGCAGTCCTTGAGACCGACCTTATGTTAAAGAGGAGCCCGGTAAAGGCAGGCACAATGCTTGAGATGCTTGTAGCAAAGCTCTCAAGCTGAAAAGATTCGCCACTTGGATAGGCGGGGTTTTTAACCCCGCATGCAGAAACCGAGACAGGAATGTCCCGGCTATCCAACAGTTTAGTGGGTTTTTAAGATTTTTTGGTCTTTCCTACGGCGCGGGAAAGGCGGGACTTTTTGCGGCTTGCGGTGTGAGGCTTGAGGATATTCTTCTTCGCCGCCTTGTCCAGTTTTGACATGACGACGGAGAGCATTTTTTTCGCCTCATCGATCTTCTGATCCTTTATGAGGCTTTCCAATCTCTTGGTAAGGGTCTTCAGCTCTGATTTTATAGTGAGGTTTCGCAGGCGCCTCTTTTTGTCTTGCCTGATACTCTTTTTTGCTGCAGATAGATTTGGCATATTATCCTCCGGAAAACGGTTGTTTGAAGTTTGAAGTGTGAACAATATAACACAGACGGAATATTGATGTCAAGCAATAAATCAATAGCAAGATCAGCAGGTATCATTGGTTTCGCGACTCTCGTAAGCCGCATATTGGGTTTTGCGCGGGATATCATATTCGCGGCCTTTTTCGGCACAGGCCTCTATGCACAGGCCTTTGTGGTGGCCTTCAGGATACCCAATATCCTGAGGGATCTCATAGGCGAGGGCGCTGCCAATGCCGCGGTCGTTCCTGTGCTGGTTGAGGAGCTCGCCAAAAAAGGTGAGAAGCGCTTCTGGGAGCTGGCAAATATACTCCTCAATGTTACACTGCTTGTCTTGAGTGCCCTGACCATTACAGGTTTTATCCTTGCCAAGCCCCTTGTGATAGTCATTGCATTCGGTTTTCTCGAGGATCCTACAAAGCTCGATGTCACGGTTGCGTTGACCAGGGCGCTATTTCCATACCTTATACTGATAGGCCTTGCCGCCTACGGCATGGGTGTCTTAAACTCTGTAAAGCACTTTACGGCCCCGGCGTTTGGCATGTCTATGCTCAACGTATCTCTGATAACTTGTATGCTTCTGTGGCGCGGGGATGTCAAAGGGCTTGTGGTGGGCGTTCTATTCGGGGGCCTGCTTCAGGTTCTCATACAGATACCCGCTCTTTTGCGAAGGGGCCTTGTCCTTGACCAGAGGAAGTTTTTAGACCCCGAGGTGAAAAAGATAGGCAGGCTTCTTGTGCCGCGCGTTTTCGGTGGCGGAATATACCAGATAAATATCATAATAAGCACCATGCTGGCTTCACTCGGCGGCATTGTCGGTGCGGGCGCGATCGCAGCGCTCCATTTCTCAAGCAGGATATGGCAGTTCCCCCTGGCTGTCTTTGCCTTTGCGCTGGCCCAGGCAGCGCTTCCTACGCTTTCAGGGCATATGGCAAAGGGGGACATGGAGAACTTCAAGAAGAGCCTTAACTTTCTTCTAAGGAGCGTGTCGTTTATACTGCTTCCTGCCAGCGCGGGGCTTATAGCGCTGTCTGTGCCCATAACCAGGACATTGTTTCAGAGAGGCGCATTCGGCGCGTACTCTACTATGATAACCTCCTCAGCGCTATTCTTTTACGCGTGGGGCCTTCTGTCCTATGGCTGTATAAAGATACTTGTCAATGGCTACTACTCTATGCAGGATACAAAGACACCGGTGAAGGTGGCGGCATTTTCTCTGGTGCTTAATATCGTCCTGAGCCTGCTTTTGATGTTTCCGCTTAAGATCGGGGGAATAGCCCTTGCCAATTCCATATCCGGCATATTCAACTGCACTGTCTTGTTTCTGATACTGCGCAAGAAGATAGGCGGCATAGGTGAAAAGAACATCATGGGTTCTTTTGCCAGGATATTAACGGCCTCGGTGCTTATGGGGATCTTTGCGTCTAGGTTCTATATCTACTTAGGCAATGTATTTGCGCAGGGCGTATTATTCGCTTCGATATTTAGATTGGGTTTGACCATTATCACCTCAGCCATTCTATACCTCCTGCTCTGCCAGCTGCTCAGGGTAGAGGAGGCCAGGGAGCTTAGGACATGGATCTTAAAGAGAAGATAAACAAGAGCCCCAACAATGCCGGGGTATATCTTATTAAGGATAAAGACGGCAGTATCATATATATAGGAAAGGCCGCTTTTATCCGAAAGAGGCTCAAGAGCCATTTTACAGGGCAGGCAGGGCCAAAGCAGAAGGCCCTAATAGAGCACGCGGCCGGCGTGGACCATATACTCACCCCTGATGAGTCGAGTGCATTGCTTCTTGAGGCAGCGCTTATAAAGAGGCATAAGCCCAGGTACAATGTTTTTCTGAAGGATGATAAATCCTACCCGAGGCTTAAGCTCACTGTTAATGAGGAGTATCCGCGTCTCTTTATTACAAGGAGGCCCAAAGACGACGGCGCTCTCTATTTTGGCCCTTACACAGATGCCAAGTTACTGAGGAAGGCGCTGATGTCTATGAGAAGGCTCTTTCCTTTAAGGACATGCGTAAAGGTGCCTGGTAAGTCCTGCCTGAATCTTCATATAGGCCAGTGCCTTGCGCCATGCGTTGATAAGAGCAGGAAGGATGAGTATCTCAGGGTCGTTAAGGAGCTCAGACTCTTTTTGGACGGTGAGAGGGAGGAGCTCTTGAGGTCTTTAGCTGAGCAGATGAAGACGGTCTCAGAGAGCAAGGACTTCGAGAGGGCCGCGATGATAAGGGACAGGATAAAGGCGCTCTCCGTTGTAGGCCATTATGATGCAAAGGTGCCGGACATTAAAGGGACAGGCCTTAAGGCAAGAACGAGCCTTGCGCCCTCTGTGCAGATAGAAGAGCTGCGCGCGATCCTAAAGCTTACAAAACCGCCTTCTCTGATCGAGGCCTTTGATATATCGAATATAAGCGGCAAGGAAGCAGTCGGGTCATTGGTCTCTTTTAAGGATGGAAGGCCTAATACCGGCCAGTACCGCAAGTTTAAGATAAAGACAGTAAACGTTATAGACGACTACAGCATGATGCGTGAGATCATCTCAAGGAGATACAGGCATGGGCCCGTTGTCCTGCCGGACCTTATCATAATAGACGGGGGAAAAGGCCACCTTGCGGCAGCAAAGAAGGAGCTGCGCAGCCTAAAGCTTTGGAGGATCCCGGTGATAAGTATCGCCAAGGGGCCTGACAGGATATTTGCGTCAGAGTCTAAGGAACCGTTGACGCTGGGCAGGTTTGAAGGGGCGCTTTTGCTTGTACAGAGGATAAGGGATGAGGCGCACCGCTGCGCTATAGATTATCACAGGCTGCTGCGCAGGAAAGAGACGGCAGTCTCTGAACTCGACAATATAGAAGGTATAGGCCCAAAAAGAAAGGCCTCTCTTATCAGGCATTTTGGTTCACTGGATGAGATAAAGATGGCTGACATCGAAGACCTGAAAAAGGTAAAGATGATAGATGGTAAGGCAGCAGAAGCAATCCATGACTTTTTCCGGTAAGGGACGTACCATGAGCATGGGTACCCGTGCTCATGGTACGTCCCTTACGGCTTTTCAGAGGGCGGTGTATGGGCAGGCCCAGAAGATACCAAAGGGCCAGGTGCGCAGCTACAAGTGGGTGGCAGTGGCAATAGGCCGGCCCAAGGCCTACCGCGCAGTGGGCAATGCCTTAAACAAAAATCCCTATTCAGGAGTGGTGCCATGCCACCGCGTAGTCAAATCTGACGGCGCTATAGGTGGTTTCGCAAGAGGCACCCGCACAAAAATGAGACTTTTGCGTAAAGAAGGAGTTGTGGTATAATGAAATGAGTGCACAATTTAGGCGACTGCGAAGGAGCGTAAATTGTATGCACGAATTTCATC
>JABMQS010000059.1 GCA_013202525.1 Candidatus Omnitrophota bacterium
ACCTGCAGGATAAGGGCCTGGATACGGTCGAGGCCAACAATGCCTTGGGATTTGATGCTGACCTGAGGGATTATGGTATCGGGGCACAGATACTTGTCGATCTGGGCTTAAGAAAGATAAGGCTGCTTACCAATAATCCGCAGAAGATAATAGGCCTAGAGGGGCATGGGCTGCAGATCACCGACAGGATACCGATAGAGGTAAGCCCCACAAGGGAAAACCGCAGGTATCTGAAGACCAAAAAAGAGAAGCTCGGCCACGCCTTAGACAAGGTGTAGCCTTTAAAAAAAGGAGGATGGGATGGTAAAGACTTTGGAAGGTACATTGATTGCAAAGGGTAAAAAATTCGGTATAGTAGCTTCGAGGTTTAATGACTTTATAACCAAGAAGCTATTTGAGGCCTGCGTCGACACCCTGACCCGCCATGGCGCCAAGGAGTCGGAGATAGAGATCGCGTGGGTGCCGGGTTCCTTTGAGATACCGCTGGTAGCAAAGAGGATGGCTTTATCAAAGAAGTATGACGCGGTCATATGCCTGGGCACGGTTATACGCGGCGAAACACCGCACTTTGATTATATCGCTGCCGCGGCTGCAAAGGGTGTTGCGCGTGTTGCTCTTGATTCGAGCGTCCCCACAATATTCGGTGTGATCACCGCCGATAACATGGAGCAGGCAATAGGGCGTGCAGGGGCAAAAGAAGGCAACAAGGGTAATGATGCGGCACTTGCTGCTATTGAGATGGTAAACCTGTTGAGCGAAATAAAGAGATGAGAAAGAGGACAAAGGCGAGAGAGCTTGCATTACAGCTTCTCTATCAGGTGGACATCAGAAAGGAAGATGCCGGCGACCTGCTTGAGGGGTTCTGGCAGGACCAGAAGGATGGCACAAAGCAGATAGAGGGTTCTGTGCAGGAGTATGCGAACATAATTGTAAACGGCGTGCTGGATAAGATAGGCAAGATAGACAGCATCATAACGTCCTATGCCGAGAACTGGGAGCTTAAACGCATGGCTGTTATCGACAGGAATGTAATGCGTATGGCCTGCTTTGAGCTTTTATTCCTTGATGATATTCCGCCAAAGGTATCTATCAATGAGGCTGTAAATCTTGCCAAGAAGTACGGCGATGTGGACTCCGGCAAGTTTGTCAACGGCATACTGGATAAGATAAGCAAGAAAGAGAGGGGCTCAGGTGCAGGAAAGGCTAGCTGATCTCCATATACATACGACCTATTCCGACAGCTCTTTCACTCCGGAGCAAGCCATAAGGCGCGCAAAGGAAGCAGGCCTCTCATGCGTGGCTATTACAGACCATGATAGCGTGGATGGCCTGGAAGAGGCGATCTCCGCGGGTAACTCATGCGGCGTTGAGGTGATACCTGCAGTTGAGGTCAGCGCCGAGGAGAACGGCAAGGAGCTGCACATGCTCGGCTATTTTATAGATTATAAGGATGAAAAACTAAAGGCAGCCTTAAGAAAGATCAGGGATGACAGGAAGCATAGAGTGCACAAGATGGTGGAGCTGCTTAACAAGCATGGTTTTGATATAGATGCCGAGGATGTTATAAAGTTTGCAGGGGATATATCCATAAGCAGACTGCATATCGCCCAGTATATGGAGAAGCAGGGCCTCATCCCCTCATGGCGTGAAGCATTTAAAAAATATATCGGCGATAGTGGGCCTTGTTACGTGTCAAGTTTCAGGTATTCAGCCAGGCAGGTTGTAGATATGATAAAAGATGCAAAGGGTATCCCGGTTATTGCGCACCCCGGCCTGAATAGGATTGACGCCATTATGACTGTCCTTCTGGAATCAGGAATAGAGGGTGTGGAGGCATATCACTTAGAACACAGAAATCCTGTTTCAAGCTACTATGAGGCCTACGCTAAAGAGCACAACCTGCTTATTACCGGCGGTTCCGACTGTCACGGTATGATAAAGGGCAAGGTGCTTATGGGTAAGGTTGGCATGCCATATTCCTATGTAGAAGCGCTTAAGTCCCGCCGCCGGAAGTAATACTCACACGCATATGAAAAAGACCACTAATAATCCACATAAGAAGTTTATGCGCATTGCCATAGCCCTTGCCAGAAAAGGCGCGGGCAAGGTATCTCCGAACCCGATGGTAGGATGCGTTATAGTAAAAGACGGCAGGGTCATTGCCAGTGCCTACCATAAGTCTTTTGGCGGCCCCCACGCGGAGGCGATAGCCCTTAAAAAGGCAGGCAAAAGGAGTGATGGGGCAACCCTTTATGTTACACTTGAGCCGTGTTCTTACTTTGGCAAGACGCCTGCGTGCACAGATGCGATCATGGCCTCCGGCATAAGAGAGGTCATTGCCGCGATGGCTGACCCCAATCCCGCAAATGACGGCCGCGGTTTTAGAACACTAAGAAAGAGGGGAATCAAGGTGGCCTTCGGCATCCTCAGGAAAGAGGCAGAGGCCTTAAACAAACACTTTATAGATGCGATGAAGCGAAGAAGGCCGTTTGTTACATTAAAACTTGCCCAGAGCATCGATGGAAAGATCGCTACCAGGACAGGCGATTCAAAGTGGATAAGCTCAGATGCCTCCCGCGCAATGGTGCAGAAGATACGCAGCCGAAACGATGCTATTATGGTCGGGATAAACACCGTAATAAAAGATGATCCTTTACTCAGCATTCGCGCCTCGCGCAGACAGCCTGTAAAGATAGTCGTTGATAGCATGCTGAAGACTTCTGCGAACGCGCGTATATTGAATAGAAAAATTTCACCGGGCAGGGTCATAATCGCAGCCACAGGCAGGGCATCAAAGGCAAAAGAGAAGCTCTTGTCAGCCAGGGGCGCGGAGATCTTACGCCTTGGGGCAAGAGGGGGCAGGGTGGATCTGCG
>JABMQS010000060.1 GCA_013202525.1 Candidatus Omnitrophota bacterium
ATCACAAGGTCAGGATGTGATCTTAGCCGAAGGCAGGGTTGCGCGTATCGCAAGGCGCTCCGAAGTCGGATATTATCCCGGCATGGGCATAGAGGTAACCAGTATGAGGCGCGGAGACGGCAAAAAACTAAGGGAGTTCCTGAAGAACAAATTCTGCAATTACCGCCACGCGCTTGAGCTGAAGAAGATGTATCTTGAATTAAAAGGCATGGCAGGCCGCCTTTATGATATAGAGCAGTCTTATGAGCACGCGGAGCATTTCAAGAAAGTTATCGAGAGCTCCATAGCAGAGATAGATCATATAGCCCACATACTTGACAGAGAGGTCTGGGAAGTAAAGACCTTGTAGGAGCTATGGGCAGTATTGTAAAATGGCGCCCCGTAAAGTTGATTGCAGGCATAATAACCTCATCCGAAGAGCGTTTCTCTAAGACGGCAAAGGCTCTTAAGAGGTTATTTGGACCGATAGATTTTATCAGCCAGCTCATAGATTTTGATTCCACAGATTATTATCAGAAGGAGATGGGGCAGGGCCTAAAGAGGCGCTTTATGAGTTTTAAAAGGCTCATCGATCCCGCTCGCCTTGCGCAGATAAAACTGACCACCAACAAGCTGGAGAAGAGCCTCTTTAAAGGAATAAAGGATCCGTCCCGTCCGGTAAATATTGACCCGGGATATATCACAGAGGCGAAACTTGTTCTTGCCTCGACCAAGGATTACTACCACAGGATATACCTGAAAAATGGAATATACGCGGAGATGACCTTATGCTACAAGGACAGCTCTTTTGCGGGTTGTGACTGGACATACCGGGATTATATGACAGGGGAATGCATAAGGATGTTTAATGATATACGATCCATATATATGAGGCAGAGATAAGATGATCATACCCAGGAAAAACATATATATACATGCTCCGATCTTCAGGCTGCTCGACCGGCTTGATGAATTTCTCACCCTGAAGATGAATGCAGAGATCTATATAATTTCTGACTTTGTTGATAATCCGCGTCCGGAGTGTATAGAGCGCATAAATAGTGCTTTTGATAAATCCGGCCTCTCCAGAAAGATCCATGGCCCATTCATGGATCTAAACCCGGGTAGCCCGGACAAGAAGATAAAACAGATAACCCTGGAGCGTTTTACGGATGCCCTGAGACTCTGCACAGAGCTTAAGGCCGACAGTATGGTACTCCACAGCCACTACGAACCGGTCTTCATGAGGGAACACTTCAAGAAGTGGCTCGATAACTCAATGGCGATCCTGGAGGACGTGAGCCAGGATGCCCAGAAGCGAAAGATATCTATCTATATAGAGAATTCCCTGGATGACTCAACGAAGGCGGTAGGTGCCTTGTTAAAGGCGCATCCTTACTTTGGCGCCTGTTTTGATGTGGCCCATCACCATGCCTTTAATCCCGATGGCTGGAAAAGAGCGCTAGAGGGTTATCCCCAGGGATCTATAAAAGAGGTCCACCTTTCAGATAATAATGGCGACGAGGATGCGCATCTGCCGCTTGGGACAGGCTCTATAAACTTCGAGGAGTTTTTTGCGGAGATCGAGAAACGTGGAGAAGGCCCTGTCTTTACCATAGAGCCACACGCCCCCGAGGACCTGGTTATAAGCCTTGAGTTTATGAAAAGATTTATGGATGGAGACTAAAGACCCGTTTATCGTTTACCCTCTTGGGGCCTGCACCTTTGCATTGTACAGCAGGCAGAGACAGGATTTTAGTCTTAAGGCAGCCCCTGACAGTTCTTTCCCCGAAGCCTATAAACGATTGTGCGATTTTCTAAAAAATAAGGACATCTTTGACGTAGCGGAGTCCGGCTTGTTTTTTCCGGAGCAGGTGCATGGCAGCGCCTTAGCAAGGGCTGACCTTTCCGATTCTGCGCAGAACGGGAAAAAGCTTCTGCGGATCCTGCCAGGTGTTGACGGCCTCATCACCGATTCCCCCGGGATGGCTTTGGCCATGCTTTCAGCTGATTGCTTGCCACTATCAATATATGATCCAGTGCATAATGCAATCGGCATAGCCCATGCCGGCTGGAGAGGCACGCATCTTGGCATTGCATCCGCACTTCTTGATCTGATGAGAAAGGATTTTGGTTCTGAACCAAATAGCATAAAGGCGCTGCTTGGGCCGGCGATAAGAAAGTGCTGTTATAAGGTAGATAAACAGAGGGCAGAGTTCTTTGATGGCCACGTCGTGCTTTCAGAGTCAGGGTACCTTCTCGATATAGTCGGCGCCAATATTGCCCAGCTAAAAGATAAAGGTGTCCGGGCAGATAATATTCATGATTCAGGGGTGTGTACCTGTTGCGATGCCGCAGATTCCTTCTCATTCCGACGGGAGGGTGAGGGTTGCGGCAGGATGGTGTCTTTGGTAATTTCAGGAAAAGGAGTCAGCAGATGACAGAACATATAAGATGGCTGGGGCATGCCAGCTTTATGATCAATTCCGGTGACGCGCTGATCTATATAGACCCCTACAATCTCATAGATTTCCCGCCTGCTGATATCATACTTATTACACACCAGCATTACGATCACTGCTCGCCCGGGGATATAAAGAAGATCAAGGGGAATGATACAGTAATCGTTGCCCCTGCCGACTGCGCCGTTGCACTTGGCAATATAACAGAGATCTCCCCCGGCAAGGAAGTCGATATCAAGGGCATCAAGATAAAGGCAGTTGCAGCCTATAATACAAACAAGCAGTTTCATCAGCAGCCCAGGCAATGGGTAGGTTATATAATAGATACACCGGAAGGCAGGATATACCACTCGGGTGATACAGATCTTATACCTGAGATGGATGATATCAAGCCGGACATAGCGCTTCTTTGTATAGGCGGGACGTATACCATGGATGTCAGGGAGGCGCATCAGGCTGCCCTCAGGATAAGACCAAAACTCGCAATACCAATGCATTATGGCGAGGTGGTTGGTTCCGGCAGTGACGCAGATGAGTTCAAGTCCCTGTGTGAAAGAGACGGTATCAGAGTAAATATCTTAAAAG
>JABMQS010000061.1 GCA_013202525.1 Candidatus Omnitrophota bacterium
AGGTTGGATTATATTGGTAAATTCAAGATACAAGCAATGGCTGAGGAAACAGCCAGCATTTAGAGATGAGCAGATAGAGCTTATGCCTTATGAACCTGAAGGCCTATGCGAAGGCGCAAGAATGATAAAATTAGCATCTGCCTCAGCCGGCACACCACCTGCAAACTTCAATCTTACAAACCTGACTACAGACCTTAGCACCATAACCGCGCAGAATCTTGAGTACGAGATGACCGCAGCAGCCTCGGCACACACACAGCAGAGCTTGATACTCGAGCAGTCTGTTGCAGCAGCCCGTATAGTAGGTGAGGCCTTGAAGGTAGATACTACAGGAACAATAGGTATAAATGATGCGAGCATACCTTTGAACCAGAATGCTGTGGTAAGGAGCCTCTATGATAAAGACTCAGAGGCATTGAAGGAGCTTGAGAGACTGCTTAATTGCAAGATAAGGCTTCTGTCGCAGCTGCGACCGGACCAAGTAGAAGGCCAGCTTATACTTATATCGCATCAGGAACTCCCGGCATACGCTGACCTGAACCCCAGATATATAGATATGGTCAGTGTTGCGCCAGGCATAACTGCAGATTATATACCAGTAACCCCGCTCGTATGTATGGCAAGGGTGCTTATATCAGGTGTCGATGCCCAGGAGATCGAAAGGATATTGAACACAGACAGCTTTTATGAGAGGGTCTTCGGCACCCCGTTAACACAGGCAGCAATAAAGGAGTTTGTAAGTACAGGCTCCTTTAAACTGCCTCTGCCAACGTATAATTATAAGGGCGCCGAGCGAAAACAGCGGCTTTCACTCGCTGCCGCAATAGCTGCGTAAGAAAATATCCGGGCGAAGCGAGGATTTTTCTTGACGGGATTATGAGATTCTGATAGACTAATATTTCTTATAGTTATATATAGTATTCAAAAAAGGAGGCAGCAGATGATGAAGAAAGGGTTAGTTTTTGGTATTTTGGCGGTATTGACAGTCTCTTTGGCCTTGACCGGCTGCGCAAAGAAGCAGCAGGAGATAGTAATAGAGGAGCTTGAAGAGATAAGCACGACCCCGGATAAGACAGGGACCTTTAAGATCTTTAATGTCTACACAGACAAGGCCTCGCCGGATAATCACTATATTCCTGCGGGCTGGATGGGAGACTTCGGGGATATCAATCTTAATCAGCGCTGCATGATAAATCCGCACAGCGGGACTAGCTGCTTAAGGTTGGAATATATCCCGCGCAAATCCCAGGGTGCCGGCTGGATAGGCATATACTGGCAGAACCCGGCCAATAACTGGGGTTCAAAGAAGGCAGGTTTTGACTTAAGCGGCGCAAAAAAGGTAGTCTTCTGGGCACGCGGCGAAAAGGGCGGCGAGATCATCTCCGAGTTTAAGATGGGCGGCTTAAGCGGGGAATTCTCGGATTCAGATTCAGCGGGCATAGGCCCTGCCATGCTCACCAAGGAGTGGGAGAAGTTTGAGATAGACTTAAGAGGCAAGGACCTATCCCATATTATCGGGGGTTTCTGTCTTTCAGCCAGCTCTGATGACAATCCTGATGGTTTCATAATATACCTTGACGACATAAGTTACGAATAAGAAAGCTTCGTAAGGAGCCACATGATGGATAAGAAAACAAGCATAAGTAAAAACAGGCGTATCGCTATAGCCGCATTGGCGCTGGTTCTGATAGCTCTTTTAGGCGTAGGCGGTTTTCTTCTTAACAAATTCCAGAGCACACCAGGCATCAGTATCAATAAGAACTCAAGCGGTGATGATGTCCTGGTTGTAGACGGAAAGCCCTTTATAGTAAGGGGGGCGTGTTACAGCCCTGTGCCTGTAGGTGAAAATCACCTCTACAACTGGTGGGGCAATCCTGCAAAGCCATGGATGATCGATGGCAAGCTCATGAAAGAGGCTGGCATAAATACCATCAGGGTCTATGAGCCCGGTGATAATCCGTCGCAGGTAAAGCAGGCGGCTTCGGATCTCTATGACAACTACGGCATATACACCCTTATGGGGCATGGCCTTGGGTTCTGGGACTATCCTCATGCAAACTATGCTGACCCGGCATTCCAGCTCAGGATGAAGAAAGAGGTCTACCAGATGGTCAAGACCTATAAGGATACCCCGGGTATACTGGCATGGGTCCTGGGTAATGAGGCAAACTACTCATTCGACGGCAGGATAAACCCCTGGTCTACGCCCGAGCTCGATGCCATAAAGAGCCGCTACGACAGGAAGCTTGCCAAGGCAAAGATATACTACTCCTTCCTCAATGATTTAGCCAAGATAGTCAAGAAGGTAGACCCCACAAGGCCCGTAGGCTTTGGTAACGGCGAGCTGGGCAGCATAGAGGTGGCAAAGGAGTACTGCCCTGATTTTGACTTTGTCGGCATAATCATCTACCGTGGCAAATCGTTCGGAAGCCTCTTTCGCCAGTTAAAGACGAAATGCGGCAAGCCATGTATAATTATCGAGTTTGGCTGTGATTCATACAATGCCGATCTCAAGAAACCTGATGAAGATAGCCAGGCCCTGTTCTTAAAGAGCCTCTGGTCTGAGGTAGAGGCCAATACCTATGCCGGCACCGGAGAGGGAAATGCCCTCGGCGGGTGTGTCTTTGAATGGAACGATGAGTGGTGGAAGTACCGCCCTGACCGCCCCGGCGAATGGTCCGTGCATAATACAGAGGCAGGCTGGTCCAATGGTTCCTACTATTACGACATAGAGGCAAAGGACAACCTCAACATGAACGAGGAGTGGTGGGGTATAGTCTCCTTAAGCCCTGAAAAAGAAGACGGCGTAAATAAAAGAATTCCAAAGAAGTCCTATTACGAGCTCAAAAAGATCTGGGAGAATAAAGATAAGTCCCCGCCCAGCAACTGGCGTTAAGATAGTCTTTGCGCAAAATAATCGGTATTTTAAGAAAAGATGGTGCATGAGAAGGTTTCTCGCGTCTGTAGTGGCAGGTGTATTGTTATTTGCGGTGTCCGGATGCGCGTCCAGGCAGCCCGAGACAGCAAAAGGCAAAGGCGTCCTGGTCTGGCACTGGATGACAGACAGGGAGAAGGCGTTCGAGGTCTTGGCAAAGAGGTATAAGGAAGAGACCGGCGTAGATGTCCAATTTGAGTTATATGCGCCCTCAGACGTCTATAGGCAGAAGATAAGAGGGGCAGCCTATACCAAGACATTGCCTGATATATACGGCATACTTGCTGAGAAGAAGGATTTCGCTGCATTCATCAAGGCCGGTCATGTATTCAACTTATCAGATTACATGGATGCCGACGAAGGCGAGTGGAGAAGAAGCCTCTTCAGGAGAGCTGTATCAGTAAATGAGTTCTTTGAAAATGATGATTTTGGTGTCGATCCGGGTGTTTACGGCGTCCCTATGGACGTAATGAGCATTCAGATCTTATATAATAAGGACCTGTTTGAAAAAGCCGGGCTTGATCCGGAGAAGCCGCCAAAGACCTGGGATGAGTTTTTGCAGGCAGGCCGAAAGCTTAAGGCAGCAGGGATAACCGGCCTGGTAAGTGGATGGGGCGAAGTATGGATGGTAGACTGTTTTGCCTCAAACTATGCCTATAATATTATGGGTGAGGCAAAGTATATAGACACAATCAG
>JABMQS010000008.1 GCA_013202525.1 Candidatus Omnitrophota bacterium
ACAGCCGCATTCATGCCGGCAGAATCTCCGCCGCTCGTTAATACACCTATCGTCTTTATCTTTTTCATAACTTTGCGAACTCCGTCTGGTCCTTTACCCTGGACATGGCTACTTCTTTGTCAATAATGCCATCTTTACACAGATTCAATATGGCCTTATCCATCGTTATCATGCCGACATTTGAACTCGTCTGTATAACCGTCAAAAGCTGCTCTGTCTTATGCTCTCTTATAAGGCTCCTTACAGCAGTGGTGCCGAGCATTATCTCACAGGCACCTACGCGCCCTTTGCCCTCTTTCCTTGGAAAGAGCTGCTGGCAGATCACGCCCTCCAGGCAGCCCGCGAGCTGTATCTTTATCTGCTCCTGCTGGTGGGAAGGAAATATATCTATAAGCCTGTCTATGGTCTGTGGAGCATCAGGCGTATGGAGGGTGCTTAATACCAGGTGGCCTGTTTCAGCAGCGGTAATAGCGGTCGATATAGTCTCAAGATCCCTCATCTCCCCCACGAGTATGACATCCGGATCCTGGCGCAGGGCATGTTTTAAGGCGTTTGCAAAGGAATGTGTATCAGAACCAATCTCTCTCTGCTTGATTATACTCTTTTTATGGTTATGTATATATTCTATCGGGTCTTCGATGCTGATTATAAGCTCTTTCCTCTCGGTGTTTATAAGCTCGACCATAGCCGCAAGTGTCGTGGTCTTGCCTGTGCCTGTAGGGCCCGTTACCAGCACCAGGCCGCTCGGCTTTCTTGCCAGGGAAGAGATAACAGGCGAGAGCCCCAGCTCCTCCACGGTCTTTATCTTGACCGGGATAACACGAAAAGCCGCCTCGACATTACCTTTCTGCACATGCGCATTCACCCTGAACCTCGAGACATCAGGGATATATACAGAGAAGTCGAGCTCCAGATCTGCCTCAAACCTAACCTTCTGTTCATCATTTAGAATACTATAGACCATCTTCTTGATGTCTTCACGATTAAGGACAGGATAGGCTGTGGGCTCAAGCTCTCCGTCTATTCTCAGGGTAGGAGGAAGCCCTACGGTAATATGCAGGTCAGAGGCACCCTTGTCAACCGCATTGTGCAACAGTTCTTTTATATCTGCCATATCGGAACTCCTTTTACTAGGTTATGGGTGTTAGGCTTTAGGCCTATGGCTATACGCCGCCGCCGGGCAGTATCTCCTTTAACTGAAGCTCGAGTTCATCGGCATTGGATGCAAATGCAAGCGCAGATTCCTTGGTTATCACAGAATCCTTAAGCCACTTCTTTAATGACTGATTAAATGACTGCATGCCATAATGCTCCCCGCTCTCTATCGCCGTGCTAAGCTGATTGGTCTTTCCTTCCATGATCAGCTTCCTTACGGTGGGCGTGGCCAGCATTACCTCGCAAGCCGGAATTCTCCCGGGTTTATCGGAACGCGGTATAAGACGCATAGATACAACACCCTTTAATAACAGGGACAGCTGCATCCTGACCTGTGCGTGGGCGGGGGCAGGAAAGAAGTTTATAATCCTCTCCACCGTCTGTACAGCATCTACAGTATGCAATGTGCTCAGCACAAGGTGGCCTGTCTCCGCGGCCATTATAGCGATCTGCATGGTTTCGACGTCGCGTATCTCTCCGATGAGTATGATATCAGGGCTCTGCCGAATAATGTGGCGCAGCGCATTTCCGAAGCTCTTCGTATCGACACCGACCTCCCTCTGCGATATGATCGATTTCTTATCAGAGTGTATGAACTCTATCGGGTCTTCTATGGTTATTATATTTTTTTGTACATTTTGGTTTATGTGATCTATCATAGAGGCCAGCGTAGTCGACTTTCCGCTTCCCGCATACCCGGTTATCAGTATAAGTCCGCGGTGCAGGGATGAGAGCCTCTGCATAAGCTCAACAGGAAGATTCAGCTCGGCAAAAGATGGTACATCCATCTTAAGCGAACGCAGGGTGACGGCTGCCGTATTCCTCTGCATGTAGATGTTAAAACGAAACCTCCCAAGCCCGGATACGCTGTAGGCGCCATCAAACTCATTGTTGGCATAGAAATCCGTCTTCTGCTTATCTGTAAGTATGGTATTCACAACCTCATCAACATCAAAAGTAGTGAGCTTCTCCGCCGCTACAGGCACGATCGTATCATCTATCCTGAAACAAGCCGGGGAACCTGCCTTAAAATACAGGTCTGACGCATTCCTGTACACCATCTTCTCGAGATAAGCCTTAAGATCCATAAGATCCTCCTAAAAGAGCTGCTGCGCTCCTATGTCCCAAGTTCCCAGCTGGAAAGATACTCCTTCTGCTGGGCGGTAAGCTTGTCTATCTTTATGCCCATGGCCTTAAGCTTTAGCATCGCTATGTTCTCATCGATATCCTTGGGCACAACATATACCTTTTTCTGCAGAAGATGAGAATTCTTCACAACATATTCAGCGGATAATGCCTGGTTGGCAAAACTCATATCCATAACACTGGCTGGGTGACCTTCTGCGCTTGCCAGATTTATAAGCCTGCCATCCCCCAAAAGATAGATCCTCCTCTTATCCTTTAATTGAAACTCCTCCACTGAATCGCGTATCTTCCTTACACCCTTGCTCATTCGCTTCAGGGCCTGGATATCTATCTCTACGTTGAAATGTCCGGAGTTAGCGACTATGGCCTTATCCTTCATCAATTTGAAATGTTCCTCTGATATAACGGTTGTATCACCCGTAAGGGTGACGAATATATCTCCGATCCTGGACGCCTCTTTAAGCGGCATGACCCTATAGCCGTCCATTATTGCCTCAAGCGCCCTTAACGGATCCGTCTCTGTAACTATTACGTTTGCGCCGGCTCCGTGGGCACGCATGGCAACACCCCTGCCGCACCAGCCATATCCGCATACCACAAAGACGCTGCCTGCCAACAACTTGTTGGTGGCCCTCAGTATACCGTCTATGGTCGATTGGCCTGTGCCGTAACGGTTATCAAAAAAGTGCTTGGTCTGGGCATCATTGACAGCCATAACAGGAAAAAGGAGCAGCCCCTTATCCTGCAGACTGCGAAGCCTTATGACCCCTGTCGTGGTCTCCTCTGTCCCTGCGATCACATATTCTGCGAGGTCTGTCCTTGTCTTATGTATAGTAGAGACCAGATCCGCGCCATCATCCATCGTAATATGCGGTTTTATATCCAGGGCTGCATCGACATGGCGGTAGTAAGTCTTATTGTTTTCACCCTTTATCGCAAAGACCGGTATACCATAATCCTTGACCAGCGACGCTGCTACATCATCCTGAGTGCTCAATGGATTGGATGCGCATAAGAGAACCTTGGCGCCACCTTCTTTTAGGGCTATCATCAAGTTTGCCGTCTCTGTGGTGACATGAAGGCAGCATGCAAGCCTGATATCGCGCAGGGGCTTCTCCTTCTTGAACCTCTTCTGGACAAGCGCCAAAACCGGCATATCGTTGGCAGCCCACTCTATCCTCAGTTTTCCTTTCTTTGCCAATCTTATGTCTTTTATATCGTATTTCATCGTTTCTCCTTAGTCCTGTTGTAAGTTATGTGTTCTAACGTTATGAAGATCCAAGCTACCTTGCTTTCTTGGCCAGCACCTTTGCCTTATCCGTCTCCTCCCACGTAAAGCCCTCTTCGTTTCTGCCAAAATGGCCATAGCATGCTGTGCGCTTGTATATCGGCCTTCTCAACCTAAGGCTGTTTATTATTCCATGAGGAGTAAGGTCAAAATTCTCGCGGACGGCCTTGACGATATTTTTGTCACTTATCTTGCCGGTGCCGCCTGTATTCACCATGAGACTTACGGGTTCAGCGACCCCGATGGCGTAGGCTAGCTGGATCTCGCATCTCTCTGCAAGACCGGCAGCTACTATATTCTTGGCTACATATCGTGCCATATATGATGCGGAGCGGTCCACCTTGGTCGGATCCTTCCCTGAAAAACAACCGCCTCCGTGACTGCCGACACCGCCATAGGTATCAACGATTATCTTTCTTCCTGTAACGCCTGTGTCGCCCTGGGGCCCGCCGACCTCAAACCTTCCTGTTGGATTGACATATATCTTGGTATTCTTGTCAAGCAGGCGCTTGGGTATAACCTTCTCTATGACCAGTCTCTTCATATCGCGCCTGATCTGACTCAGTTTTGCCTTGTGGTCATGGTGGGCACTTATTACCACGGCCTCTATCCTGCGCGGCCTTCCGTCCTCATATTCAACCGTGACCTGGCTCTTTCCGTCCGGGCGCAGATAATCGAGGGTTTTCTTCTTCCTCACATCCGTAAGCCTGCGGGTCAGCTTATGCGCAAGGGTTATCGGCAGCGGCATAAACTCCTCTGTCTCATTGCTGGCATAACCAAACATCATACCCTGGTCGCCTGCGCCGCCGGTATCCACACCCAATGCGATATCCGGTGACTGCTCCTGTATCGAAGTGATCACGCCGCAGGTGTGATAATCAAAACCGTACATAGCATTGGTATAGCCTATCTCCTTTATGGTCTGGCGCACGATCTTGGGTATCTCTACATAGCAGGAGGTCGTAACCTCACCGGCTACCATTGCAAGGCCTGTGGTGACCATGGCCTCACAGGCTACTCTGCCGCTCGGGTCACGCTCATAAATAGCGTCGACTATCGCATCTGAGATCTGGTCGCATACTTTATCCGGGTGTCCTTCTGTAACAGATTCTGAAGTAAACAGATGCCTGTCTCTCTTCACGTTACCCCTCCTTTGTTTTAGTTCGGAGTACGCTCGCTTCGCTCGCTGGAGTTCGGTGTTCGGGGAATCTTACTCCCAACTCCCAACTCCTGACTCCTGACTATATCAGTTCCAGTTCATCTTCTGGGCCTTCTTAAGAGACCTCTTGTCTCCTATATCCACCCATCTTCCTTCAAATATATATCCATACACATTTTGTCTTTCAGAAAGCCATTTTATAAAACCGCCTGCAAGATCCAGGGGGTTGCCTTCTGCCTGATATTTCTTGAGCATACTGAGCTTCTTGCCTGGAAAATAGTACAGGCACATGGCAGCCAGGTCTGACTTAGGCCTCTTAGGCTTTTCCTGAAATGACCTTATCTTTGAATTCTTATCCAGCCCTACGATGCCATACTGTTTTGCTAGCGCTTTATTCCCTACCCTGTAAAGCCCGATGCTTGCCGAAGGGGCCCTCTTCCTGCTTTTTTCCACAAAATCGTCTATATTAAAATCGAAAAGATTGTCCCCGGCTATCACAAGAAGGTCCGACCTTATACGCTTCTTCTTGACGGCAAAGATAATATCTCCTATAGAACCCCTGCGTTCATCAAGATCCACCATACCGTCATCTACAATAGATATCTTCTGCTTTACCTTGGAGACCTTCTTCCATTTCTTGAAATTCTTGACAAACTTGCTGTTTGTGATTATCAATATCTCATCTATGCCCTTAACACAAGAGACCCTTGCGAGTATATGGTCAAGAATAGACTTCCTGCCTATAGGCAGGAGCGGTTTTGGCCTGTTAAGCGTAAGCGGCCAAAGGCGTGTAGCGTATCCTGCGGCAAGTATAAGGACCTTCATACGATAAAAACTCCCCTACTGCTGATCCTGCATGGTATCAGATATGACGTCATTAAACTTCTTCCTTAGTAAAGCCTCTACCTCACGGGCGCTGGGCAGGTCTAGGGCCTCTTCTGCCAGGCGCTTTGTCTCGTCATAATTTACCGACCGGATGATCTTCTTTATCTTCAGTATCGAAGTGAGAGGCACACTAAACTCGTCCAGGCCAAGTCCTAACAGAAGCGGTGCAAATGCGGGCTCACCGGCCATCTCACCGCACATCCCCACCCATATGCCCTTGGAGTGGCCCGCATCAATGATCCTCTTTATAAGCCTCAGTACTGCCGGATGCAGTGGTTCGTAGAGATAGGCTATCTTCTCATTGACCCTGTCAACTGCCAGGGCATACTGTATGAGATCGTTGGTGCCGATACTGAAAAAATCGACCTTCGTTGCCAGGATATCGGCTATCAATGCAGCGGACGGGACCTCTATCATAACACCGACCTCTATATTTTTATCAAAAGGCATGCGTTTTGCCTTGAGCTCCTTCTTTGCCTCTTCCAGAAACTTATTCGCCGCCACAAGCTCTTCCACGCCCGATATCATAGGATACATAAGCCTGACCTTGCCGTGGACAGAGGCCCGCAGTATCGCTCTAAGCTGGGTCTTGAAAAGCTCTGGTTTCGCCAAACTCAGGCGTATCGCCCGCCAGCCTAGAAATGGATTCATCTCCTTAGGCACTTTCAGCTGTGAAAGAAACTTATCCCCGCCCAAATCCAGCGTCCTTATGGTAACGGCATGGGGTCTTATCTTACTCGCGACCTCACTGTATGCACTGTAGTGCTCTTCTTCCGTAGGCAGGTCCGGACGGTTCATATAAAAATACTCGGTCCTATAAAGGCCTATGCCCTGGGCGCCATGCTCAATAACCGCCGGTATCTCTTCCGGTATCTCTATATTAGCGGCAAGTTCAACATGGTGGGTATCCTTTGTTTCGGCTGGCAAAGACTTTGACTCCGAAAGCTCCTTATCATATTTTACCAGCCTCTTCTGCTCCTTCAGGTACTGGTCCAGAATATTACGCTTTGGGTTTATAAAAACAAGGCCCTTGGTACCATCGACTATTATGGTATCGTTGTTTTTAACAGTCCCGGTTGCATTCTCAAGGCCTACCACAGCCGGTATCTCAAGTGACTTGGCCATAATAGCGGTATGGGAGGTCTTGCCGCCGATATCCGTGATAAACGCTATCACGTTCTTGCGGTGCATGGTCGCGGTATCACTCGGGGAAAGGTCGTAGGCAACCACGACCGAGTTGGCCGGCAGATTGAGCAGTGTCTGTCTCTTTTTGCCCAGCAGGTTTCTCAAAAGCCTCTTGCCTACATCCTCTATATCGCTTATCCTCTCTCTCAGGTACTTATCATCCATCTTCTGAAAAACGCGGATGTACTTCTTTAAAACATCCTCAAACGCGGCCTCTATATTCAGGCGCTCGCTCCTTAACCTGCTTATGACCTCATCTATGATCATGCGGTCCTCAAGTACCAGAAGATGCGCGTTAAATATCTCTCCGTGCTTAATACCCATCTCCCTGGATATATTGTTGCGTATAGTCGCTATCTCCGAACCGGTCTTTATCAGCGCCTCTTCAAAACGCGCTATCTCCTTGGGCACATCTGTGGATTTGATCTTCCTGCGCGGGACAGCTGAGTCATCCCTGTTATAAAGAAAGACCTTCCCGATCGCTACGCCTGGTGATGCCGCTATGCCTTTAAACATCTATCTCTTCCTTCTTTCTGGCTTATCGTCCTTCTTCTCGCCCGCGGCGAAGAACTCCTCATCCTGAGCGGTTAATATACTCTCAAGTTCAGCCACCGCCTCCTCTGCATCACTGCCGGTAGCCTTTATGCAGACAGACGCCCCCTGCTCTGCCGCTAACATAAGGATGCCCATAATAGATTTGCCGTTTACCTCTTCATCCTCTTTCCTGACCGTTATATCACTGTCAAACTTATTGGCTATCTGCACAAAGACCGCGGCGGGGCGCGCGTGAAGCCCCTGCTTATTCCTTATGATTATCTCTTTCTTTACTGTCTGGTGTGCCATTCTATTCTACCTCTCGTGGGCGGCTTCTGTCTTTGCTATGGATATGATATCGAGTATGGTCTTTGCCAGCCTCCTGGGGTTGTGTCTGACATAGGCCTTCTCCTTCTCGCCTATAACACTTATGAGATTCTCCTCTATGACGGTTATGCCCGCCTTTTTCATCTCATCGACATTGGCCTCTGTCTGATGCGACTTCTCGCTTGCGTAGCGCTTCAGCAGGGCAGGCGGTATATTCGAATGGTTTACAAGACAATAGTCGATCTTACTCAATCCCGTATTATCAAGCATAGCCTTTATGTGGTCGCTTACCTTGTAGCCATCCGTCTCGCCGTGCTGAGTCATAATATTGCAGGCATAGATCTTGATGGCGGATGAATCATTGATCGTGTCGGCCATAGAATGCACAAGCAGGTTCGGTATAACACTCGTATAGAGGCTGCCCGGGCCCAATATTATGGCATCCGCATTCTTGATGGCCTCGAGCGCGCTCTTTGCCGGCTCACAGTTCCTTGGCTGCAGCCACAGCTTCTTGATGCGGCTGGGGTTCTCCCTCTCTGTGATGCGCGTCTCGCCGCGAGTAATAGTACCATCCTCCAGCTCCGCTACCAGCCTTACGTTCTTGAGGGTAGAGGGTATGACCTGCCCCCTTATGGCCAGGATCTTACTCGATTCTTTTACGGCCTCTTCAAAATCCTTTGTCACCTTTGTCATGGCCAGGATGAATATATTGCCAAAGCTGTGGTGGGCAAAATTGGAGGTTCCGCCAAAACGGTACTGAAAAAGCTCTCCCATAAGAGGCCCTGTATCGGCAAGCGCTACCAGGCAGTTCCTGATATCTCCAGGCGGCAAAACATCAAACTCCTCCCGGAGTTTTCCTGAAGAACCACCGTCATCGGCCACAGTGACTATTGCGGTGATATTGCTCGTATACGCCTTTAAACCTTCGAGCAGTGATGAGAGGCCTGTCCCTCCCCCTATCGCCACTATGCGATAGCCCCTCTGGAGATGCTTCTTCTGATAGACCAGATCGACCAGCTCTTCTTCACGCTGGGGCAGAAGCACGGCGATAAATGTCAAGAGGACCCTCTTCATCCCCATGGCGATTATTATTATGCCAAAAAACATATAGATGATACCGGCCGCGCGGAATGCCGTCGTGGGGCCTGAAAGAAACTGACCGCCTGCCACTATCAGGACAACACCTATAAAAGAGAATATAATCCAGCGCTTGATGCCCATCCCGGGATAGAACCACTTGAGGGGCTTCACCAGCTGAAGAAACTTTTTCTTTATCTTCCTCTTCCTGCTCAAATTTTAGGTCTTTGGATTTTCTTTCGTTATGATATTAAGAATAGTATCCGTATCCTTCGCAGATATCAAGGATTCCCTGAAGAATCTGTTTTTGAGCATGCGGGATATTGTGGCTAATGCCTTAAGGTGTGGACCAGCAGCGTCTTCCGGCGCCACCAGCAGAAAAAATATATACGTCGGTTCTCCATCTAAAGAATCGAAATCTACCCCTTTATGAGAGATGCTGAGCGCCCCTGTCAATTCCTTTACCGCATTGCATTTGGCATGGGGTATACCTATACCCTGCCCTATGCCGGTAGATCCAAGCGCCTCCCTCTCCATAAGCCTCTTGGTCAATGCATCCTTGGCCTTTATCGGCTCTGCCTTGTCCAGCAGATCGACCAACTCTTTAATGACCTCCTCCTTGTTGGTAGCTTTAAGATCCGCTGAAATCGCATTCACGTTTAAGAAATCTGTTATCTTCATCTACAACCATTTCCTTTCCGTTGAAAGATATGGAGCGGGCGATGGGATTCGAACCCACGACAATCACGTTGGCAACGTGATGCTCTACCAAGTGAGCTACGCCCGCATAATCTCAAAAAATACTCAGATAGAT
>JABMQS010000009.1 GCA_013202525.1 Candidatus Omnitrophota bacterium
ATAACCTTCACCATGGCGGCAGTAGAGTATTGCATCGCATAACCTCCTTAAGTTTACTGTGCGATACATTTTACTACAGCCTGAGCTAGAAGGGGACATTTCATTAGCTACTAAAAGGGGACATTTCATTAGTTTACTACATGCTGAGACTTTCTACTTGCAAAGCCTTCCCTAATATGCTATAATACTTACACTAATAACAAATCTCAATAATTACCCCTGGCTACAAGGCCAGGGGTTTATTTTTTGCCCCGTCATTCCCGCGAAAGCGGGAATCCATATTATGAAAAAATACACTACACTACTAATTACACTTATCTTTCTAATCCAGACATCAGGGGTGGAGTCTGCCTTTAGCCTGTATCCTACAGAGTCCGAGACCCTGAGGCCTATCGCATCGGGCAATGCAGGAATACCCGCATTAGAACCGCTTGAAGAGTCCCCGCTACAAAAGGCCACCTCAGCAGGAGCAGCCTCGATAACAGCGTATGTTAAGGATTTTGAGCCTGCTAATCCTGCTCAGCTAAAGAAAGCTCCCCTATTTCAAGGCAATGGCAACTATGATATTTTTGTACAGCTTCTCTGGGATGTGCGAAACTTATTTCGTATTGGTTCTTATGCCATTAGTTGTCCATGGATATATGTTTTTACAACCGATAAAGATCTTTTAAAAAACAAGCTCACAAATGTTGTTATATCTGATGATGTCAGCACTATATACATAAATCCGAAGCTTTTTTTGCTTCCGGATAACGAGCGTGTTACTATTATGTACCATGATGTTGTAAGGCTTGTACTTGCAGGAGCGTTCAGGCCGCATATTATCGATGGACTTGGATACATGCATGATTCTAGCGCGGTACGCAATCTTCACTGGGAGCTTGCTCGCCCTGTTCAGATAGAACGCGGCAAGACTCGTGAAGAGTGGTTGCAACTATACGGGGAGGAGGGTATAGATTTAATCGGGACAGGTATAACTAGGGACGTAGAAGAAGTTTATACCAGCTATTACAGGCAGGATCCAGAAGGCCTCACTGTTTTTAAGGGGATTCTTTGCGATAGTTTAGATAACAATACGAGAGAGCCTGATTTGGTCCGCGCTATCTGTGTGGCGCACTTAGGTTATGGTGGTTCAGGCGCTGAACCTATATATGGGTATGATGTATACTTTGCTCCTGAAGGCATAAAGCCCCCATCCCTGATAAAGCTTATAATCGTTGATGCTGACGATACCCTATGGGGTGACGCTGTAGGCGAGGTTGGCGTAGATGGAATTGTGCTCGATGAGCGCTATCTGGCATTCCAAAGAAAGCTCAATGAACTCAGGGCAGAAAAAGGCGTCCTGCTTGCCATGTCTACAAGGAACAGCCCGGAGGTTATAGACAGGGTATTTGCTGAGCGGGCAGACATGGTCTTAAAGAGAGAACATTTCAGGAGAATAAGGGCAAACTTTGATCCCAAGCATAAGAATATAAGTGCGATAATAAAAGAGTTAGATATAAGCAAAATGGCAAATGTCATGTTCCTTGATGATAGCGCGTACCAGAGAGGTGAGGCTGCGGTTGCCCTGAAGGGCCTTTTTGTTCCGCCGCTCCCCGAAGACCCAGCCGAGTATGCGGTCTTTCTTGAAGGGCTTAATGTGTTTGAAGATGGTCCCCTTACCCCTGAAGATAGAGACAGAGATAGATACTATGCAGCACGCGATGAAAGAATGGCGTTTTATAAAAGCTGTAGCTCACTTAAAGAATACAACGAAGGCCTTAATTGCGTGGGTTATGTATCAGAAGCAGGGGAAGAAGATGCTGCCCGGGTAGCCCAGCTCATAAGGCTTCGCACAAACCAGTTTAACCTCACGGGAAGGCGTTATACGGAAGAAGAGATAAGGCGTTTTATACAGGATGACGACTATAGGGTATATGTGATGCGCCTTGAAGACAGATTTGGTGAGTACGGGCGTGTTGCGGCAGCAGTTGTAAAACGCTATGGTGAGGAGACTGATGCCGGCATTGACTGGGAGATAGAGAACTTCTGTTTTGCCTGCCGTGAATTGGGCAGGAAGGCAGAGTACGCATTCCTGGCGCATATTGCCAGTAGGCTCAAGACCAAAGAAAACCTAAATATATTATACGCTGAATACGTTCCATCACCCCACAATGGCAGAACAGCCAACTTTTATGATGAGATGGGGTTTTTGCAGATTTCGCGCGTAGGTAATATAAAGCTCTACTACGCAGACCCCCAGAACATGCCCAAAAGCCCCGAGTGGATAAGTATCAAGGCATCCTCATCCGGCTCTGCTGCTGACCCTATAGAGTTGGCTAAGAGGGCCGTTGCGCGCCTTGGCGACTTAACAGGCGAAAGTTCCGGATACACTTGGATACGGTATGAGATGTACGAAGGCGTGCCAATTGAACAGCTGTATAAAAAGACGGCTATTTTATTTGATGGTATTCCCGTTTCTTCCGAAGAGAAGCTTCTTACTGTTGATACATCTATCTTTAACCAGGCATATGATTTGCTTCCAGAAGATGATCCATTGCCTTCCGAAAAGCCGATAGATCGGGATTTGGTTTTTCGCCTGATATCATTTTACCAGTACGACAACTGGTATTTGCGTAATACAGCTTATAGATTACTGGAGGAGCTTTATAATAAGTATTTCGACCTAGAAGAATGTGTGGAGCTTGAAACAATAAAAGAGTTGTTTACTATAGCGAGATTTCATTATGATATGCCATATCTGCGGGCGCTTGATTTGGATTTCTTAGTCGATTGTGCTAATAAAATATGCAGTGAGTCGGGAAATGTGCATGATGCAAGTGAAGTCAAGCAATATGATAATGCAAGTTATATATGGGTAGGCGGGGGACTTATTAAGGATGTATACAGGTTTGTAGCTATTCCTAAATCCACTCACCCTCGTTCAGTGCAGTCCTGGAAGTGGAGCGGTTTTGGACACAAAGAAGGTATAGACATTGCTGTGGCAGTGACGCGCAATGCCGAATTGGGCGGCTTGAACAATCAACAGATCAAAGACATGTTTTCGGCCTGGGAAAGAATAGCCGAAATAGAAAAGGATTTGCCCTGGGAGCAGAGGCTATTGCCCCGGTTGGCAGGAAAAAAGGTCTTCCAGAATGCGCCAGCATACCATGACAAAGAAACTGATGTCAGCTATTATGAAAGAGTGATAGTAACTCTAAGCGAATACTGCACAGGAAAAATGGATCAGTATAACGGTGTTCCTGATCAAAGAAAAGCTATTAAGACCTTTCTGACATTATGGCTGCGTACAAAGGATGAGAATACTCAGTTGGGGGCATTTGTGGCTGATCCGCACTGCGAAAATTTAATGCATGAGCCGCATGCTAATAAAAGTTTCAATTGGCGTATGGGATTTGCCACAGAAGATTGCGAGGTTACCAAGATCGTCGATCTTGATCTATTAAGATTCGGATATGGCTTTGAAGAGATGTATGAACTATTGTGTTCGCATGGATATCCGCGTGATATGGTAGAGGAGGTTTATGATGAGTGTATGCTCTTAGAATACACGGCGAAACCGGGATTTTCAGAAGAGCCAGAGAAATGGATTAATGAGTTACTGCCGGGGCCGGCCTCAGGGGCAGTGCGGGAGGGTTTTGTAGCAGAAGTTAATGATATAATCAGTGAAGGCCGGGCTGGCCATATCGCCCATATCAGATATGATTTCTTACCGGCATTACTCAAAGAGATACAGGATGTAAGGCGTGCAACAGTGGTTCTGTCGCTATATTCAAAAAGGCTGCATAAAGCTGGTATTGGGTTTAGATCGGATTTTATAACGATGGCTGCTGCGATTTCAGGAAAATTCAGCAGGTATGCTGATTTCGAAAGAGCTATGCGCAAGGCTGCTGCTTTGATAGCCGTTATACATAAAGCGAAAATGGCGCTTGAGCCCGCAATACAAAATGCAATTCCTGCCGCTGTAGAAGCAAGCGAGACGGTAAGGGAATTTGCATACGCCATCGATGCGGCAAACAAGCTTATCAAGAATGGCATAGGCTGCTGCAGCTATTTGCAGTATAGCGTACCTGTAATAGCCAGACGCACAAAAGGAAACCTGGAAGAATACAGAACTTATATAGATGTGGCAACGGACGATCGCATTATTAAGGCGCTTAACCAAAAATTCCTGACTTTTAAACATGAGAAAGAAAGGAGCCGCCAAGTCCCAAGTGGCCAGGGCGATTACATGGAGGGGAAGGGCTGGAGCACCTACAAGCCAAATCCGGGTGTAATATTACAATATTTATCCATTGCCTCGCTTACTGCCTCAAAAAATGCTGTTGACTACAGGAAGAACGTGGGTCATGGAGTACAATTTATTAAGAAATCTCGAAAGAAAGGCAGCGAAGAAGAAATAATGGCCCATCTTAATAAGCTTGCGGCATATTGTCAAAGGGAAGCCCCTCTATTCCAGGGTGCCTTAGCAATGGAAGCCATTTTGGCGGGATGGAGGAGCTCCCGTGTTATGACAGGTTCCTGGGCAGAGTATGAATGCAACGGGCCTTATGCAGGACGAACTGCGAATATTACAAATCTATATGTAGAAAGCCTCGAACCCTTTTGCATGACTTTGCATGAGATATGCGAGCAAAACGGCGTAGATTTCATTGACGCCCTGAATATCGCCTACGAAAGAAGAGCCGAGCTGGCGGACACTGTTAAAAGCGAAGAGGATATCGTGGAATTTGTTTCTACGCTTAAGGCCTCCTCAACCGGGCCTGAAACTGGCGGATATATCTATCTTACCGACCCGATGTACAGGGACGATATGGTGCGTGGCATTATTAAGATTGCCGAAGGAATTCGTGAAAAAGGTATAAAAACTGTATTTGTGTTGGGTTTTAGCGCAAGGCCTGTTGCATCATTCCTTAGGCAATACTGGCAGAGGGTATATTCAGATGAACCGCTTCCTGAGTTTGTCTATCTGGAAAATGCGGGCATAAACAGGCCAACATCGAGCACGAGCAGGTATGACCATGAAAAGCTGGATGAGGAGCTTAGTAGTATCGAAGGGCTAAGCGCCATGCTAAAAGACCCTGTGCTGTTGCTGGACGATGTTTGCTACAAGGGCATGACATTATCCGCTAGTAAGACGAAACTCATAGGCTTGGGCGCAAAAGAGGATGATGTCTACTCTGGTGTATTGTTCCTGCACGGCTCAAAGGAAGAAATACAAATGCTTTGGCCTGACTTTTATGGTGGAGTAAGAAGATGGCATCATGATGAGTTAGAGAATGAAGACAACCTTTGCGATTGGCACTATGTAAGGATGCTCCTAAGGGTCCAGCCCGTGGAAGAAGATGGTTATTTAGAGCAGTTGATACACGCATTTGGTGATATAAAAGGTTTGCATGATAGAATATTTGATGAATGGCTGCCACATGATTTAGAACTTCTTGCCCAAGAGGCGCAATTGACTTTTGGGAAATACCAGAGGCGTGGAGACAGAGCTTTTTGGAATATACCCTCGCTGCTTAAAACCGGAGGTGGGGACACGCCTCAAAACGGATCAGTGGAAGAAATACCGGCGGCGCCACGTAGCACCAAGACATCTTCCCCGGGAAAGGAACTTTCAGGAAAAATAGAGTCTTTCTTGAAAGCGGATTTGGCGGCATTTACTAAGATTATGAAGCTGCTGGGGCGTCTTCCCGGTTTTGACGAACATGTAGACGTTTTTTTGTCAAAAGCCCGTTCTGTAGATCAGGGATTGCACGATCATCTTTTTAATATTCTATCCAATAAATATGCTGATGGCAAGATACAAGCAGCACGCAGGCTTAATGAGGAATTTCTCTCCCGCGAGGAAATAGGTTTCTATCTTAAGGTAGGAGTCGATCCTTCCGGAATGTTTAGTATGGCTCCATATCGGATAACTGATCGCACCCAGTATGAAATTAGCGGATTTGAGGCCACTGAAATATTATCTTTGGAGTTACTTAACAGCACAGCGTATCAAGCTGGGCATGAGGACAGGTATCATGCCCTATCCGTAGAAAGTATCCCTAATGAAGGATTTATAACAGTGATGAGGCATAAGATAAGAGCCCTTACCAGCCTTGTTTTAGATGTATTAGGTGGCGGCCGGTTCTACAGCGGAAAGACCAATCAAGCACTAGAGTCTTTAGCAAAAGAGGTGATTGAGAGAGAATTCGGCTCTATAAGTGAGGCTGAAATACGCCAAGCAATAGAAGAGCTTATATTTAAACATGGAATCGGATATCGCTATCTTGACCAAAACGGGATGACCGAAACAATAAACCGATATCCCGATAGCTATGTAGTACATGAATGCCTTGCGCACTTGACAGCACTTGCATCAGCGCAAAAAATATACTTTGGCATATTATTTCATATTGAGCGGGCCTTGGCTGGTGTACAGGAATCACTTGTAATCCTCGATGGCTTTTCAGAAGAACTGAATATGGGAATCAAGCCCGATAATGCAGAAAATATTATTGCTATAGGAACAAATCTTTTAGGTATCAAGAGCAGAGCTATTTTTGAAACGACCTCTGCTATTATATACAAAGAGACCGTTTTAAAGCTTAACCCTGAGGCAGGCGTTAGAGCAAATATGCCTTCCATAAAGCGTGTAGATAAATCTGCCAGCAGCGGTACGCCAGCACCCCCCAAGGCAATGAAACCCTCAGGCGCCAGCAAAATCCAGGGAAGAGTGATACACCTGAGTGCGGATGGCCAAAGGCCTCATCCTCACCACAGCGAAGTTGCGGCTGGATATATTCCAAACTCAAGCAGATCCGCAAGGATGCCCGATCAAAGTATATCATACTTTGAGCAGCAGACCGTCATGCGCGGGCAGCTGAGAAGAATGGAAGACATGGAGCCTCAGGATTTTAATCTGGTACCAATAGACGGTAAAAAGACATTTATCACCTCAGGCCTTTATCCGTGTTCTGGACTTATATATTTAATCCGCTCACCTAAAGGACTGTATGCCTACCCGCTACATGGTTTTCTCGACAAAACTCAATTGCATAAAGATTCGTATGTGCTTTATGGAGTCAACAAGATGGTCCTTGATGAGGCACAAAAGAGCCTGGGTAGCATTACCGATATATCCCTTATACTGGCTGTCGGTTTGGTATATAAAACGGATGAAGCAGAGGAGCTGGCGGAGTTTGTCTTAGGCATGCTTAAAAAGCAACTGGGGGAGATGGGTATGTCCCCAGAGACAAACCTTTATCTATGCGCGGGTCTCAATCCAGGTTTTCGTGGTAAATCTTTGGGGGACCACGACAGCGACTTTTTGGTAGATGCATTAGGCCTGGGTGATGACAGCTTTCACGGCAGCGAACGCTTCTTCCTGACTGAGATCAACGATAAAGAGGTCCTGGTTTCAGTCATAGATTACAACGAGGATTATTCTAGAGACAGGAACAGGGCATTTTCTCTGCCCCTCAAATCCGCCAGCAGCGGCAAGGCTGGGGACGAGCCTGAGCACGGATCAGAGGATGAAGAGCAACCACCAGCAAGATCCTCTTCTTCGGGCAGCGCCTACGATTCATACGTGAGAAGGCAAGATGCCCTATGGAGCAATCTTGTGCAAAATGATGGAAAACCTCTCACAATCTCCCAGCTACAGCCCTCCCTGGAACGCTTCGACCAAAATGGCAATCCATCGGACTTCTACGGCGTAACTACTATTGCATTGATTATGCCGAGCAGGCAGCTTCAGGAGAACCTGGAAACCTTGCAGGATAACCTTATTGATAGACTGCTGGAAGCAGGATTATCCAGAGAAGACAGGCCTTTAATGGCCTTTGTAAATCCTTCATCGTTACATATGAGAATATACGACCTGATTATAGGTGATATTCTAAATGGAATTCGTGGCAGAAAAGACTTAACAAGAGAGCAATATCAGAGTATATGCCTAAAAGTGAGAGGTGCTCTTTTAGCCCTTAGCGATGAAATAGGAGAAATTAATTTCACAGTAAGGGGCATTGGCGCATTGGATACAGACCCTTTTAACCTTGTCGCAAGGTGCTATCCAGAAACCCCGGCAGACCTGGAAAAGCTTATCAAAATAAGAAAAATCATAGAAACCGAAACAGGGATATCTCAGCCAAATCCGTTTTGCGGCTACATCAGCCTTGGGTATCTCATAAACGATCTGTCCACGGAGGGATATAGTGAATTTTTAGGCTTGTTGCAACCTTACGAAAATGAACCTTTTGGTCAATTCAGCTTTAACAGCTTTGATTTTGCCTACTTTGTGGATATGAATACATACATACCGATACTCACAAAGGATTTAACAAATGCAGGTGAGGAAAGTATATACAGGCACAGGGCCTTATCTGTTGGACCGCCAGAGTCATCGCGCATTCTTATCAACAATTGGGATCCCACACTTGATGAGAAGAGCCATCCCGATTTTGACCGTAGGCCCGCGATAGCTGCATGCTCTCCTGATGGCAAGTATTTAGCTAAGGCTGATCATTTTGCCGACCACGCAGAAATACATGATTTAAGAACAGGCGAGCGCCTTATGAGCATAAAACTGCTGGAAAAAGATAAGGATAGAAGAAGATACACTGCAACAGGCATTGAGTTTTCACCTGATGGCAAGCTTATGGCAACGGCTATCTATAACTCAATCAGAATATGGGATGTTGAGACATTTGAATGCCTGAGAAGCTTCGAAGGCGTGCCTGGGATAGAAGGCGAGAGGGCCATGTTTCATTCTATAGCATTTTCCCGTGATGGTAAAAGTATATATGCACGTTATGGTTATGGGATATGGAAAAAAGACAAATATGGCGTTAATAGAAGTACAAGAGTAACGCAAGATGTAGCACTCGAGATAGCAACAGGAAAAACCTTACGCTCTTTTATGGAAAACGAGATGGTTAAACAACGGGTTGTTTCACCAGATGAAAAGTATTTGGTTGAAATTGGCAGTTATATAGTTAATATTGATGGTCATGATAGTTCTCGAAGCAAGGCAGACATATCTGATAATGGAACAGGCACGTGTCTAAGGAGCATAAAAGCGCCATACAATGATCGAATAACTAGCGTTGAGTTTTCACCTGATAGCCAGCTTATAGTAATAACTACCGATTACTCGATTATGATATGGGATGCTAAAACACTTGAATGTGTAAGAACCTTCAAGGATCTGCCTGGGATGGATCGCAGGGTAGACGAATTTCATTCGGCTTCATTTTCCCGCAACAGCAAAATCCTATATGCGCGTTTTAATCGCCGTGTATACGAAAGAAACAAAGCTAAGTACGTAGCGCAATATCTAACACTGGAAATAGCAACAGGAAAGAATCTGCCCCCCTTAAGAAAAGAGGACATGCCCAGGCCGCAGGCTATTTCTCCAGACGGGAAGATAAGGCTATCAGTCGGTTCAGTTGCCGGCCCAAAAGACTTTTCAGTAAGGCTTTTAAGTATAGAGACCGGGGAATGCTTAGGAATGTTAGATGGACACAAAGGAGCTGTAAATTTTGCCATATTCTCACCAGACGGCAAACATATAATTAGTGGTGGTGATGATAAGACAGTACGCAAATGGAATGCGAGATCAGCTACTTCACCAAAAGTTGCAGTATGGGGCCTTAGGCAAGGCAAAAAAATCGACCTTGAACCAGGCCTGAGGATTGTGGCTTTGTCATCCCCAGCGGATATAGAAAAATATCATGACCCAATAATAGCTATGATCAGAAGAACTTTTTTTGAGGACAACATTCATCGAGACCTCAACACAAGAAATGATATCGTAGCTGATGAGATGGATGGCCTTCTTTATAGTTTGGTGCATCCTGATGAATATGAAGATGATGAAGCAGTAAAAGAAATATCTGTATTAGTGGTTCTCAACGAGCAAAATGAACCCGTTGGCCTGGCATATAGTTTTATCGGGTTTAGGTCGGCGATTGACGATCAAAATCCATTTTGTGCGAATTCAGAACTTATAGTAGCGGATGAGAGATACCAGAGGCATGGTATAGCAACAGCGCTTTTTAAAGAACTGATCCTGCGCAGCATTGCAGGCGGCTACGATGAAATACGATCCACAATATCATCAGGAAATAGAAGATCCTTGTCTTTTGCTACAAGTTTTGCAAGCCGGTATAGAATACCGCTTATTCATCATGACAATACCTATGGAGCATTTGAGGATAAGTATGATATCTCCGGTTTGCTTCCTGCAAAGGCTTCTTCGCCTGGAACTGGGGCTGAGCCAGAGCACGAATTCCAGAATAATCCTACTTTTGAAACAGCTATGGGATACCTGCGGGAAATACTTCTTTATATGGAAGAAAATGAAATGAGTTTTACAAGAGCTTTGGATACCTTAAGAGATGCTCCGCCACAATCTCAACAACTTGCTGAAGCAGCGCAGTGGGGATATGAGTTGAATAGAAAAAGGAGGTGGATCTCTAACCTAAACTATGAACTGCTGATAAACAAATCTACTGATAAGGTTATATTGATAATAGGAAACAACAACGCTGGAAAAAGTTTCACAGTTTTAAGATTCATGGCTTTGCCTTCTAGTAAATATATGGAACCTGATACATCCTCGGAATGGGAAGCAGGTTTCACAGCTACGACGATGCTTCTTATGGTAGAAGATAAGCTAATTGCTTTTCCAAGTTACTGCCTGCGAGAGAATTACCCGGGGATGTATATTCATTCTAGAGTCGTGCCAGGTGGTGGCCTCTTCAACAATGCTAAAACAAATATGCCATATACGTTTAATGACAAACCACGCCCCGTAGAAATTGCTTTGGTAGTTGTGTTTAATCCGGAGGATTTAGGAGAGTGGAAAGGTACTACTGAGGCAATTTTAAGGAGGTTATCACCCACACAAAAACTTATGATAACCTGCCCCGTATCAACAAACGCAGATGACTGGCAAGGAGTAGACGAGAAGATAAGGAGACATTTTCGCGATGCAGCAAAGGCCGCCAGCAGCGGTGCACCAGCAGACATTGGTCAATGCCTTGAGGAAGCCGGCCTTGAGCCGACTCCAGAAAATCTAGCGTTAATAGAGAAACACCTCATTAAGAAAGAAGATATAGAAAAATGGTTTGAAATTGTGCAAGAGGAGATAAGAAGGATAGAAGCAGGCGGAAAGCAAAAGTACCCCCTTCCGTACTATACATTAAGGAGAATAGCAGATGTTCTTGGTAATTTCGTAAAAGTAGATCCAGGCGTTGTCGTCTCCGGCATTGCCCACGATATGATAGACCCTGATCCTGCAGTAAGAAAGACCGCCATAACCGAAAGTGACGGTGCGCCACAGAAGCTTGTGGAGGCACGTTTTTTGAGGATTAAGGGCAAGCAGCTCAAGACATATGCTGGTCAAGGGCGCTTCAGGGCAGAGGATGCGGTAGTCCCGTTTGTGGGAGGTTTTTTACGGCCTGATGGTACAGAGGTCTCAGAAGAAGAGCTTGCTTCTATTGGCCTAGAATGGGTCAAAGGTGATGAAGGAGAAGAGCTGAAACTGCCAGTCTTTGCACATAGTAATATCCCAACCCGCCTATCATCCCTATTTACCTGTACAGATAGGCTTAAGATTGTTTTTGATGAAGGGAAAATGCGGACATTGGCCACCACCGCGGATATCGAAGAGTTCATAGTTAAGAAGTATGGTGCCGATGTCCTACCTACTTTAAGAGAAAAAGCCTATGAGTTTGCAAAAACAAGCTTTGCAGCAAAAGCCAGCCCTGAAAGCTATCTATACAAGGAAGTCTGGGAAAGCACCTATGTTGCAGTGATGAGAGACTTTTTGTACGAAAACGGAGATAGATCCACGCTGCATGTGGTTGCTGTTCAGCATAAAGGCTTCGGAGGCCAATACATATGTCATCAGGGCGATATTGAAGGGCTCTCACCTACTCAGCAGGTGCATGATACACCAATAGATTATATTCAGCTTATAGGCGTACCAATGGTTACAGACAGTCGATATGAAGGCAAGGGTGGCATTGTCCTAAGAAGTTATCAGAGCACCAATGTGGCTATAGGTGGCTCAAGCAGTGAAGAGCTAGCGGCAGTTGAGAGAGACAAACAACTGCTTGCCAACGGTGCGATGCTTTCAGCAGTAACTATAGATGCTATAGAGATCGCGAACAAGGAGGCGCTTGCGAAGATAGGTGCCGCCCCGGAGATCAAGCCCCTTGCAGGTTCTATAAGGATCATTGTAGATGATACAAGAACCTTCCATGAGGCACTCGCTACGAAAGAGCTGCATGAGCGTTTCTTAACCAAGAGATTTGGCCAGGAGATCGAATCCGGCAGGGATAAGCATCTGAAGATGTTTAACAATACCTTGGGAAGGAATATCGCCGCATCCCTAAAATCAAACCTGACCATAAGCCCGAATGAGCTTGCTGCTGATCCCAATGTTGGATTTACAAGGAACTTAAGCCCCAATGGACTCATGAGAGATTCAGGAGACCTGACGCCCATTAAGGTACCTCATGAGGCTATGATAATCATCAAGTCCATGTTTGATGGCACAGCAGTGCTTGCTAAGGTTGCAGGTATGGGCTGGAGGGAGTTTGCAACGAGTGAATATTTCAAAGAATTGATAGCATCGTTTTTAAAGACATTCGATGCAGAGCTTGCGATTCAGGAAGAGTATTTTCAGCGCATAGTAGAGGTAGGAAGAACTATGGCAGAGGCAGACTCAGAAGAAGAGGCTTATGAGTCTATATACACTATCACAAGAAGCCTGTTTGACTACTGGGTGAAGGTAACTCAAATTGAGAATGTAGAGCTATATGAATGGGAGTTTTATGCTCTTGTCAATAGAAATAGCTACCTAAATAAGTTAGTTGATATGTCAAATCAAAGTGTGCGCACTCTTCTTGGTATAGCTGAACATTTATCTGGAAGCGAGCCCTTCAAAAGAATAGCCGATGCAGCCGGCAAAATAGCAATAACCGCAACAGGTGCACCACCTGAGGCCTTAGAAGACTTGCGCTTCCGCGAGGGAGTAGTAGGGCCGGTAATGATAGAGATTTTCGATGCCTTAGGAGAGAGACAGACAGAAGCTGCCATCGCTTCCGCCGCGTAAGCTTACCTGCGAAACCACCCCAAATAGGCGTAGAATACCCATAAATAGAGCAGTTTAAGATGATGCTGGTAATGATAAGGTCGTAGTGGGGGGGGGTATTGCCCCATACTTTTAAAAATAATCTTGAGAGGAGGGGCAAATATTTTGAAAAAAAGTTGTCATTTAGGTTGTCATTTAGGTTGTCATTTGTTATAATCTATCTATGCCGTTTATAGTGAAATATAAAATAACAAATAAGATCTTAAATAATATCTCTCAAATAACAGCGGGCAGAGAGGTAGTAGAGCATTCCAGGCTTATTCCAAAGTGGGAGCTTAATCTGCGCAAGGATGCTGCTATTCATAATGCGCATTCTTCGACAAGCATTGAAGGCAACAGGCTGTCACTTGAACAAGTCAAAGCCTTATCTGAAAAAAAAGTTGTTGCCGCCTCGGTAAAAGACAAGCAGGAAGTAATTAATTACCTTAAGGCCTTGGATAATATACCCAGATATGCACTCAAAGAAATAATAGACAATAAACTATTCCTGCGGATCCACAAGACAATAACAAAAGGCACCCTCAAAAATGACAAAGATTGCGGCGTGTTTAGAAATAGACAGGTCTTCGTAGGTAAGAGGGTTTTTGATGGTACTCATCTGAAGGAAGTGGTGGAGTATATGCCGCCTAAAACAAAAGATATGCCGGGGTTGGTGGATACTTTTTTATCGTGGCTTAATTCAGAAAAATCTGCCGTGATTAATCCTGTTATCGTAGCAGGTATTGTCCATTTTGAAGTTGCGAGAATACACCCTTTTATTGACGGCAACGGCAGGACCGCAAGGCTTTTGGCTTCTTTGATACTGTATAAACGCGGATTTGACCATAGGAGATTTTTTGCCTTAGATGACTATTATGACGAAGCAAGAGAGAATTATTATGCGGCATTAAGAACGGCCCAAAACAGTAAGAGGGATTTAACAAAATGGCTTGAATATTTTACTGATGGAGTGCTATATTCTGTACATAAACTTAAAAGTGATATAGAAAAGATAGGGGTATTGCCAAAGGCTGGCGATCTGTCACAGATTCAGCTCTCGCAGCGCCAGCTTAAAATACTGGTAAAAATAAAAGACATGGGGCAGATAGGCAACAAAGATCTTCAAAAAATGTTTAAAATCTCCAGGCAGGCTGTTTTGAAAGAAATGAAAAAACTTATTACTATGAAATTGATTGAGCTTATTGGCAAAGGCCGGAACGCGTACTATAAATTAAAAGATTAATACGCCTAAACTTCGCTTAAATCCCCCTAAAATATGTTCTTTTCCCCTTGCAAAACCACCCCAAATAGGCGTAAAATACCCATGCATAGAGCAGTTTAAGGTCGTAGGAGGATGTCAATATAATGCGTACAGGATATATCCCTGTAACTGGTGGCCGCGTCTGGTACAAGACCGTAGGAGAAAACAAGGAAACCATACCGCTTCTCGTACTACATGGTGGCCCTGGTGCAACTCATGAGTATATGCAGCCCCTGGAGATACTGGCGGATGAACGCCCTGTGATCTTCTATGACCAGTTGGGCGGCGGAAATTCCGATAGGCCAAAGGATGCATCTCTCTGGACCGTAGAGCGATTCGTTGAAGAACTCGCTCAAGTCCGTAATTCATTGAATCTCGGCAAGGTGCACATCCTTGGGCAATCCTGGGGGACAATGCTTGCCGTAAGCTATATAGCCAGCCTAAAACCCGAAGGTGTCATAAGCCTGATCTTCTCAGGTGCGGCTTTTTCCGCAAAACGCTTTACAGAAGACACCCGCGGCTATCTGAAGGAACTACCGGAAAACGACAGGCGCGTAATAGAGAAAAGCGAGAGAGAAGGCAGGTTCGATTCAAAGGAATACCGGGATGCCATGATGAATTTTTACAAACTTCACGTTTGCCGGCTTGATCCCTGGCCGGATTGCCTGAATCGAACCTTTGAAAACATGGGGCTGGATGTCTATAATCACATGTGGGGAGCGAGCGAATTCAGCGTTACAGGAACGCTTAAGGACTTTGATGTTACGGATAAGCTTAAAGAGATAGAAGCCCCGGTCCTGCTTACTTGCGGGCGCTACGATGAGGCTTCGCCCGAGACAACCAGCTATTACAATGGGCTGATTCCGCGGTCCGAGATGGTTGTTTTTGAGGATGCCTCACACGAGCATCATCTTGAAAAGACGGAAGAATATATCAAGGTATTACGGGATTTCCTAAAACGCGTGGAAGAATAAGCAAGGAGGTAAGCATGGAAACTTCAGTATTTATAGCAAAGATATTTGGTCTGTGTTATCTGGTAATAGCAGTAGGCCTTTTGCTTAACCAGAAGCTATTCAGGCAGATAATGGAGGATTTTATAAAGAGTGCAGCTGGGGTCTTTTATGGTGGCGTGCTTGCGCTTGTTGTTGGTGTTGTGATCATCCTGACACATAATGTATGGGTGGCCAACTGGACTGTGATGATTACGATCATAGGTTGGATCGGATTCATTAAGGGTATATGGTTAATCGTCTTTCCTGGTTCAGTAAACAAGTTTATGCAGGCTTACCTGAAGAATGAGAAGCTTTTAGTGGTTCAAGCGCTCGGAGCCCTTGTTTTTGGCCTGGTTTTGACGTATTTTGGGTTTTTTGCGGGGTAGGGGAGGGCAATTAAGTAGTGTGTCCCCGAAATTTCAGGAGGAAAAAATGAAAAAAATCATAATCCTAAGCATAGCAATTCTATTCTTTGCTTTAAGTCTAGCTCATGCTGAAAGCGTCTATAATTTTTTTAGAATAAGACATATTAAAATAATAAGCATTGAGGTATTTGCAAAAGACGATTGGAAGACACCCGTTAAGACCATTTCTATTCAAAACGATGAAACTATTAAAAAAATCACCGCTTTGTTAAAAAAGCTGCCTTCAACTGGAGAGGTAAACAAGAAGTTTGGAAAAGGCCGCATTATAAAAATCAAACTAATCTCCAAGGGAAACAAAATTGATGAATTAACCATCTATGGGCCCAGGCTAAGAGTACCGGATGATAGCGGAAAAGGAAGTTTTTATTCAGGCCCAACGGAAACAGAAAGCAAATTTGTCGCCCTTGTAGAATCGATTATAGGAAATGATTAAAACTTCTGACAACTCAATTCAGCGGACCTAAACCCCATATTTACCATACTTTTGACCTATTTTGGTTTTTTTGTGGGGTAGAAGAGATAGATAGCAATTAAGTAGTGTGTCCCCATAATTTCTTGCGTCCCGTCATTGCGAGTCTTACGTAGTAAAGCGAAGCGACTGAGGACGTAATGTCCGAAGGAGTGCCGCGAGCTCCGCGAGCGGCCAATCTCTTTTTCCCTTTCGGGAATGCGAAACGCTGCCGAGTGTTTTCATCTGAAACAGCCTGAGAAGGGGCGAGGGGGCATAGCCAGGCGTAGCCTGGACACGATAAGACGTATCGCCAAGGCGAAGCCTGGCTGTTTCGGGTAGCTAAAATCCCACCTAAAAAACCTTCACCCCGCGACAAAATGCTGTCGCCCACCTATAATATAATACCCCTATAATTTAAATCAACAGAGCAAGCCAGGCCTGTTTTCTTACCTCCTTTCTCGGGGCCTGGCTTGTTCTATTTTAACACCCAAAATAGAAGGAGCCGGCCATGAGAGAGATCGTCTTTTTGGTAGGAAGTATTCTGGTACTTGCCCTCATAACGAGTGCAATAAACTTTAACCCTGTAATGGCCAAGGCTCAAGTCGAGCATGCTATAGCCCCTCCGGCCGCCACGCATGCGGGAAATCTACCCGCGGATACAGAGGTCCATCTGAGCGGTAAAACCATTACCCCTACGCCCCCTGTTTCAGCCACTATCTCCCTTGAAAAATCCTTCGAGGAGCTCTATAAGGACCATTCCGTGATCTATCTGCTATTCGACGTATCCACGGAGGTGCATGAGGACTTCTCGTACACTATAACTGTTCACAAGAAAGTGAGGATTCAAAAGGATGACGCCAGCAGCTATGGTGAGATAACAATACCCTACATAGAAAACAGGGAGGAGGTGGTACATATCGAAGCATACACAACAACCCCTGATGGCAAAAAGCACCCTTATACCAGCATACAGGATAAGACTCAAGATAAGTCCCTTGGCCTTTATTCAGATGAGAGGGCAAAGATAGTGACACTACCTAAGGTAAACGTAGGCTGCGTGCTTGAATACAAGGCCGTTATAGAGGGTAAGCACGGACCCATTAAGAATGCCTTTTGGGACAGCTGCAATATTGAATGCACTATACCGATTAAGGAGCAGAAGATATCCTACACTTTCCCAAAAAGCCTTAATATAAGGTACAAATCCTTTTACCTCTTCCAGGAGCCGGAGATCACTGAGGACGAGGCAAAGATAACATACTCCTGGCACAACAAAAACGTATACATGGAACCCGAGCGCGAATCCTTCATACCGCTTGATACCCCGGATCTGATAAGCGGCAGCGTGGAGTTTTCATCTTTGCAGAGCTGGGCAGATGTCTCGGACTGGTACTATGCCGCCGCAGTAAAGAACCTCAAGCTCACTGATGAGATAAAGGAGGCCGCAAAGGAAGCTGCCAGCGGTGACTTCTATACAAGAGACAAGACCAGGAGCATCCTTGAGTACGTGCAGAAGAACTTCAGATACGTGTCCATGTCTTTCGGTGAAAATGGGTATGAGCCCCACCCTACGGATATTGTCTTTAAGAATAAATACGGCGACTGCAAGGATCTCTCGCTTCTATGTTTAGCCATGTTAAAGGCTCTGGGCATAGAGTCAAACATAGCCCTGTTTAATACTGAATACAGCGTATCAGACCCTAAGCATGGCCTGCCTATGCCCACGTGCTTTAGCCATGTCCTTGTGCTCGTAAAAGACCCTGATGAGGGAGATTTTTACATAGATCCTCTGCTTGAAGGCTACAATATCGGAGAATATCCTATGAGATACCAGGCCGCCTACACCTTTATAATAACCGAGGATGGGGGTGTTTTTGACCGCTTGCCCGTCTTTGATGAGAAGAGGTATTCTAAAAGAAGTATTTGCAATATAAAGATAGAAGATGACGGCTCCTGCATCAGGGAGTTGGCAAATATCTGGTATCTTGATTTTTCAATCGAAATGAGGCGGCGTATGCGTGCCTTAAATGAAGAGAAGAAAAAAGCGTTATTCGAAAGCTTCGATAATAAGGTCTCTGCAGGCGGGGAGATGCTCGAGCGCCGCATCGAAGGCCTGGATCGTGAATACGGCCCCATAAAATCCTACCTAAAAGTTTATGAAAAAGATGCCTATCCTATTGCGGATAACATGATAATAATAAACATGCCCGAGTTTGAAAGAACTTCGGAGTTTACAAAAAACGAAAGGAAAAACAATATATTCTATCCGGAAAACGCCCTTATAGAAAAGACTACCACATACCGCATACCCGAAGGCTTTGAAGTCTCCCACCTGCCCGAAGACCTGCACCTTGACATAGGTTTCATAGAGATAAAGAAAAAATACACCGTAAAAGGCGATACCATTACCGTAAAAAAGCAGCTGCGCGACAGAAGGATGGAGATCCCAAGGGAAGACTACCATAAGGTGAAAAAGTTCTTCGATGAGCTGCCGGCAAAGACCAGGCAGCGCATAATACTCAAGAAGCGCAAGAAGCCCTGGTGGTCCTTTGTGCGGGAGTAGTGGCGTTTTCCCTTGTCAATCAGGTTCAAAAGGCGTAAAATATACCACACTACAAAGGAGTAGTGATGAAGACCGTATTGCCTCTTCCAAAGGCAAATCAAGCACAAAATCAAGCCAAAATAAGCGAAATAGCCCGCCTGCTTAAGGGCTGCCGGAATATACTCTTTATCACAGGCTCAGGCATATCAGCAGAGTCAGGCCTGCCCACATACCGCGGCATAGGCGGCCTATACGATGATAAGACCACAGAAGAGGGCATACCCATAGAGATGGCCCTCGCAGGCGAGATGCTCTCCACAAGGCCTGAAATCACCTGGAAATACCTCTCCCAGATAGAGAAGAACTGCAGATCCGCAACCTTCAACAGGGCTCACGAGGTCATAGCTCAGATGGAGCGTGATTTTGAGCGTGTATGGGTCCTTACACAGAATATAGACGGTTTCCACAGGCAAGCAGGCTCAAAGAACGTCATAGACATACACGGCAACCTCCACAATATCCTATGCCCTGCATGCGGCTGGCGCAAGACCATAAAAGACTTCACAGAGATCGATATCCCGCCACACTGCCCTAAATGCAATACTATAGCAAGGCCTGATGTAGTCTTCTTCGGAGAGATGCTTCCTGAAGACAAGCTCGCTCTTTTGATGCGTGAGCTTGACAGAGGCTTTGATATATACTTCTCAATAGGCACAACGAGCGTATTTCCCTATATAAGGCACCCCATGGCAGTGGCAGAGCACCTCCGAAGGCCTACTGTAGAGATAAACCCTGGTGAGACTGAGATTTCAGGGTGGGTAGAGATAAAGCTTCCCATGGGTGCTGCTGAAGCATTGGATGGGGTGTGGAGAGAGTATACGTCATTGCGAGGAGGCCCATAAGGCCGACGTGGCAATCTCCCTTCGGGAACAAAGTCCGGCGTAGCCTGGACACGATAAGACGTATCGCCAAGGCGAAGCCGGATGCGAGGACGTGGCGAGTGTTTTCATCTGAAACAGCCCTTTGTCGTCCCCGCGTGCCCTTTGTCATTCCCGCGAAAGCGGGAATCCAATCAGCAGGCTGTTTCGGGGAGTTTGGTGG
>JABMQS010000062.1 GCA_013202525.1 Candidatus Omnitrophota bacterium
CGCGACGCCTAAGCTGGTCGTGCAGAGCGGCCAACAGGCCAGTTTCTTAGTCGGGGGCGAAGTGCCTATAGCGCAGATGAATGCGGTCTCCAGTGAAGTTGAATGGAAAAAGTACGGGACAGAACTTTATATAGCCCCCACAGTAAAAACCGATACAGAGATTTATATAAGCCTGCAGGCTACTGTAAGCGACCTTGATCACTCCAATGCCATTGGTGGTTTTCCCGCCTTGCGCACAAGATCCGCTGATACGAATGTAACGATACATAGCGGCTATACCTTTGCTATAGCGGGATTTCTTGGTTACGAAGTATCAGATTCTGTTTCTAAGGTACCCTTGCTCGGGGATATCCCCATAATCAGCAAACTCTTTCGCAGTAAAGTCAAAAAAATAACGCAGATAGAGACAATCATATTTATTACACCACATGTCCTGGCAGAATCAGAGACCGGAGAAGGCCCGCCTGTAAAATCCAGTATTGTTCCCGGCAAGCAGATGAAGTTGTTAATAGACAAAGATACAAGTGCAGCCGCGGACAAGATTTAAAGACAGTCGCTTAAAGATAATCCATGAAATATATCGAAATCTCACACAAATATGAGCCTACCAGGAGCATCCCCCTAACCGATGGCGTGCTGACTATAGGAAGTCTGTCAACCTCGGATATCGTGCTTGATTCTCCCGGCATTCTTCCGGAACACGCAAGGATCGTCAAGGACGCAAAACACTTCGCTATTTTGAGTCTCAGCAAAAAAGATGACGTGACTGTAAACGACAGAGTCATCCAGTCAGCCGTCCTTTCAACGGAAGACGCCATTAAGATAAAGGGATACGCGCTGCGTTTTGTCGATGCAAAAGAAGAAAAGACGGGGTCTTTTTATCTGAATCTTAAGCAATCTATGCACTCAAGCCTTATAGAAAAGATAGAGCAGGAACAGATAAGGGTCGAGGAGATAGGCGAGGAGGAGCTCTGGAATAAATGCTCGACGATAATAGACGGGATCATCTCCGCAAAACATCTGCCAAAAAACATAGAACCCGATAAATTAAAAAACGATATACTTAATGAAGCGCTGAGGCTTGGGCCGCTGGAGTCATTGCTGGCCGATGATACCATAACTGAAATAATGGTAAATAATAAGGATAGGATATTTATAGAGCGTTCGGGCATGCTGGAAGAGACAGGCCTTTCCTTTACATCGGATGAGCATGTTATAAACATCATATCGAGAATAGTGGCTCCCATAGGCAGGAGAATCGATGAAAGCATGCCGATGGTCGATGCCAGGCTGAAAGACGGCTCAAGGGTAAACGCGATCATACCGCCCCTTTCCATGCAGGGCCCTATGATAACGATAAGAAAGTTCTCTAAAAAGATGTTTACCACGGACGACCTTGTCAATTTCGGCACCGTAACATACGACATAATGAAGTTTGTGGAAATTTGTGTTAAACTGCGTAAAAATATAGTAGTATCCGGCGGGACAGGAAGCGGAAAGACAAGTTTTTTGAACATCGCCTCCTCCTTTATACCGAAGAATGAAAGAATCGTCACAATAGAAGATTCCGCGGAGTTACAGCTTCCGCATGAAAATCTCGGCTCCCTTGAGGCAAGGCCGGCGAATATCGAGGGTAAGGGCGAGGTGGCTATCCGCGACCTGGTCAAAAATGCCTTGAGAATGCGCCCGGACAGGATTGTAGTGGGGGAATGCCGGGGCGGCGAAGCTATAGATATGCTTCAGGCGATGAATACCGGACATGACGGTTCTCTGACCACTGTACATGCAAACAGTACTCGAGATTCTATATTAAGGCTTGAGACAATGGTGATGATGTCAGGGATCGAGCTGCCGGTTGCCGTTATCCGCCATCAGATATCTTCCGCGGTGGACATAATAGTTCAGTTATCCCGTTTAAGCGACGGTTCACGCAAGGTCGTATGTATAAGTGAGGCCTTAGGCATGAAAGGTGACCAGGTAGAGATAAATGACATATTTGTATATAAGAAAAAAGGCCTGACAAAGGATGGAAAGATAATAGGCGATTACGCGGCTACAGGATACGTGCCCAGCTTCTTTGACGAGATCAAACTTTGCGGCCTTGAACTTTCAAAAGATATCTTTAAGGAGTGAGATGTTCAATAGCATAATATCCGGCATGCTTTACCTCGCAGCGATGACATTAGTCTGGATCGCATTAGCCCTTTTCTTTGTTCTAAATCTAAGCAGTATCGCAAAGGTATTTACGGAGACTAAAAGCAAGTATTTCCTCGAGATGAGCTCATTCATAAATCAGCTCCAGTATTTTACATTCACCGATATAAATGTAAAAAACCTGCGCTATATCAGCGCGGTATTGTTTGGAGTCATAGGCCTTGCGATAAGCACCGCCTTTGATCTGGGGGTGGTTGTCTTATTATTATCTATCATAATAGGTTATCTTGCCCCGAATCTGATTATTAAGTCCTACAGAAATAAATACCTTAATTCTATAGACGCTCAGCTGATCCCCGCCTTAAACGCCCTGGCCAATTCCATGCAGGCAGGCCTTAACCTTCCGCAGGCTATTGCGGAGACAGCTAATGCTATTCCCTCTCCCATGAGCAGAGAATTCATCATAATAACGCGCCAGTTAAAACTCGGTATGACCGTAGAGCAGGCCCTGGGCAGCTTCAACCAGCGTATCCCGCTTGCTGACATAAACCTTGCTGCAAAGGCAATGGCCATTTCGATGAAGATGGGAACCAATCTTCCGACAGCGCTTAACAAGATATCAGAGACAATAGGAAACAGAAAGCGCATAAAGTCCAAGATAGACGTCATTACCGCGCAAGGCAAGGCACAGGGTATTGTTGTCGGAGTCCTTCCGATAGCGCTGGGGGCAGTACTTTTTATACTAGACCCCAGCTACATTCAAGTACTTACCACTACATTTATAGGTAAGTTGCTTTTAGTCGCTATGGTAGTCATGGAGACAGTTGCATTTTTTGTAATCAAACGAATAATTACAATTGATATCTAATGATTAAGCTTATTACTTATATATTTACATTTTCTGCCGTCAGTATGGCCGCCTGGTATATTCTGGATGCCTATATGCAGGTGCTTCGCAGAGGATTAAAAGGCCAGGATCCCGGCGCAGATAAAAAAAGTTCCCTGTTGTTTAAAACGCTGCTGGGGGTTATCGTTAACGCAAGCAGAAGAGTGCGCTTTATATCCGTGTGGATGGATAAAAACAGGAAAAGATACGATGAGCTCTTGGTCCACGCAGGGCTTTCAAAAAAACTGACATGCGATGAATTCCTTGCCTTAAAAGAACTTGTGCCCATTGTACTTTTTATTATTTTCTTCTTTGTTGTGGAATTCCGCGGCATCTTGCCATATGTTATAATAATGGGTTTTGGTTTTCTGCTGCCAGATCTCTGGCTTAAGGACTGCATCAAAACTTTTCACAACAGGATAATAAGGGCTATGCCGGATGCCCTTGATACCTTAGCCCTGGTCGTAAGCGCCGGTGTGGACCTTGGCGGGGCAATAGACACATATGTAAAAGGAAATAAGGGCGATCTGCTGGCAGAGGAATTCCTCAGGGTGAAGCATGAGATGGACCTCGGAGTACCCAGGCCTGTTGCTCTTGAGGCAATGGCAAATCGTTTAGGCTGTGATACATTCTCGGATTTTATAAGTACGGTTATCCAGTCTGAAAAGATGGGCACATCCTTGTCCGAAACACTGCAGAGCCAGGCCGCAATAGTGCGGATGAGGCGCTTTAACATGGCCGAAGAACTGGGGCAAAGAGCGCCTGTTAAAATGCTTGCCCCGTTACTGCTTTTAATTATGCCCAATGTGTTTATAATAATCTTTGCTCCCATAGTATTGAAGGCTATTTATAAGATGTAAGGTGATCAATGGCTCAATCCAATGATATTGTTCATAATAAAATGATGTGCCTGATAGTGAAATCGGGCCGGCAAAGCGGCAGAAGAATCTCTATAGATAAAGATTTAGCGACTATAGGGACAGACCCGGGCTGCGATCTGGTGCTTTCAGGTTATGATATAGGCGCAAAGGAACTACTGATCCAGAAGAGGGATGACATCTGCGTCCTGAGGTCGCTTACAGATAAAGGTTTCACGATATCCCGCCAGCGCTTTACCGAGAAGATTCTCGAACCGGATGAGGTGATCAGCATAAATAATCTTAAGCTGAGGTTTGAAAGCCCGTTTCCGCCGTTATTTTCCGACAAGCTGATGATCAAGCAAGCGCTTATAAATGATAAATTACTGAGAAAGATAGCTATAGCAACAGCAGTGGTCATAGCCCTCCTTTTGGTCAATGCCATGACAACCAGATTATTGCTGGTAAAAGAGGCTAAATTTATACGCGCCCGCCAGGAGAAAAAGCATATCGAAAAAGAGCCATATGCGGAGAAAGACTTTATCATTGCAGTGGCTGATGCAAGAAACAACATCAGGGTAGCGCGCCAGTTTGAAAATGCAAGCGAAACAAGCGACAGCAACCTTGCAAAGGCAGCCCTTAAGCTCTGCAAAAATATTTCAGATCTGGAGTCAATGGATCCCAGGCCTGAGGCATATCAAAAAAGCAAGGAGGAGCTCCTCAGGATCACCAAGGCCATCAACGCAAAGGTGGATTACCTTAAAAATAACGCCTATATAGCAATGCGGGTCGGCAATAAGGCGAAGGCAAAAGATCTATTGGTGCAGATAATGAATCTTGTGGTCGACCCTGCGAATAGCGACTATATCTGGGCAAAAGAAAAATACATAAGCATGGGAGGCAAATAATACCTATGAAAGATATCGGCGGAATAAAGCGGAAGATAGAGGGGGTTTTACCGGCAAAGCAGAAATTGATAATCATATCTGTTGCCATATTATCGGGGCTCCTGGCGACGCTATTGGTAAATGTCTATATCGAAGACAAGATAGTCGATGTCTCCGGCGGAAAACTCGTTCCGGTAATATTTGCGGGTACAAATATTACAAAAAACACACCTATCGCGGAAAATATGCTTCAGATAAAGAATGTCCCCGAGGCGTATCTCGGATTTGACGCTATTACCGAACGCTATCAAAAATTTCTAATAGGACAGAGAACCCTTGAGAGCGTAAAAAAAGACCAGGCGATACTCTGGTCCAATATCATGCTTCAGGATGAGCGGCATCTTGCAAACAAGCTGAATGTCAATCAGAGGGCGATCTCAATAGCCGTAGACGAGGTAACCGGCATAAGCGGGCTTATAAGGCCCGGTGATAGCGTGGATATAATAGGATATTTCAATGTTCCGGGGCAGGATTATTCCGGCATAAAGCCCGTTGTCAAGGTCCTGATGCAGGACGCGCTTGTGCTTGCGGTAGGCTCCAATGTCACGGGAACGAGCGAGGCCTTTGAAATGGCATCGATGCGTTCAGGGGCATCTGAAATCAAAAAGACATTTTATGATGAAGCTTATAAAACCGTTACATTGAGAGTAAGCCCGCGCGATGCAAATATACTTACCTTTGCCGCCGAACAAGGCAAGCTGTTATTTATATTAAGGCGAAAAGGCGACGTGTTTATAAATAACCTCAAGGATGTGGAGTATAAAGATATATTCGAGTTATGGGATTATGAACCGCTTGCTGATACAGGATCGTCGGAAGTGCAGGGGTATCCAGCGGTGTATGATAAGGGCGAGGATGCGGGGAGCGCTTATTTTCCGAGCAGCGATTTTTTGGGCAAAGAAAAAGATACCCTGCCGCAAAACATGAAAGAGCTAAAAGATAAGAGAGAAGAGTATGAAGCCATTATCGATGAGGTTTCAAAAGACAGCAAATCTAAAATCTAAGAAAAAAGCATCTTCGATAAAAGGGCAAACAGTTGTTGAGTTTGTCCTTATTCTTTCGGTATTTGTCCTTGCCATGATGGCTATCACGGCGGGCTTAAGCCGCGGTTTCGGTGTGGCGACAAAGAAGTATCTTTATATGTATGATTTCAATCCCACCAAAGACGGCAGTTCTAAAAGATTTTCGTATTGATAAAAAGGGCTTTTGTTGATGAAAAATAAGAGGCTGGGATTTTTTTTCAATAACAATAAAGGACAGACCGCGGTCGAGACTTTATTGATTATGCTTATGCTCCTCGGCATCATATTTTTCATTATACAGTTATCTTTGATGGGCAATGCCAAGCTTATGTTAAATACCGCTGCATACGCTGCCTGCCGTAAATATGTCGTTACATATTCTAAAAGTGATGCCATCGAAAAGGCAAGGCAGTTTCTTGAACCTGCCCTGGGGAGCGATATAAGCGTTCACGATATAAGATTGTATTCGGATGGCAGGCAGATATCAAAGGCGCCTGCTTATGGCAAGCCGATAGAGCTTCAACTCGAGGCATACTATGCTATTATGCCGATGCCTTTGGTCCTGCAGTTTTTTCCCGACCGAAGAGGCAACAAGATAATGATGAAGGCGCGATGTGCTATGACAATGGAATAAGCAGGCATATGGACTCTTATATAAAGAGACATCTATTTATCAGAGACGCTAAAGGGCAGACCCTTGTCATTATACCGTTTGTTGTAATACTGCTCATAGCCGCGGTATTTATAACGTTGAATGTGGGCGTCTGCTCGAATACCTATATAAGAATGCAGACCGCGGCCGATGCTGCCGCACGTAACGGCGCCCTGGCGCAGGCAGAATGCCTTATGCTGATAACGCCCATTAACGACGCCATAATGGCGCTCTATGCCCGTATTATAAACAGGATTCAGAAGGGGGCAAAGGCCGGGCCCATTGGCATAGCTGCCGCGCTTATTGCGTCGGCGGGAGATTTTAAGAAGATAAAGAAACTCCAGAAGGTAGCAGATGCCATAAAATATGCGGCAGTAGCCCTTGCGATCGCGGGCATAGAGCGCGGCGCAATAGAGAATGGAGCTGCTATGGCAGCGCCTATCAGCGTTCCTACGCTTGACCTTGACTGGCAGTTTTTGGATAAGATAGTAGGTAAGTGGTTAAGCAAAGTAATAGGTTACATAACCGGTTTAAAAGGTGTTCTTGCGCGCTCCCATGACGATGTGAGAGAGACCGTAAAGGTGGTTATCGTATGGAAACAGGCATGGGAATCTATAAAAGATGTCGTCAGGTATATATTTACCAGGCCGCTCAAAGGTACAGGCCCGACGATCATAGGAGATAAGTTGCTTGAAAAAGACCTCGCCTTTCCTAATATAAAGGCGTTTTCATGCGCCCGGCCTTATTGGATGGGAGTCCTGGCGGCCAAAGACCCAAGGAATGACCGCATGAGATATGATGAAAGATTGGCCTCCATGCGCATACCGGGCTGTTATTGGGAAGCAAAGATCATAAAATTTAAACTTTGACTATGAAGACCATAAAAGAAAAAAAAGCGCAGGCGCTTGTAGAGTTTTTACTTGTATTTCCCATACTATTTCTGATATTCCTGTTTGCCTTTCAGATGATAGTCATTCTGTCAAAACAGCAGCAGGTCCAGGCATCGGTATGGCTTGGGCTAAGGAGCCATTCTCTCCGCACTCTTTCCCCGGGCGGGATAAGGTTCAAACCAACATATTCAAAAGCTCAGGTAGAGACTATGGTGCGAAAGGCTGTGGCCGGAAATTCAGCAGGAGATAATGTTTCAGTTACTATAAAAGAAGGCTCCAAGACGGTATATGAGAATATACTTCTTAAGCACGTACAGGTAGATATAAACAATAGCTTTCCATATCTTTTCAAAGGCCTCTCATGGCAGCCTGTGCGCGAGATGTTCGCCAGCTGGCTTTCAGGAGACAATATTACTGTAAAAGCCAAGGGTACTATTGAGGAGACGCGCACATGGTAAAATTATCTAAAATATTTTTGCTGCTTATTCTAGCTCTTAATTTTGCCTCGGTTTCTTTTGCGGCTGTGATCAATAATGCCCCGGGCAAAATGACAGACCCTTTTATAACCTTTGGCGCAAGGATAGCACGGGATGGCATAATATGGGCGTCTCTTTTCGAGGGCGATCTGGTAATAGAGGCGAGGTTTATCACAAGACTATCTCCCGGCGAGGTCATCAAACTATATTCTTCTTTTGTGCGGGCTGATATAGAGCGTTTTTCGGATACAGACCCTGTCTGGAAATGGATGGGTGATGTTGACGGTGAGGAGAAACACCTTACCATTACATATAACCGCTATGACCAGGTTACCATAATAGAGCTTGCATCGTACAAAAAAGAGCGCCATCAAAGCCTTTCGCCGTTTCAGCGTTACCCGTTTCTCAGGGATATGGAAGAATCTCTTATCACAAGCAAAGAGACCTTTAACGGTGAATATTCTTCAGCATTGTTTATGTATGAATACTCCGGAACCCCCTCTGCCGCTGTTCGATATGTCCGCGGTAAATTAAAAACATACGGATGGCAGGATGCATCCAAGAAGGAAGATTCTGCCAAAAGCGACCAGGCATTTCATTTAATGGAAAAAAAGGGTGAGGGCGTAGGCATTGTAGCGGTAATGGATGATGACAGGACAACCACCTTAACGCTGATATTCCGTAAAGCAGATACCCAGAATGACAGAATTTGAAAGATCACCCCTTGACAAGATGCGCAAGGCAAGAGGATTTTGGCAGAGGTTAAGGGGTTTAATGTTTTTTAAGTCATATCCGTATGAAGGAGCCCTGCTTTTCGATAACTGCAGCGCGATACATACCTTTTTTATGCGTTTTCCGATAGACGTAATATTCCTTAATAAAGAAAAGGTTATTCTCAAAATATGCCATGGGCTTAAACCCTGGCGCTTATGTTTTTGCGCAGGCGCTTACTATGTAATAGAAACTCCGGCAGGCTCAGCGAGGCAACAATTAAGTAGGATCTGACCTTATGTAATCAAAAAGGAGGAAAAATGAAGAATCTTAAAATAGTGCTGAAAGCCGCAAGTATATTTGCCTTTTTACTGTTAAGTACTGATGCCTATTCTTTAGAGTTATCTTCGTCACTTGATGTTCCCAAAAATATAAATGGCAAGGTATCGTTTCTTGCCGTTCAGCAAAAACTCGTTGACTGCACAAATGAAAAACAGAAAACATCTAATGTTGAAAGATCTTTTGAAATAATAAGGAAATTCCCGGGCTATGATCTGTATATTTTTCCGGAACTTTCCGTAACCGGTTATGCTCGAAAAACATTTGAGGCCCTGCACATCCTGGCAGAACCCGCAGATAACACCGGGAAAACCTTTAAAAAATACAGCGGGCTTGCTAAAGAAATACAGTCATATATTATCTACAGCATCCCTGTTTATGACCCTGCAGAAACAGCTAAGCCCAGAAAATACTACATTGCATCGTTTATTGTATCTCCCGCCGGAGATTTAATCAATGTTTACAAAAAAAACTATCTGTTCACGATGGAGCAGGAATTTTTTACGCCCGGCTGGGCGGACTCAGACCCGATACCGGTTAGAACTTTTGAGATCAACGGAGTAAAACTTGGCATAGTTATCTGTTATGATATGCGATATCCTGAATTTTGGCGTGAACAGTCTATCAATCAGAATGTTGTCTCTTTTGTTCATATTCTTGCCACTGCCAAGGATTTTTCCTGGAATACATGGCAGACAATGATTTGCGCAAGAGCTATTGAAAATCTATCATATATAATATCTTTAAACAGATCCGGTGATATTTATGGCGGCAGTATGTTTGTGCAGCCGGGAACACCTTCTATAGGCGAATATGTTATCACGCCTGTTCTGCAAAAACTAAACAATGAAGAAGGGGTAATCGGCGGAGTTATGGATAAGTCATTAATCGGTTCTGTACGTGCAAAATGCACGATTTTTAAGGATGGAATTAAAAATTTTCATAGATTTAAAAAATTGAAATGAATTTTGTGAACAGATTAAACCCCGATCAGCTGATACCGAAACGGCTGCCGCTGTAGTTTTTAAGGCACTTGCAATAAATAGGTTGCAAAAGGCTTTTGTTTTAGGGTATAATCATTATTAACAAAAAGGAGGTAGTATGGGATATGATCAAGGTGGTGGTGGTGGATTCGGTAGACCGCCGAGAGAGATGCACAAGGTAACTTGTTCGGAATGCAAGCAGGAATGCGAAGTTCCTTTCAAGCCCAGCGGTGACCGTCCGGTATACTGCAAGGAGTGTTTTTCAAAGCGTAAAGACAGCGGCCGTTAGAAGAAGGGATTTTGTTAGTCGTTCACTTCTGGCAGTCAGGAAGAGTTGTCCAGCACGGGGAACCATTTTTGTGGTAGGTGCCCCAGGACATTAATTCAAATGCCATCTGCTTGTCAGATGGCATTTTGTTTCCCATAAACAAAAGGAGGCTATGTTGGCAAGAGATAATTATTCATATCAAAAGTATCAGAAAGAACTGGCAAAGAAAAAGAAGAAAGAAGCAAAGATGCAGCGCAAGCTGAATAAAGAAAGCGCGCAGGCCGAAGAGAGCCCGGGACAGACCTCGGAACAGGCCCCGGAACAGGTTTCGTAAGCCAGCCCGCATTTATCCTATTCGGCCTTATATAATTATATGTTCGTACGAGCATATAATATTGCAAGAATTGCCCCGACCACCCTGCCCCAAAAACTCTATGGAGATTTTTTCCAACCCAGCCTATTTTTCTTGCGTTGGTTTTGCAGCAGGAATATAATAGATCGTCAACACTAATGCCGGCAAGGTGTTGACGAAAGGAAAGACATGAAGCCATGCTGAGGAAGAAAAGAAATATTTTAATAGTGGTTATTTCAATTTTACTCGTCTGGTCGATATTTTATGCGGCAGTAGACTTTTTTGTTATTCCGCGGTATGTCATACCCGCCCTTTATGAATATTCTTCAAATAACCTGGAAAGCGGCGTGAAGATTACTTTTTCCGATGTGTCTTTTAGCCCTATTAGAGGTTTCCTTATCCATGATTTAAATATTACAGGCCCCATTCCCCTGAATAATAAAAATGAGATATTGACTGTCAAGACCCTAGATACCGATATTGCCCTTTTGCCGCTTTTATTTAATAAGGTGGTTTTTAAAAAGCTGAAAATGCAAGGGGCAGATTTTAATATAGGCCGCAACGCGGAAGGGGAGTGGAATATTGCCCCATTGCTCAATCAGGATCTCGAAGATTCTATATCCAACCATGAAATCTATATAAAGGAATTTGCCATTATAGACGGTTGGATCGATTATTCGGATTGCCACAATAACAACAACACGCTTGAGAGA
>JABMQS010000063.1 GCA_013202525.1 Candidatus Omnitrophota bacterium
CTGCCTTCACCTACAGACCTTCTGGCTATCTTTATAATATTCTTACCCATGATCAGACTCCTTGTGTTTTTGTATTCAGGCCCCTAATAGGGCCTTGAGCGCTTCAACTACCCTGTATGCGTCCTTTTTGCTAATGCCGTTATAGAGCGGTATGGAGAGCGCTCTTTTGTAATAGGCCTCGCTCTCCGGGAAATTCCTTGCGCTATAAGAGTATCTCTTCTTGTAATAAGGCTGGCGGTAGACCGGTATATAATGGACCTGCGTCATGATGCCGCGCCTGGCCAGGCTGTTCATAAGATCCCTTCTGTCCATCCTGATCTTATCGAAATCTATCCTTAGCACATAGAGGTGGAAGGCATATCTCTTATCGCGCGCAAAGACGGGGGTGGCTACACCTTTGATACCTTCAAAGGCCTTATCATAAATGGCTGCTACAGCTCTTTTCTCCCTCAGAAACCTGTCTGCCTTGCCAAGCTGTGACAGGCCTAACGCGCACTGAAAATCCGTGATCCTGTAATTGAAACCTATGTGCCTCATCTCATAATACCAGGGTCCGTATCGCTTTTTAATATCAGGCCCCTTGTAGACACCGTGGCTTCTGAGCGCGCGCAGCTTCTCATACATATCCCTGCTGTTTGTCGTGACAGCGCCTCCCTCACCGGTAGTTATATTCTTTAAGACATGAAAACTTAAGACCGTCATATCCGAATGTTTACAACTTCCGACCTTTATCCAGCGGCCTTTGCATTTATATGCCGCGCCGAGGGCGTGACTTGCATCCTCTATAACGGCTATACCTTTTGCCTTTGCCATAGCCGATATCCTTGGCATATCACAAGGCAGGCCTCCGAAATGCACAGGCAGGATAGCGCCGGTCTTTTTCGTGATCTTCTTCTCTATCTGGGCCGGGTCTATATCAGCGGTCTCATAGTCTATATCAGCAAAGACGACATCAGCGCCTGTATAGAGAGCGGCGTTTGCAGTAGCGAGAAAGGTGATCGGGCTGGTAATGGCCTCTTTACCTTTTCGAAGGCCTGCACATAGACACCCAAGGTGCAGACCTGCGGTAGCTGATGAGACACAAACAGCATATTTAGAGCCGCAGTATTTCGCAAGGGCTTTTTCAAACCTCAAAAGCAGATCGCCTTGAGTTATAATATCTGACTTAAGCACCTCAGCCACAGCCTGTATATCAGCCGAGTCTATCGACTGCCTTGAGTGCGGTATCACCTTCATGCAAAATCCCTTCTTATCTTATCAGTTTTTTTAATTCTGCAACAGTGAGCCACTTATCATTCTTATCGCTGGTGTAACCTTCAAAGGAGTCATCCAATAGCTTGCCTGAGATAACGCGTTTCTTTCTCCTGAAGACGACCTCAGGGCATGTGATATACCTGTCCCTCTTTTCGACAGTACACCTGAAATCATCCTTTGTGATGAGTGTTTCATGCATCTTCTCGCCGGGCCTTACCCCGACGACCTCGATCTTACATCCCGGAGCTATCGCGCGCGCCAGGTCGACTATCTTCATGCTCGGCAGTTTTGGTACAAAGACCTCGCCGCCCTTCATTTCGCCGATGCAGCTTATGACAAAGTCAACGCCCGCATCCAGGCTGACCCAGAACCGCGTCATACGTTTATCGGTTATCGGGATCTTTCCTTTTTTGCGGCACTCCTTGAAGAAAGGGACCACACTGCCTCTTGATCCCAGGACATTGCCGTACCGGACCACACTGAACTTCGTGCCGTATGGAGAATAGTTATTGGCAGCTATAAACATCTTCTCGGCGCATAGCTTAGTAGCGCCGTATAGGTTTACGGGGTTTGCCGCTTTATCGGTGCTCAGCGCTATCACCTTTTTGATACCATTATCTATGGCGGTATTGATAACGTTCTCAGCGCCTATGATATTGGTCTTTACCACCTCAAAGGGGTTATACTCTGCGCTCGGGACGATCTTAAGCGCCGCGGCATGGACTATATAATCCACATCGTGCAAGGCCCTGTTCAGCCTGTCAGGGTCACGGACATCACCTATAAAGTAGCGGATATTCGCGCTGCTAAATTTGCGGCGCATCTCAAACTGCTTCATCTCATCCCTGCTGAATACTATAAGCTTCTTTGGCTTATAACGCTTTAGCGCAACCTCTGCAAACTTCTGCCCGAATGAGCCTGTGCCTCCTGTAACGAGCACTGTCTTATTCTTAAATATCTCTTTCATTTTTCTCTCCTCCTTAACTACTTCCTCATCTATCTTTACTCTGGATAGGCGGGACATTCTTGTCCCGCCGAGTGGCGGGGTTACCCCTCGCATTCGCTCGGGATCCCCAGCGAGAGGTCCCGAACACAGTGAGGGGAAAACCCCGCCTATCATCAGTCATCAACTCCATCATGCAACCAGTTCCTGCCCTTATTATAGGCCTTGCCCACCTTGTCCTCCAATTGCGGTGAGACAAGACGAAGCAGCTCTTTACCTAATATCCTGTACTGCTTGCCCACTTTCGCGGTGCGGATAATGCCCTTTTTTATAAGGCGCATCGTAGTAGATGGGCTCACCTTTAAGATCTGCTGGACCTCTTTAGCAGTGTAGACCTCGTTAGCCTTTATCTCCATAGTTATATCTCCTTATTTTGGAGATTATACCAAAATAGTAGCTAAATGTCAATAGTAATCATTAATGGTCATTAATGGTCATTAATGGTCATTGATGGTCAAGCGATATTTGCTATAACTCATTTATTTCAAATAGCTTATAGCTATATCTCTCCCCATCGCTGCCAACAAGGTCGCATGTATAGATAGGGGCCTTCTTCTCTTCGAGCTCCTGCAGCCAGGCATAGTCAGTCTTCTGCTCATACCAAAGCACGTAACCTATTCTTTTCTTCTTTAGCTCATCCAGGAACTGCCTGCTCTTTAGTGTCTCCTCCGATACCTTCTCCTCATCCACCAGGTTCAAAAGATGTATACAGGACCTATCTATATAATATGACCTAATCTCCCCTATCATCAATATGGTCGCATCCTTAGGGAGGTTCTTATTTACATAGTCTGCTATGAGATATGTCCTCTCGGTCCGCAGAAGGTACTGCTGCCTGGACTCCTTGCCGAAGGCCACCTTTACCCTGCCTGTATTCTGGTATAAGAGCAGGCCGATATTAAATACGAAGACACCGACAAAGACGGCCTTTATGATATTATAAAAAAGCCCCCGCCTCTGGAAGGCGATCGAGAGGCCGCAGCCGAGCATGACAGACAAAGGTAAAAGCACAGGAAAAAGAAAACGGTTTACATGCGGGTCTATGTAAAACCACAGGGCTGCATAGATCACAATAAACAGACCAAAGGCCCTGAAGAAGGTTCTTTTTCGGTCTATCAGAAAGACGAGCGGCAGGAATAAGAGATATGCCACCCCGAGATGCTCAATGCCATACCGACCTGTATGCATGGTCATGGTCCATGGAAGTTTAAGAAATCTTGCGATAGTAAATTCCGCGCCTATAACACCTGTGGCTCCTCTGGCCCAGCCATGTCCACCGAAGACCCCTGCAACATAGGGATAGAGCGGGTTCTGTTTTATAATATAGGCTCTGAGATACCAGCAGACGGAGAACAATCCTGTAAACAGAAGGAAGAGACAAAGCCCCTTAAGGATAGAGGCCCTGCGGCCCGGAGCCCTGATAAGGCCATGAATAAATAATACAAGCAGGGTCAACAGCGTTATGATAGCTGTAAACTTTATACTCAATACAAATCCGCAGAACAGGCCTGCCAGCGCAGCCCACTTCATCTCTCGTTCCTTAAAATATCTGAGCAGGCAGAGCAACGAGGCAAAGGCATAGACCGCCTGTGCAATATCAACGTAGGAGTGGGTCATCTGGTTGAATATGGCCGGCGTAAGAAGGAATATCACAGATGATATATATCCGGCTGTCCTTGAAAAGTATCTCTTTGCAGCTGTATAGATCAGGAAGGCGCCCAGCAGGCCAAATGACCATGCTATGAGTTTTGCAAGGATATCAGACCCTATGGCAAAGCCCAGAGTAAAGAGCATCTCTATAAGGTATGGCCAGAGCGACTCCCTGGCATATGGGATATAAGAGACCCTTTGGGCCTGCGAAAAGGCCTTTACGTGGACGAGCCTGTAGGCAAGGCTGTCATTGCCTAAAGGAGGCGACAATGCACCGATAAGTGTAATGGCGCAGGCTAAAAGGATAAATACAAGAAAAAATATATGCAGCCGGCTCATATCTGGCCTGCGCAAAAACGAGATAATCCTCCTTAGCATCTCTGCCATCTCCTTAAAGGATAAGAGTGTCAAAAGAAAGAGTAAGGATGCGATGACTAACCCCGATAAGATGCCTGCCAGGCCCATTATAAAGACCATGTAGGCTATCAAGCCAAGCCCGATGCACAGGGAAAAGGCAGAGGCCTCCAGGAGATCCTCAAACTCAAATCTGAAGAGCTTTAAGATGCGCATCCCGAAGGAGGCGGCGATGATCAGCAATACAAAAAGCATCAATATATCCATAGACCTATCACCTCAAGGAAAAGATAATGTATTCTCCAGGCTCATCCTCTATGAGCCTGTAATTCTTAAACATATATCTCTTAAAGGCAGGGCTTGCGTTAAGATCAGCCATAACTGTGGCCACAAAGAACCGCGCCCCCTGCCTGCGCATGGCCTTTAATTCCTCTATAGCCTCTTCTGCCTCCTTGCCGTCTGAAACAGGCAGAAGAAAGCTCCAGCCTTTTCTGTCGCAGAAATAGAGGCCCTGGGGCCCGCCCGCGGAACTCGCTATTATGAGATCTTCCTTGCTTGAAAGCTCCTGTATCCTCTCTCCTGCCACAGGCAGATATCTGTAACCCCTTGGCACTATATATGCATAAAGCGCGTATCGAAGGATCGGCGCAAGCAATATGATACACAGGATGACCTGTGCTACCCTGTTTTTCAAAAAGGTCTTCTGCCTCCAGTCCAGCGTTGCAAGAAACTCTATCATCCTGGCGATAAATATAGATGCCACAGGCAGCATTATCAGATTATAATACTCAAGATCTATGTGGCTGTTAAAGACGGCCATAAAAAGGATGACGCCAGCAAACCAGGCCCAGATAAGGGCCTTCTCCTTAGCCGTCTTTAAGAAGAGCGCGCCTATAAAGAGCGCGAACCCCACAGGCGTCAGGAATATACCGCTATATATATTTAGGAGGTCGATATAGAGTTCCTTTTGCAAAAAGAGCCTGGGCTGAAACCAGTGGAGGAATTCAAAATTATACGCCTCGCCCGCAGAGAGCTGCCGCATGACAGAGCCTGCGTGGGTGTACCATAAGATAGCCGGCAGAAGCGCTATGATAAGATATATCCAGTTCCTGGGTGAAAGAAAAAACCTTACCTTCTCCTTCTGCCATAGAAGGTATATGAGCGGAACAACAATATAGAATGACTGCGGCTTCGCAAGAAGCGCGACCGCGCTGAAGGCACAGGATAACCAAAATCCCGACCTTGATCCTGCGCTCGAATACAGATACATAAAGTAGATACTGCCTATACAGAAAAAGAGCATCGCGAAATCGGGCATAAATGTCCTGCTGAATATGATGCTGAGAGGTGAGATGCTAAAGACTATAACAGCCCAGATAGCGGTCCTTTCGCTGAAGAGCCTCCTGGTAAGGTCATATAAGAATAGAAACGCGCCGGCAAAGAATACTATACTGATAAGCCTGCCTACCCAAGCATGTGCCCCGCCTAATAATCCATAGATCAGGGCAGCGAGTGCTGTCACTATAGGAAACTCAAGCAGGTGATACCCTTTATCGGTCCCCGCGGAATCGACCCTCGGGTAGAGTATATCGAATCCGTCGTTGAAGAAGTTTCTGGATATCATCGCGGTCTGCGTCTGCCTGGTTGCGCTTCCTTCAAGGATAGGCATGGTTATACCAACAAGCCTTATCAATATCGCGATGAGAAATATCGCAAGGACTATTTTCTTACTATTCTTCGTAAACACCTTTTGATCTCCTTTTAGCGTTTAAAAGCTACCCGCATTATGCCCAGCGCTGCCTGCACGTTAAGCCTGAAGCGGTTCAGGCTCTTCATGCGTATGATCTGCTGGATAAACTTCTTCGGCCTGAAATAGAACTCCCTGTATGCCCTCTTCTGGATCTGGGTCAGCTCGACCTCGCTCAGATCCTTTAGATGATGGATAGGCGGTGTATGTATACCGTAACTGTCATAGTCAAAACAGCTCAACAGATCATTGTCTACCATATACTGGTATGCCTCTGTCCCCGGGAAGGGCTTCATTATATGAAACTTCGCTATATCCGGATCTAATACCTTGGCAAAACGTATGGTATCAGCTGCGGCAGAAGGGTTCTCGCCCGGCAGGCCGAACATAAAGAAGGCCCATGTCTCAATACCCAGCTTCCTGGCCAGCCTGAAGACCTCGACAGTCCTCTCGAGCTTTACGCCCTTCTTTGCCTTATCAAGGACAGCCTGATTGCCGGATTCGACACCGACGGCAATGCTGTAGGTTCCCATATCTTTAAGGCATTTAAGGATATCCTCATCTAGAAAATCCGCCCTTATGCCATTCGGGAAGGCAAACTTTATATCAAGGCCGCGGCGCTTGATCTCATCCCTTATCTCATAGACCCTCTGCTTCTTTGTAACAAAGTTGTCGTCCCAGATGTGAATCTCGCGTATATTATAATCCCTTGCCAGAAGCTCAATCTCATCGACTACATTGACGGCACTCCTTGCCCTGAAACCTTTGCCGAATATGGAAGAGGAGTTGCAATAGGTGCATCTGCCGGGGCATCCGCGGCTTGTCACAACAGGCGCGCACTCGGCATAGAGCGCGTCCGGATAGGAGTAGGCTGCCTTCTTACCTATGCTCCTTGCAGGAAATGGTATTGTGTCCAGGTCTTCTATGAGGGCCCTCTCGTGGTTGGCCACTATATTGCCATTATCCTTAAACAAGAGTCCGTCTATCTCTTTGAGTTCCCCGCCTCTGTCAAGACACGATACCAATTCCTTTAGCGTGATCTCACCTTCCCCCTTTATGGCAAAGTCTACATCCTTATTAGATAGGGCCTCTCTGGGCATGACAGAAGGATGCATGCCGCCAAGGACAACCTTTGCCGCGGGCTGGGCTTTCTTGACAGCGGCTGCTGCCTCAAGCGCTGTGTTCAGGGTAGGGGTAGTCACTGTAATACCTACCAGATCCACGGGCTCATCTTTGACCTTGCGGATGAGATCCTCCGTAGACAACGAATCAGCCTCCATATCGACTATCTCTGATTCATAACCGCTCTTTGTAAGAACTGCCTTAAGATAGGCCAGGCCAAGATGCGGCACGACAGGAGGCTTCATGCTGCCATAGACCTTTGTCGGTGAGGGATTGAGAAGCAGGACCTTCACTCCCTGGCCTCCTTCCTTACAAGCATGGCCCAAAAATACCAGTGCAGGTAGTTGCTCAAGACCTTCGGTATATTAAAACTCGATGTGCCGCAGGCCCTGTCCTTCCATGTAGTCGGTATCTCTGTGATCTTAAAGCCTTTCTGAAAAAGCTTTACCACTATCTCAAGGGATGAGGCAAATCCGGCCTCTCTTATATCTATTGCCTCAAGCGCCTCTTTTCTATACATCTTGAAGGCATTGCTTGCATCATGTGTAGGGATGCCGGTCAGGAAACAAAGGCTTATCCCTGCTGCCCTTGAGAAGACCGTCTGCAAGAACCTTCCCCCTATCTTTATGCCGCCCTTCATATACCTGGATGCGCATACCACATCATAGCCTTCATTCAGCTTATCAAACATGCGGTCTATTGCCCTGGCATCGTCACATGTATCTGCCATCACAAGTACGACCGCGCCCTCTGTGACCTGTGAAAAACCCTTCTTTATAGCGTTTGTAAAACCAGGCGGCGTATCATTGGTTACGGATTTAAGGTTCTTGTACTTCTTAGAAAGGGCCTCTAAGACCTCGGGAGTAGCATCCGATGAGTGATCATTCACCACCAGGATATCGTGCGTTGTCCTGACATCCTCCTCCAGGCCTTTTATGGTCGCGGGCAGCGACTCCTCTTCGTTATGTGCGGGTATGACTATCGTAAGCTTCATATGCATTACCTCATAAAGGCCTCAAAGGCCTTTGGTAGGATATAGTTCCTTGCGTAGAAGAATAGAACCAGAACCATCCATATGATATACAGAAACTTCAGGACCTTGCCTTTACTCATCCTTAAGCTCATCCTTTCTCAGATCATATATGAATATAGAGTTACTTATCTTTGCAGTAGGTTCCATATCCTTAGCCCATTGGAATGCATCAATATAGATCGCGCTGATAGCATACACCCTTTCTTCCGGACTGCCAATCTCAACGTTTTCTATCTTTCGATATCTTATACCATAATAAGCAGGATCGGCTGTGCTTGGAGAAAGCAGGCTCACCTCTTCTATATCATTCTCCTCCATATAGTCTGACAATGCGGGTAGGTCCTGGCCATAGTCTACATTTGCATCACCTAAATGCCTCCATCCGCCTTCGGCGCCGCCTGCGAACTCATTAAAATAAGGCAGGTAGTCAGGCCAGGCAGAGAGTGTACCGATCAGATACCAGATGCATAGGAGCCCAAGGATCGCCTTAAAGATCCTCTCCCTTTTTACTTTCAGGTTTATGAGTTTCGAGGCATATATGAAACACAATGGATATATGGGAAGTATATACCTGACACTGAGCTGCACCCTGCTTGCAAAGGCAGCACAGGCAAAGGCGAATATGAAGACAAGGCCCACACCCTCACCCCATGCGTTCCCTGCCTTGACCCTCTTGAAGAATAGCGCAACCAGCGCCAGGAAGATCAGCATGGGTATCGGGGTCTTGAGCAGAAAGACCACGATGTAGTAGTACCACCAGCCCTGTTCAGAGCGCACACCAAACAGATATGTGGGGTAGGGCTTGGCAAAGACCATGTTCGTCTCCGCAAGAATATTCATTATATAAGTGGCAAAGGGTATAGGTGTATTTAAAGCAACCTCTATCACCTTCTCTTTTATGTGCTGGTTATCTCCCGGAAAGAGCTTGTCAACGGCCTTGCTGAAATAGTCTATCTTCTCACCAACGTCTATATCATTTTCAAGGAGCGGTTTAAACTCACCGAAGTAGGTGCAGAAGATGACGACAGCGCAGATCAAAAAGATAGCCAAAACAAGCCAGAGATACCGCAGCCTCTTTGATACTATCGCCTTATAGACAGCTATGATGATAAACAACGGTACAAGGATGAGCGCGGAGAGTTTTGAACTCATTGCAAGGCCGAGCGCTATTCCGGCAAAGACGATATTCCTGAACTTCGGCTTGTTCAGGAACTTATAAAATCGGTAGATGGAAAGCAGTATAAAGAATGTCGCGCCTATATCCGGCGTGTTAAGCCTTGAATAGGCGATTATGTTCGGTGAGAACGAGTATAGAAACAGGGCAAAGAGCCCTGCCTTTTCACCATAGAGGTCTCTTGCAAAGATAAATACGAGCAGGCCGCAGAGCACCGATAGCATGACCATAGGGAGCCTTGAGAAAAAAACCAGCTGATCGGCATTGTCATTATATCTATAGAGAAACTGAAAACCAAAATCCAGCCTGTCTATCTTATCCCATGAGGGATGCTCCAGCGGCAGTTTTGGATCAAGCGGCAGCATGCCTAAGGCTGCTATCTCCTCTGTGACCGGCGGTGATGTTGAATTGAGCCTGAAATCACCTGTCTTTAGAAAAGAGTATCCTGTTGCTATATGGTGTGAGGACTCATCACATGCCGGCGACTTATATCGCATGCTTGTTATGGCCTGGCCGGCCAATGCCAGAAGCATAACGCAAACGAGTATATATATGTATTTTTTATTCATCATTATTTCCTGCATACGTATATCTTATGAGACAGCGGCACAAACCTGTGCGCCGGAACGATCTTCTCAACGGTGAAGTCAAGCCTCTCAAAGAGTTCGATAAACTGCTTCTCGGTCCTGTAATAGAACCAGTTGCCTATATACAGCGTGGCATCTATGGCGACGGTAAACAGGAACTTCCATAACGGCTTGTTATCTATCTCAACCACTATCAGCTTGCCGCCCTTCTTCAATTTCTTATACGCCTCTTTCAGCAGCCTCTGCTGCTGGTTATGTGAGTGCAGGTGGTGGAGAACATGAAAGAGTATGATCGCGTCGCAGTCAATCACCGTAAGCTTGGTTATATCCTCATTTATAAAACGCACATTCTCAACACCCTGGTCCGCATACTGCAGTTTTCTATCGGAGAACTCAACGCCCATGACATCCCTCTTCTTGGAGGCCAGACCCAGCAGGTTGGCAAAGAACCCATAGCCGCAACCCAGGTCCATGATCTTACCCTGCCTTGGCACGAGGGTCTCGGCCAGGTCATAAGGGGCATGGAAGAACCTGAAATATATGAATACCGTCACATACCCCAGATTGCGATATAACCTTCTCGTCTTTCTTATCTCCGACATAAAGTACCTCAAAGACTGTCTTTGTGCGGGAAGCTTCGTGCTCAAAGACTGTCTTTAGCTGAATTGAAAAGTTACCTTGTGCTTGCCCTTCCCTATCTTGACCGCCTGGACGAGGCCTCTGACCTCAATGATCTCTACGGACTGACCATCTATGCTCGCCTTCCATCCGGGATAGTAGTTCTCTGACAAGACTAAGAACCCTTCTCTTTCCACAGAGATCTCTATCTTTGCAAGGCCGTCTGTGTATTCCACGATCTCCAGGCGCTCGGTACGGCTCTCTCTGATATTGCCTTCCAGATCGTATGCAAAGAATATACGCGGCAGGTGGCCTGTCAACCTGTATAGATGTATACCATCCTCTGAGATGATCTTTCTCAAGAACCTATGCTTAAGCTCTCTTGCTGTCACGAGATACTTACAGTTGAGCAGCCTTAAGAGCTGGTATTTGTCAGACAGGGACTTATCATCAGGCGATACCAGGCCCAGCGCATCATCTACGACTTCCAAGGAAAAGAGGGCCTTCTTGTAGCCGGCCTCTGCCAGAGGCGTGTAGGCGCCTATGCTATCTATGCCGACGGTTATATTGGCATTAGGCCTTGCCCAGTTGGGCAGCCTATCCCTGAGGTCAAAGGGAAGGATCCTGAATAGCTCCTTGTCGGATTTGAGCTCGCCCAGGATCTCCTGGTGGGTGGGCTCAAGATCCTTAAGCGGCTCTATATTGCCTTTAAAGCCTGTGCCGTGAAAACCATATATGAAGATATCGATAAAGATGATACAAAAGACTGCGCCTCTTAGCAGCGGGGTATTTCGCTTTCTGATAAGATATATGCCGAGGATCAGCCCGATTATCACCATGACCAGTGAGGCCATCACAAAGATATTCTTAAGATCCATTCCATCAAGCAGCAGGGAATAAAATCCCCGGACGCTCTCCATGTAGGTATCAAGGTCGTATCTATGATAGGGCTTTCCATAGATATGCCTTTGCGCATAGCCCTGTAATAGAATGATGATCCTGTCCTTAAACGTGTAAAGTATAAACTTTGAGGCAATAAATATAGAAAGCGACGCTGCCAGTATGCCTGAAAATATCTTTGCCGCGAGCTTTATGCGCCTCGCGCCCTGGTCCCTGAAGAATTGAGAAAAACCAAATCCCGACAGGACCGAGGCCGCGAATAACCCGAAGAAGAGAAGCTTGGACGGATTCCTGAAACTATAAAACTGAGTCATCTTAAGCAGTGCCACATATAGGGGATTATACTTTCCAAAAGCAGCGAGGATAGCGACACACCCGATAAGGATAAGCGGCCTTATCTTCGGGCTGCTCTTCGCATGCATAAGCGCATAGATTAGAAATAGGATGCTCAGGATCCCTATGTAGAACTGGGCTCCAAAGAAACCCAGCCACCGGGGAAACACCGCTGTCAACAGAAACGGCGGCGGGAACGAACGCCATAGGGCAAACCCTAATGAGACAGAACTCCTGCCCGATAAGGCTGCCAGGCGGTAGGTCATGACCACCTGCGGTAATGCTATCAAAAGGCTTACCGCCACAAAAACAGACAGGTATATAAACCTCCTTTTGAACTTTATTTTGTTAAGCCTGAATCCGTATGTCAGATACATGAGGTAAAAGAGCAATGAGTATGCCGCCATCTGCATAAACCCTGCCAGAAACTGCATGCCTGTAATGGCCGCGGCTGCGATTATATATTCAGCGGTCTTGTGCCGAAAGAACTCCTCTATAAGCAAAAGGACCAGACCGAACCAGACCAGGGTTTTCAGCGTAACGATATTATAGAAACACCCTGCATAGGCGCTGCCAAAACAAAATAAGAGCGCGGCAAGCGTAGCGCCCCACCTCTCTGCCCCTATCTTCTTCGCGTAGAGGTATGTGAAGAGCCATCCGAGCATAAAATGAAGAACTACTATATAGTTGTAGGCGAGCTTAAACGGCAGAAGCAGAAAGACCGCCATGTTTAAAGGATATAGCCCGCCGACCTGGCCCTCTGCCATAAGCGGAAAACCGCTCTGGAAATACCTGCACCAGAAAGGAAGGTTGAAATTTTTTATGCTTATAGAATATATCTTGCTCCACGGGTAGAACTGCGCCTTATAGTCCCCGTGGATAAAACCCTCTTTAAGGATGATAACAGACCCGAGAAAAAGGATCATCGCGGCTGCAAATGTTATGATAGGTATGTATCTCTGTTTGATATAGTCTATCGCCTTACTTGACATATAGAATCTTTCTCATGATCGAAGATGAATCCTTGATAAAAAGAACTAACCCTTGAACAGAGTTTAAACGCTTGAGCTGTTTTCTGATAAAACCCCACCTCAGGTAGAAACTCAGGACCGCCTTCTTACAAAGGGAAGCTATCTGTCTTGAGGAGAGCTTATCATCCTCCATAATAACGGTCTTGCTCCTGTCAAAATGGCCTATCGCAGCAGGGCCCCTATCCTTAATAAGCTTATCCCGTAAAGGCGTGCCGAAATCCGGGGATGCCACAGAGAAGGATGCGTAATCCGTATCCAGGCTCTTTGCAAGGCGTATCGTATCCTCTATCGTCTCCGTGGTCTCACCCGGCAGGCCTATAATAAAATACGCGGCTGTCCCGATGCCAAGGGCCTTGCAGTCCCTGATGGTATCCTCTGCCTGGGTTATTGTTATACCCTTCTTATATAAATCGAGTATCTTCTGATTCCCGCTCTCTATGCCGAATGAGATAAAGTAACAACCGGACTCCTTCATAAGTTTAAGCATCTCATATGTAAGCGTATCCACCCTTGCGTTGCAGGACCAGAGGAGCCCTAGGCGCTTAATGCCCTCACATATCTGCCTAAGGTTCTCCTTGTTCGCTTCTATAGTGGAATCGTTAAAATAGACCTCCTCTGCGCCTATTGCCTTTATGTGTTTTAACTCCTCTATGACGTTTGAGGCAGGACGGTACTTATAACCCAGAGTAGCGGCCTGACAGAATTCACAGTGAAAGGGGCAGCCAAAGCTTGTAAGCGTCGTTACAAAAGGCAATTTCCTCAAATAGGGCAGCCTGTATCTTTTTAGAGGAAAGAGCTCATGCCTGGGCACGGGTACATCATAGGTGCCCTTCTTCTCTCTCTCACCCACTATTATCTCGCCTGAGATATTTCGGTAGGCCAGTGAGTCTGAAGCAAGCCTTGAATCATTACCGCGGCTCAGATATTGGAGTATGCCTCTTGATGTAAAATCGAGCAGTACTGCATCTATAAAGAGGCTTTCTTTAAGAATAGACTCATACCCTTCAAGTACAAAATCGCCTGTTATTATGACCCTGGCCCCTGTCGCCTCTTTTGCCCTCTTTAGAAAGGCCATATCAGGTATCCTTGAGGCAGACCCTACAAGTGAAACGATAACATCGGGCTTATCAGACCGAAGGCGCGCTATCAGCTTATCAGGCCCTATCTTCTGAACGATGGCATCGATCACTTCGATCGTATGCTCAGTAGACAGTATGCCGCTTAGCATGGTCAGGTCCGCAGGCTGCCAGTAATAATTAGCCTTGGAACTCAGGCTGCAGTAATGGTCCCTGATATAGAGCTCATCCCCCGGAGGGTTAAGAAGCACTACCTTCATCCCAAAAAATTCTCCTTCCAGACCTGAAACATAAACAGACTCCACAGCTCCTTGCGCCTATCGGCCTTTTTAGAAAGGTGTTCATCGAGGAGCCCTTTAATAAAACCGTAATTGAATATGCCCTCCCTGTTTATATTACGCTCTGAGAGCTTATCAAAAACAATATCCTTTAATTCATCGGTTATCCATCTGGATATTGGTATGCCAAAACCCTTCTTGGGCCTTTTGGCGATAGCGGCAGGGACGATATCCTTAAAGGCCTCCTTGAGCACCATCTTTGTGCTAAACATATTCAGTTTGCGGTGCACGGGGATGGAGAGCGCATACTCCATAAGTTCATGATCCATAAACGGGGAACGCACCTCAAGCGAGGCATACATCGAGGCCCTGTCTATCTTTGTAAGTATACCCTCCCTAAGATAGTTATTCATATCTACATGGAGGATCTTCTCAAGATCATCCCTGTCAGGCATCTTATCGTAGAAAGAGGATATCTCTTCTTCTACCGCCTCCTTGGTCATAGCAGCGGCTGAGGGGCTAAAGAGGCTCTTCCTCTCATCAGGCCCTACGCCGCCCATCCAGACGAGGTGCCTCTCTATCGGGGAACGGCTAAAGGCATTGATAAACCTCTTCATCCTGAAATCAAGGCTCAGGTTTTCAAAGGAGACGGGCATCATATTGATAAGCCGTCTCAAGGCGCCTATGCTAAAAGAAGGCAACGCATCCATGCCCTGTGCCAGAAGATATGCGCGGTATGTGGGATAGCCGCCAAAGAGTTCATCGCCGCCATCTCCACCCAGGGCGACCTTGACCTGGCCCCGAGCGAATTTCGATAGAAGAAATGTCGGCAGTATAGACGGGTCGGCAAAGGGTTCATCCTGCAGTGAGGAGATCTCAAAGAGCGCCTCTATCATATCCTTTATGCGAAACTCTTTCTGATGGTGCTCTGTATTAAATCTCTCAGAGGCCAGGCGCGAGAACCCGGACTCATCGAAACTCTTATCCTCAAAGGATATGGAGAATGTCTTGATCCTCTCTGAAGGCTTCAATTCACTGGCCAGGGCCGTTATTATGGTAGAGTCTATGCCGCCGCTCAAAAATACACCCAGCCCGACATCGCTCATGAGCCTTTTCTTCACCGATTCCGTAAGAAGCGAGCGTATCTTCCTGGACGGATCCGCACCATTGGTATCCTTTGACCAGTGCTCATCCAGACTCCAGTATGCCTCGAGCTCTACCTCTCCGCTTAGGCCTACCTGCAGGATATGGCCTGGCATCAATTTCTTAACGCCTTTTAATATAGATCCTGGAGAAGGTATATAATCGAGTGCAAAATAATCGGCAAGCGAGGCGTGATCTATCTCCGCGGAAAACCCCTCTGCCTTCATTATGGCCTTCAATTCAGAGGCAAAGATAAAGCCTCCTGCCTCCTCGCTATAGTAGAGTGGCTTCTGGCCCATCCTGTCCCTTACGATAAACAATCTCTTCAGCCGCAGGTCCCATAAGGCAATAGAGAACATGCCATTCAGAAGTCCTGGAAAGGCCTTGCCATGCTCCTCGTACAAGTGGACTATCACCTCAGTATCTGTCCTGGTATAGAATCTATGGCCTTTTGAGATAAGCTCCTTCTTTAGCTCGGGAAAGTTGTATATCTCGCCGTTTGCTATGACCACGATATCCCTGCTCTCATTGAAGATCGGCTGTGAACCGGTCTCAAGATCTATGATACTCAACCTGCGCACACCCAGCATGATATCACTGCTGTGATAATATCCCTCTTCATCAGGACCCCTGCGTGTAAGCGCGCTGTTCATACGCCTTATCACGCGCTCATCCATAAGAGCTGTATCGGCCCTGTTTAAGAGGCCACATATGCCACACATGATTAATCCACTATCTCCCTTATTAAAAACGGACGCTTATCCTGGGACTCGTAATAGGTCCTCATGATAAGTTCACTCTGTAGGCCCATCAGGATAAACATCACGCCCACCAACCCGAGGAACATGGAGAGGAAAAGAAGCGGGCTGACCCATGCCCCCGCAAAGAAGATGTTCCTTACTATAACGAAAATGCCGATGATGGCAGCCAGAAAAAGGCTGATGAGCCCAAAGATCCCGAAGAAATACATGGGCCTTGAGAAGAAACTGATAAGAAATTTGACTGTCACAAGGTCCAGCAATACCTTGTACACCCTGCTGATACTGTATTTGGAGGCACCCCTTATCCTGGGCCTGTGAGTAACCTCTATCTCTGCTATGCGCGCCCCGGCCAGCATGACATAATAGGGAATAAACCTGTGCATCTCACCGTAAAGCCTCAGGTCCTTTACGACGTCTCTCTTATAGGCCTTGAGCGTGCATCCCAGGTCATGAAGCTCAAGGCCCAGTACCTTTGATATGAGGCGGTTAGCGGCCTTTGAGAAAAAGCCCCGAAGCCTCGAGTCCTTTCTGCTCTTGCGCCAGCCGCTGACAAGGTCATAGCCTTCAGACATCTTGTCAAGCATGGGCCCTATATCCCGTGAGTCGTTCTGCAGGTCTCCATCTATGGTTATTATGATCTCGCCCTTGGCCTGCTCGAAGCCTGCTGATATAGCAGCGGTCTGTCCGTAGTTTCGCACAAGCATAACAGACCTTGCCCTGTTATCCTTCTTTGCCAGGTCCTTCAAGACCTCTGCAGAACCGTCTGTTGAGCCGTCATCGATGAATACTATCTCATACTCCTTCTGGCCCAAAGACTCCTTCAACTCCTCATAAAGTGTAACTATACTATCTTTCTCATTATATACCGGTACCAATACACTAATCATTGGATACCTCCTTCAGGAAAGTGGCTATATCACGTAGGCCTTTCGTAGAAAATCCGAGAATAGATCTCTGGTATAAAAAGTCACACTGCTTGCACATCGATATATCCCCGTGCCTTTCATGGCTAAGCTTTTCGCGGAGGCTCACCATGGGCGCTCCGTTCCAGATCTCCTTAAGGGGCTGCCTGTTGGCATCTCCTATTATGTAATTATCGAAGAAGTTGAGGCAGCATGGCAAGACACTCCCGTCGTAGTATATGCTCATCCCATACCACGGATATGGGCAGGGCGTATACTTATATCCGAGCGCGCCCTCTCTCTCCATATATGCATAGTCTGTGCCGGTTACATCCTTATCTATAACGCCGCCAAAACGGTGCGGGACAATAAACCTGAAACCGTTGACAGGAAGGCCTTTAAAGAGATTCATGAAGTTCGCCTTCTCGTTCTTATCTACGCCTTCCTTTATAGAAGCGAGCTCTATCACCTGTATCATCACAAAGGGC
>JABMQS010000010.1 GCA_013202525.1 Candidatus Omnitrophota bacterium
CTCCTATTTTGACCTTCTTCATATCTCAGACCTCTTAACCTTTTCCTGCGGGGTTGGAAAACCCCGCCTATCCGATTCTGTGGGGTTGCCCCTCGCATTCGCTCGGGATCCCTCATCTCAGGATTCCTCAGCGAGAGGTCCCGAACAAAGTGAGGGAAAAACCCCGCCTATCCTGGTTTGGCTAGAACCTTTCTGTCAGTTCAGAGGTCAGGACAAATTCTATCTCGTAATCGTCTTTCAGCTGCTTAGCCTTCTCCTTGATCACCTCTAAGGTCAATCTTCTGTCATGGCCTATGCCTACGGCAGAACCATTCCTTCTCGCCTGCCCTATCAGCTTATCCATCTGGCCGGATATATACTTCTTGTCAGCCACATTGTCGAGGAAGACATCTCTCTTGGCAAACCTCATTCCTCGCCCCTTCGCTTCTTTCTCGCATACAGTACCGGATGTTGCCAGGCTATCCAAAAAGTATAAGTCCCTTTTCTCAAGCTCATCCATAACAGTCCTTACAAGGGTCTCATCCTGCGTGGCCTTTGACCCCATGTGGTTTGAGGCACCCTTTGCATTCGGTACCGTAGACAAAGAGACCTCCATCAGCAAAAGGACCTTATCTTTATCCATTGAAGTAAGAAGGGTATTCTTCTCAAGCCTTATAGTCTCATCCCCGGGCTCCATAGGCAGGTGGAGTATCACCTCCCTGTTCTCCTTTTGGCCTTCCCGCACTGCAATCCTTTTGGAGTACGGCAGGCTAGGGAGTATGGAGAGCGTAAGCGGTATATCTATTGAATCGAGTAACGCGATATTCCTCATATTATAGCCCCAGTCATCAAGCACTATGGCCACCTTTGATGCCGGCCTCCTGGGGACGACAGCGGGCCTTTTAGAGACCTCTGGCTCTTTAAGCCTTGGCTTTGGCTCTTTAAGCCTTAAGATATACAGAGCCCTGCCGCCTCTGCCGATCTTAAAGGTGTGGGATATCTTGTCCTTTTGGGGCTCAGCCGCATATTCCAGAAGTTCAAAACCTTTTTGCGCCAGGGGCTTCTTTATCTTATCTGTAAAGAGGTCTTTATCCAGGGGCTTATCCAGAAGATACTCCCTGACAAAAAGGGCCTCCTTCTCCTGCGCAGCATAACCATCCAGCAGGAGCGGGACCTCGAGATCGAGCTCTTCTATCTTAATCCTGTCATTTGACAGCACTCCCAGATAGAAGACTATCCCTAATAAAATAAGTCCCAGCGATATTATGATCCAGTATCTCTTATGCATCTTTTTTGGGGGTGGATTCTATGATAGAGCTGTATCTCTTCTCATCGTTGATAAGTTCAATAGCTGCCTGGACCTGGTTATCTTCCTTCAATCTCTCTAATAGAGGCCTCTCCCTAAAGGCCTTTATATCGGCCTCTCCCTCTATCTCAGGCATATCATATTTGACCTCGACATCAGGTGTTATACCCTTATTATGAATAACCTCTCCCGAGGGTGTCAAATAGAGGCTTGTCGTAATGCGGACCGCAGAGCCGTCGCTTAAGGGCACGACCGTCTGCACAGAACCTTTACCAAAGGTCTTTGTGCCCATAATAACAGCCCTGTCATTATCCCTTAATGCCCCTGCAAGTATCTCTGAAGCGCTGGCCGAACCCCTGTCGACCAGTACCACTATAGGAAAATCCGGATAAGGCGTTTGGGTCTTGGATCTGAATACCATATTCTGCTTTTTGATCCTTCCCTTGGTGATTACCACAATATCGCCTTTTTCCAGAAAAAGGCCGGATGATGAGATGGCAGAGCTCAGGAGTCCGCCGGGGTTGCTCCTCAGGTCGATGATAAGCCCTCTTATATCACGTTTCATCAGGCGTCCCATCGCCTTCTTTAGATCGCCTGCAGTATAGCGCTGAAAATCGGCTATCCTCACATAAGCGATCCCGCCGCCCAGCGCCACAGCATCCTTTACAGACTTTATCTTTATTATAGCCCGCCTTATGGCAAAGTCTTTTATCTTATCCTCGTCTTCCCTTATTATGGTAAGATTGACCTTTGTGCCGGGGGCGCCGCGCATCCTCTTTACCGCATCCTCAAGCGTAAAATCCTTTGTCGATTCATCGTCTATCTTTATGATCCTGTCTTCGGGCTGTATCCCGGCCTTATAGGCGGGCGTGCCCTCCAATGGGCTTATGACGGTCAGGACCTTGTCACGTATCGTCACCTTTATTCCGACCCCTCCAAACTCGCCCCCGGTCTCTGTGCGCAGCTCCTTAAACTCATCCGGTGTCAGAAAACCGCTATGGGAATCCAGGGATGAAAGCATACCGTCCATGGCACCGTAGATCATCTGCTTCGGTGTTACCTCTTCCACATAATTGGCGTTTATCAGGGTAATGGCATCTGCAAAAAGCTCAAGCTCATAAAATATATCCTCTTTGGTAAGAGGTTTTGGCGCGGTCTTCTCCTGGGGCTGCTTTGCAAAAGAGACGCAACAGGATAAAAGGACTGCTAAAAATAAAATAAGGCCGAGGCCTACTCTTCTCATCTCTTCTCCTTGCTGAGTCTTTTCTTCAATAGTTCATTTGCCATCTGCGGATTGGCCTTGCCCTTGGTCTTTCTCATGAGCTGACCTATCAGAAACCCCATGGCCTTATCCTTTCCGGAAAGATAATCATCAACCACCTTATCGTTCTCCCCGATAACCTCTTCTATAAAGCCTTCGATCTCTGGGGCATCGGCTATCTGCGTCAGGCCTTTATCCTTTACAATATCTGAGGCGGACCTGCCTGTTGAGATCATATCAACGACTACGTCTTTAGCGATCTTGCCGCTTATGGTGCCTTTATCTATGAGGCCTAGCATCTCTGCCAACGCCTCAGGGCTCATCTTGAGTTGACCAAACTCCATATTATTGGCATTGAGATACCCTGAGATATCACCCATGAGCCAGTTTGCGATGTTCTTGGGCTTTGGGTAGAGCTTTACACAGGCTGAAAAGAACTCCGACATCGCCTTATCTGAAACAAGTACAGCTGCATCATACTCTGAGATCTTATATTCTTTAATAAATCTCAGGCGCTTGTCATTGGGCATCTCCGGCAGTGTGTCCCTTATCTCCTGCACAAGGCCAGGGCTTATCTTAAAAGGCACAAGATCAGGCTCAGGGAAATAGCGGTAATCATGGGCCTGCTCTTTGGTACGCATAAGCTCTGTGATCTTCTTCTCCGCATTCCATAACCGCGTCTCCTGAGACAACTTCTTACCTGAAGATAGGATCTTCACTTGCCTCTTCTCTTCGTATTCAAGAGCCTGCCTGACCCCTTTAAATGTATTCATATTCTTAAGCTCTACCTTTACGCCAAGGGCCTTTTGGCTGCTCGGCCTTACAGATATGTTCGCGTCACAGCGCAGGCTGCCTTCCTGCATGTTGCAATCTGAGACCTCGAGGTACTCGAGTATGGCCTTGAGCGTACTAAGATAGAGGTGCGCCTCTTCCGGAGAACTTATATCGGGCTCGCTTACTATCTCAAGCAGCGGCGTGCCTGTCCTGTTATAATCTATGAAACTCAAAGGGCGCTTCTGATCATGGATAAGTTTTCCGGCATCCTCTTCCATGTGGACGCGGGTGATACCTATCCTCCTGGCTCCTGCAGTTGATGTGATCTCAACAGAGCCTCCTGTAGAAAGCGGCATATCGTATTGTGATATCTGGTAGTTTTTAGGAAGGTCGGGATAGAAGTAATTTTTCCTGTCAAACTTCATGCTACCCAGGATCTTGCAGTCTAAGGCAACGGCCACCTTTATGGCATGTTCCAGATACTTCTTATTAAGAACTGGCAAAGAACCTGGAAGGCCAAGACACACAGGGCATGTAGAAGAGTTTGGCTCTCTGCCAAACTCATTTGCACATCCGCAAAATGCCTTTGTCTTTGTAGAAATCTGAAGGTGAACCTCAAGCCCTATCGTAGTTATATAAACCTGTTTATCCATATTACAACTCCGGCCTTATCCTCTCAAATCCCGCATTCTGCTCATAGGTATATGCGGCTCGTATCAGGCCGGCCTCATCAAAGGGCCTTGCGATAAATTGCAGGCCTATGGGCAGGCCGCCTTTGCTATATCCGCATGGAACCGATATCCCCGGTATGCCCGCAAGGTTTGCGGGTATGGTAAATATATCCGAAAGATACATCTTCAACGGCTCTTTGGTCTTCTCGCCTATCTTAAAGGCCGGGGTAGGGGTAGTAGGGGTAAGTATGATATCGCAGGACTTAAATGCCTCGTCAAAATCCTGCTTTATTAGCGTCCTGGCCTTCTGTGCCTTGAGGTAATAGGCATCATAATAACCGCTGCTCAATGCATAGGTGCCAAGGATTATCCTTCGCTTGGCCTCCATGCCAAAACCTTCCCTGCGCGTCTCCTTATACATATCGAGCAGAGAGGGCTTTTTGCTTCTTAAACCATACTGCACGCCGTCAAAGCGAGCCAGGTTAGAAGATGCCTCTGAGCAGGCCACGATATAGTAGACGCTCACCGCATAATCTGTATGCGGCAGGGATATCTCCCTGAATTCGGCGCCAAGGCCTTTTAATAGATCGACTGCCTGATCGACCTTCTCCTTCACATCCTTATCCAGGCCTTCGATAAAGTACTCTTTGGGTAGTCCTATCTTAAGGCCCTTGACATCCTTAACGAGAGAAGTGGTATAATCAGGCACATCAGTATCGATTGAGGTCGAATCCATCGGATCGTATCCAGCTATTATCTTCAAAAGGAGTGCACAGTCAGTAACATCCTTTGTGATAGGGCCTATCTGGTCAAGGCTTGAGCCGAATGCTATGAGCCCGTATCGCGAAACACGGCCATAGGTAGGTTTGAAGCCGACGACACCGCATAAGGCGGCAGGTTGCCTTACAGAACCTCCTGTATCAGAACCGATTGCGGCTATGACCTCATCGGCAGCAACCAGTGCCGCAGAACCACCACTTGAACCGCCCGGTATCCTGTCTAAATCATAGGGGTTCCTGGTAGGGCCATAACATGATGTCTCGCATGACGAGCCAAAGGCAAACTCATCCATGTTGGATTTGCCGGCCAGCAATGTGCCTGCCTGCTTTAACCTTGTCACCACAGTAGCATCGTAAGGAGCCTTAAAACCATCGAGTATCTTTGAGGAGCAGGTAGTGAGCTCATCCTTTACGCAGATATTGTCTTTTATGGCGATGGGGATCTTTGAAAGGGGGCCTTTGGACTCGTTTGCATCAAGGGCCTCTGCCCTTTCAAGCAGAAGTTTTTTATCAAAATGGGCAAAACCGTTTACCTTTTTATCAACAGCATTACGGCGGGCAAGCAGGCAAGAGGCGATATCAGCAGCCTTTACGCTATCCTTCTCTATCGCTTGTCTTAATTGGCGGGCTGTATAGGTGCAGAAATCCTGCATATTACTCTATCACCTTTGGGACCTTAAAAAAGTCCTTCTCTTTCTCGGGTGCGTTCCTCAGGGCCTCATCCTTTGGCAGTGAATCCTTGACCTTATCATCACGAAACATATTTACCAATATAACCGCGTGGCTCATGGGCTCTACGCCTGCTGTATCGAGCTTGTTCAGCTTCTCTATGTATGCCAGGATGTCATTGAGCTGGCTCGCAAAAAGCTTCTCTTCATCGCCTGCAAGGCTGATCCGTGCCAGATCAGCAACATAATTTATCATATCTTTCTTTATCACTATTTATTTCTCCTATAATAAGACTTAGAATAACATAAACAATTATTAAAGTAAATATAAAAATGGGGTCATATCCTATGGATGGGGTATAACTAGATGCGGCCGAAGTCCCTGTTGAGCTCTTCTGCCAGGAGGGCAAAGCTGTCCAGGCTCAATCTTTCACCCCTTATCCTGGGGTCAAGGTCCAGCTTTTCAAAGGCCTTTTTCAGGGCAGTTCTGCTCACTGCAAAAGTGGTATTCTGAAGCAGGGCGTTAAATAGCATCTTACGGCGCTGGTTAAATGCTGCCTTGATTATATTAAAAAACAGCTCCTCATCCCTCACGTCCACCAAAGGCACATCGAGCACCTTAAGCTCTAAAAATGAGGAATCAACCTCAGGCCTTGGAAAAAATGAGTTCCTTGAGATCTTGAGCCTTATCTGGGGCTGACAATAATATTGCACACTGCAGGACAGGACCCCGTAATCTTTGCCCCCGGGTCCGGCTATGATGCGGCCTGCCACCTCTTTCTGTACTGTAACAAATATGCTATCGATTGCGTCCTTATATCTGAAGAGGTGAAAGAGTATGGGTGATGTGATATAAAACGGAAGATTCCCCACAACCTTTATCTTCCTATTATACCTTTTGCTTAGAAGTCCGATATCATACTCCAGTATATCCTTATTAACTACCTCGAGGCCTTTATCATCTCCGAGGGACTCCTTGAGAAGCCCTGACAGCGCCTTGTCCTTTTCAACAGCAATCAGTCTCTCGCATTGGGCCAGGAGGTTTTCGGTCAGCGCGCCAAGCCCGGGCCCTATCTCAAGCACTATGTCGTCGGTTTCTATTCCACAGCATGATACGATATGATCCCTTTTCTTCTCATCTATGAGGAAGTTCTGGCCAAAACTCTTGCGTATGCTGATATTATTGTCTCTCATTATCTCTTTTATCCTTGATGTGGTAAACATGATCAGTTGCCGCCCTTCTTAAACATGGAGCATGCTGCCTCTATCGCCTTTTCCATGCTCCTCGATGAGGCTATTCCCTTTTTTGCAATATCAAGTGCGGTGCCGTGACCGGGGGAGGTGCGGATAAACCCGAGTCCCAGGGTGATGTTTACCGACTCATCCCGTGCTATCATCTTGAGCGCAACAAGGCCCTGGTCATGGTACATACACACCGCGGCATCGTAACTGCCTTTAAGCAGATCATAGAATACCGCATCTGCAGCCACCGGGCCATAGACATCTATGCCTTTCTTTTTGATCCGCGCAACAGCCGGGATTATAATACTCTTCTCCTCACTGCCAAGCGAACCATCCTCTCCTGCATGCGGGTTAAGGCCGCAGACAACGATGCGTGGTCTTTTTACGCCAAAATATTTTTTGAGTGAGGCATCCGCTAAGGAGAGCGCGTCTTCTATCTTTTTCCTGGTCAGGCTGAGTGCAACCTTACTCAAGGGGATATGGATACTGGCCAGGACGATCTTGAGAGGGCCCCCTGTAAACATCATCGCATAATCTTTCGCATGGGCCAGATGCGCAAGATAACCTGTATGCCCGGGGTAGGTGAATCCGCCTGCCATGGCAGCATGTTTATGTATCGGCCCGGTGACAAGAAGATCCGCCCTTTCAGACCTTATCAGCGAAACGGCCTCTCTTATATATTCTATAGAGGCCCTGCCGCAGGATGCGCATACTTTCCCGAAAGAAAAACCTTTACGCTTAACATTTTCCAAATCCAAAAATAGCACGCTGCCTGAGTTAAAATCCACATCCAAGGCAGACCTTATCACCTTATAGCTGAGTCTTTTCCCGGAGAGCCTTAATGCCCGCCTGAATACAGACTCATCACCTATAATCAAAAAATTGGCAAGCCCTCTGATCTTTGGACTTGCCAGCGCCTTTGATATCACCTCCGGACCTATCCCGGCCGGATAACCCATTGTTATGCAGGCAACGGGCCTAACTGGAATCTTCCGTTTCATTGATCTTGATATATGCATCCTCTTTCAGCTTATTGACAAATTCCCTTAGCGTCAGCTCTGCCTCTCTCTGAAACAGCCTGTTGTATATAATATCCCTTGCCTCGACAAAACTCATCGTGCCGGACTCCTTCTTATCGACAACCTGCACTATAGTGATACCTGATTCTGTTTCTATAACGTCTGACATCTCGGATCCTTGCAGGTCAGCAAGCTCACCCCTGATATGTTCCACGATAGCGCTCTCCGGCATATAACCCATATCGCCGCCTTTATCGAGATTGGGCCCCTGGGAATACTGCTTGACCAGCATATCAAATTCCTCACCTGCCTTTGCCCTGTCGATTAGCTGTTTGGCAAACTCTCTGGTCTGCTCCATATCTCTATCGGGCAAAGGTCTTAACATGAGCACCTTAAACCTTATTATATTCGGTGTTTGAAACTCATCCGGGCGGCCGTAATAGTATGCGCCTATTTGGGTCGGGGTGATATTTACCCTGGCATTAACAAGGCCGCTTATAAGCCTCTTCATCATAATCTGTTCCTCATACTTCTTCCTTAGCTTGAATACAGTCAGGCCTGACTTCTCTAATAACGCATGGAATTCCTCTTCTGTCTTGGCCCTGGACCTTACCAGGGCTATCCTCTCATCTATCTCTGCCCTGTCAATAACCATCTCGCTGGCATAGGCCTGCTGCAGGATAAGTTTTTCCTCTATCAGGCGGTTGAGCGCATCCGCCCTTGCTTCATCAACCTTATCCTTCAGCTTCTCTTCGCCATAACGAAGCCTGTAGTCTGCCACAAAAGGCAGCATCGACTCCTTGAGCTCGCTCTCTGTTATCACCTCATCGTTGACTACTGCTGATATCCTGTTCACAACCTCAGCAGCATAGAGGGCAGGCACGGCGCTTGAAACGGTCAGCACTAAAAGTATCATCAGCTTATAGATGTGGGCTCTTGGCATAACAGCTATTCGTCCTTATTCTGCTTTGGTGCTGCGGCACCGGTATTGGCTTGGCCCGGCTCTGTCGAGGCAGGCGTAAGGGTAGAATCATCTATCACTATCTTTGACTTACCCTTTAAGGTCTTTATCAACTCGTCCAATTTGCCCCTCTGCCTCTGCGCTGAAAGTATGGTCCTTATCCTGTCCTTGACATCCTCAAACTTCTGGTAGGTTGAGGGCTTGCGGTCGGTGACCTTTATAATGTGATAGCCGAATCTCGTCTTTACGATATCGCTGGTCTCTCCGGGCTGCAGATTAAAACATACCTTTTCAAACTCCGGTATCATCTGCCCCTTCTGGAAATACCCGAGATCGCCGCCGCGATCCTTTGTAAGATCTTTTGAGTAGCTCTTTGCAACATCTGCAAAACTCACGCCCGCATTGAGTTCTTCCTGCGCCTTATCTGCTTCCTGCTCGGTATCGGTAAGTACGTGGGAGGCCCTGACCCTCTCCGGGACCATATACTGCTGCTTATTATCATCATAGTAATTCTTCACATCGTCCGCAGAAACCGGGGCCGACTGCTTCGTCTCATCCTCGATTATCTTGCTGATAAGCACCCTCTTTGACGACTCCTTCATCAATTCCTTTACGTCCGGGTCGCGTTCAATCTTGCGCCTCTTTGCTTCCTCATAGAGGAGCTGCTCGATAACCATCTCATCAAGCACCTCTTTCTTGTGCTGTCCTGCAAAGACCTGATATCTCTCAGGCATCTTTGCAATCTTATCATCAACCATGGCTGATGTGATCACCTTGCCATTTACAATTGCCAATGTGTCGGATGTGGATCTCTTGGCACAGCCTGCAAAAGAGGCTACAGATAAAACTAAAAGTATCGCTAAGGACCTATTCATAATGATGCTCCTTCCTATATGTTAGTAATAGATTTGCTATTTTACCATATATGAGTATATGCCTCAAGGTAATTTTGAATAAATTTGCTTGTATTATTTTTTGGTCGTGTGTTCGGTGATGACTTCGCGCAAGAGGCGGCAGTAGAGGTCAAAGCCTACCGCGGCGATGTAACCGTGCTGCTGCGTGCCTAATATATTTCCCGCTCCCCTGATCTGCAGATCCTCCATCGCGATCTTAAAGCCCGACCCCAGGTCGGTAAACCTCCGCACAGCACTGAGCCTCCTCTTGGCAATGCTTGTAAGCGGATATTTCTTTGGCACCAGGAATAGTGCGTAGGCCTTCTGCCTAAACCTGCCTACCCTTCCTCTTAGCTGATAAAGGTCGGCCAGGCCAAACTGGTCGGCGCGGTTGATTATTATGGTGTTGGCATTGGGTATGTCTATGCCCGATTCTATTATGGTCGTAGAGACAAGCACGTCTATATTGCCCTTGATGAATTCAAGCATTATATGTTCCAGCTCCTTGGATGCCATCCTGCCGTGAGCAACGGCTATACTGACCCCTTCACCAAGGAGATCCTGCAATCTCTGGGCAATCTTTTCGATACCCTTTATCCTGTTATTTACAAAATAGACCTGCCCCTTCCTTGCTACTTCACGGGATATGGCCTCCTTTAAGAGCCTGTCGCTATATTCTGCGATGGTCGTCTTTATCGGCAGCCTATCCGGGGGCGGTGTATTTTTGGCAGACATGTCCCTGGCGCCCATTATGGATATGTATAAGGTGCGCGGTATAGGCGTAGCGGTCATGGTGAGTACATCAACAAGGAGCCTCAGTTTTTTGAGTTTCTCCTTTGCCTTTACACCAAACCTCTGCTCTTCATCTATAATGACCAGGCCTAAGTCCTTAAACTCGATATCATCGGATAAGAGCCTGTGCGTGCCTATCAGTATATCGACAGCGCCCTGCTTTACATCATCCAGGATCTTCTTCTGCTGTGACCTGGTCTTAAAGCGGGAGAGCATCTGTATGTTTACGGGGAAGGACTTCATCCTCTCGCAAAATGTATTATTGTGCTGCTCTGCCAGGATGGTGGTAGGCACCAATATCACAACCTGCTTGTCGTCCATCACGGCCTTGAATGCGGCACGTAAGGCAACCTCTGTCTTTCCATACCCGACATCCCCGCACAGAAGCCTGTCCATGGGTTTTAGCTCTTCCATGTCCAGCTTCACCTCTTCAGATGCCTTGGCCTGATCTATGGTGTCTTTATACGGAAAGTCCTCTTCCATCTGAGACTGCCAGTCGGTGTCTTTAGAAAATGCAAAACCTTTCGACTTAAGCCGGGCTGCCTGTATCGACAAAAGATCCATGGCGTAAGAGGTAGCTATACGCTTTGTCTTGTCCTTGATCCTCTGCCAGGTCCTGGTACCTAATTTGCTGAGCTTTGGAGAACGCTTGTAGAAACTTATATACTTCTGTATCAGGTGTATCTCATCGGCAGGCACATAGAGCGCGTCCCCACCGGCATACTCAATAACAAAATAGTCCTTAGATGAGCTCTTCTCCTTTACCTTCCTTATGCCATTGTAGATACCTATCCCGTGATCGACATGGACAACGTGATCACCTTCTGTTATATCGACAAAGCTGTCTACAGGCACCTTTTCGCCGACACCATAGAAGAGCATGCGGCTTGATGCTGCCCTCTGCGTCTTCCTGGGAAGGATGATGACCATCCGGTGTTCTGTGGTCACATCCGAGCTGAGGAGACTGAAAGAGCGTATGGTGCGTATCTTATCATCGGAAAGCTCTATCCTGACCGGCTCTTCAAAGCCTGCCGGAAATACATCTACGATACCCCCTCGGTGGCTGCAATCGCCTTCCTGCGCGACAAAATCGTTTACCTGATAGCCAAACTTATTGAGGCCTTTAAGCAGGTCGTCTCTGTCTATCTTCTGGTCTGTATATAGTTTGATTGAGTTAAACATGATTAGTTTATCACCTCTGGATCCCCGCTTACGCGGGGATAAAATTCGTCCCCGCCGCCTTGCTTCGCAAGGCGAAGCAGCGGGGACTCATTTTACATCTTTTCCGGGGAGGAGGCGCCTAAGAGCGCGAGGGACTTTGAGAAAACAGTCTTTAATGACTCGGCGAGTAGAAGCCGTGCCGAAGTAAGCTCTTTATCATCGCTTACAACACGATGCTGTGTATAAAAAGAGTGGAAGGAGGAAGCGAGCTCCATCAGGTACTGTATAAGCCTGTGCGGCTCAAGGCTTCTGGCAGAGAACTCTATTATATCCGGGAACTCTCTGAGCAGACGTAATACATTCAGCTCCTCAGGGGCCTTCAGCAGCTTGAGGCCGGCGCTTGCGCCCAGAGACATCTTCTGCTTCTTCTTGTATTCCAATATACCGCATATCCTGGCATGGGCGTACTGTATATAATAGACGGGATTCTCCATCGATTCCTTCTTCGCAAGTTCAAGATCGAAATCGAGATGGCTGTCCTTGCGCCTCATCTGGAAGAAGAATCTTGCTACATCCTTACCAACATCATCTAATACCTCTCTCAGGGTTATAAACTCACCCTCTCGCGTAGACATGCGCACAGGGACGCCGTCCCTGGAAATCGTCGCAAGCTGTACTATCAGGAGTGAAAGCGCCTTATCGTCTCTTCCCATGGCGCGGCTGGCTGCCTTCATCCTGGGTATGTAACCGTGGTGGTCCGGGCCCCATAGGTCTATGAGCCAGTCAAAACCCCTTCTGAATTTATCCTCATGATATGCTATATCGGGCGTTATATATGTATAGGAGCCATCGCTCTTTTTCAGCACCCTGTCCTTATCATCGCCAAACTCTGTGGACTTAAACCAAAGGGCACCGTCCTTCTCATACAGGAGGTTCTTCTTCTTAAGTTCCCCTAATGCCTCTTCGACCTTTCCGGACTCACTCAGCTTGTGCTGTGAAAAATAGTTGTCAAATCCCACCCCGAAGTCCGAGAGGTCTTTCCTGATCATCTTCATTATATAATCGACGCCAAAATCACATACCTTCTTCAGCCTCTTATCGGCCTCATCCGGCAATGGGCCTTTCTGCTTCTCAATAAGGCTCTTTGCAATATCGTATATATAAGAGCCCCGGTAACCGTCTTCCGGAAAAAGTTCTTCTTCGCCTAATAGTTCGCAATAGCGGGCATATATAGACTTACCCAAAAGCAATATCTGGTTGCCTTCATCATTGAGATAATATTCTCTCTTTACGCTGAAGCCGCAAAAATCCAGTATATTGGCAATTGCATCGCCGACGGCCGCCTGCCTCCCGTGGGCAACGCTCAAGGGCCCTGTCGGATTGGCACTCACAAATTCAACCAGCACATCCTTCCCCTTGCCGATAGCGCTTGCTCCAAACCTTTCTCCGGCGGCGGCGATCTCTGTCACCACATCCTGAAGATAGCGCTCTGAAAAATGGAGGTTGATAAAACCGGGCGGCTTGACCTCGACCTTCTGGATATAGACAGAGAGCTTCTGCTTTTCTATCTCTGAGCCTGCTATATCCGCAATAGAACCTGCCAGCGCAAAAGGCTTGAGGCCTTTCTCCTGCTTGCATATCTGCATAGCAATATTGGTGGAGAGGTCTGCCAGTCTTTTGTCCTTTGGCGGTTCTAAGATGATATCAGGAACAGACGCAATGCCGCGGTCTGCCACAGCCTTCTTAGCAGCATCTGCTATGATCTCTTTTAAGGCCACGTTAATACTCAAATCATCTTCTCCTTCTCCTTACAACAAAAACGAGAGACCGCATAATATATATTTAGCAATCTCTCGTCAAGTATGCTGCCTTAAGGAGCTAAAGTTCTATTCTCTCTGCATCGCCCCAGAGCCTCTCAATATCGTAGAATCTTCTCGTCTCCTCATAGAAGACATGGGCAACTACATCGCCATAATCGAGCAGAATCCAGTGGCCCTCTTCCTTGCCTTCAACGTGGTGGGGCTTCAGCTTCTCTTTAGCGAGAGACTCTTCTATGTGATCGGCTATTGCCCTGGTCTTCTTAAAAGAGCCGGCGCTTGTGGTCACAAAGTAGTCACAGAAACCTGAAACCTTCTGCATGTTCAAAACCACTACGTCATCGGCCTTCTTCTCCAGGGCACTATTACCGATAATTAAGGCCTTGTTCTTCGAATCCGTATCTGTCATCCCTGTTCTACTTATTACCGAGTATCCTGAAAAGCTTGGTACCGCAATCAGAGCAGGTTCCCTGCATTGCCCTGCGGCCGTTCTTCATAGTGACTTCTTTGCCTTCTTGCATCTCTTTTTTGGATTTACACTTTACGCAATATGCCTCCATAACTCCTCCTTTGGTTTTAAGTTTAGCGTATTTTAACACACTCCCAAATCCAAGTCAACTGATTTGTCCTTAGTAATGTTTGTGCTTCCTGACCCACTTCATCTCAGACTTTAGTATCCGGCTCTTGACCCTGAGCGTCACTCTCCACCTCTCAAGCTTCGGCTTGATGACCAGGGCTATGTAGAGCTGGCCCAGAGTGGCTGCTGCAAAATCAGCAAACATGTCACCATAACTAAAGGTCCTGCCCGCGACAAACATCTGGGCATACTCATCTGCCATTGCCAGGGACATGCTGAATATCACACCGATAAAATAGAGCTTCTGGCTGAAGATATGGTGGTGAAGCGCCCTGAACAAAAGAAAGCTTATAATAAAATAGCTGCAAAGGTGCATCTTGTCATAGGGGTCTTTGATATAATCATAGACCACAAAGAACAAAAGCGTAAGTACGCCGAACCATACATAGCTGGAGAGGCTCTTCTGTTTTCTTGCAAAGGCTACGTAAAGCAGGAGAAAGAGCAAGACAGTCCCTATGAACACGATGGGGATATATGAAACGGACTCCTCAAAAAAATATAGCAGCACCCTCCAGATAATGGGAACTATGCGCAGGCTTAAAAATAAAAGTACGCAGAATATGAGAAGTATCGACCAGTCGATTATTACCTTTGTGCGAGTCTTCATAATTATGGAGGGCTATTTTTCCATGAGCGTTGTCAGCACGGTAACCCTCAGCTGCTGAAGTGAAAATGGTTTTGTGATATAGCCGGAGGCGCCCTTTGTAATAGCCTCCATGCATACATCCCTGTCCGTAACACCGCTCATCATGACTACCCTTATATTCTTGCTGAGTTGTTTTATCTGATCGAGAAGTTCTATGCCGTCCATGGAGGGCATGACTATATCCAGAAAAATCAGATCCGGCCTCTGTGCCTTTATAATGCTGAAGGCCTTGCGGCTCTCATATATCGACTGGCAGCTGTAGCCTTCTGACGTAAGAAAGCTATTGACCATATCCGCTATCTCTTTATCATCGTCTACTACCATCACGCTCGTCTCGTCTTTTGGTTTGCCGAGGCGCTTCTCCTGTTCTGTCTTCACCTCTTTTACAATATCGGCGATAGCGGATGTCTTGATAACGTAAGAACAGGCCCCGAGCTCAAGCGCCCTCTTGGCCAGCTCCACATCCTGCTCTTCGGCAAGCATTATTACGGGTATCAGCGGCGCCATGATCCTTATCTCATTCAATATCTTGAGGGAGTCCTCGCCCTTGACATTTGCGTCCAACAGGACAATAGTAGGCTTCTTATCCGCTATTATGGTCCTTACCTCTTTGCCTGTAATTGCCCCCATGGCCCTGTCAAACCCCTTCTTCAGAAAGACATCCGTAAATTGATTCAGGGTTATCGGGTCATCATCTATTATAAGTATAGTGGTCTCATTGGCCATTATGGATCCTTTCCTTCTGTCCTTGATTGTAGCATATCTTATACCCAAAAATCAAGGTTCTATGCGCCCTTGCAAAACTCACTGATAGCTTATGGCTATCTCAAAGGTCTCCCTCTTTTTAACAACGCTTGCGGGAAATGCAGGAAACGGTGCTGCCCTCCGTACGCTCTTCTTGCCTATCTCCTCCAGGATCTTATTATCACCCTTTGCTACCCTTGGCTCAGATATCAGCTTTCCACTGTTATCAATAGTAAAGGAGATGAGTATCTCCCCGTATATAGGGACTATAGGCCTGTAGTTCTCCACTCTCTCATTTATGATCAGTGAGATCAGGTCATAATACTCATGCGGCATCATATCATCAGAGATAATATCCTGAAATATATCCCTCTCTACAACGTTACCCTTTGACTGAACTTCCTTTATAGCCAGGTCATGGGCGATCTTCTCAAAATCCAACGCACCTTGAGCCTCATCACCGGTTATTATGTGCGGCGTCAGAAAGATCACGAGCTCAGTCTTCTCCGGGTTATCCGTGCTGCCTCTTTCCTCCGACCTGAATAGTTTCCCGATCAGGGGGATCCTGGAAAGACCGGGAACCTCCTTCAGCTCTGCCTCATCCCTCTCCTCTATCAACCCTCCGATGAGTATGGTCTTTGAGTTCTTTACCATGACCGTAGTCTCAGCAGTAGTGGTCTTTACAACAGGTATAAGGTTGCCGCTGCTCATTATCTCATAATCCGATATCTTCGAGCTGACCTCGGGCTTTATCTTCATAGTGACATAGCCGTCCGCATTTATGGTAGGGGTGACATAGAGCTTAACACCCAGATCGAGAAAGGTCACATTCTCAGCCTCGATGTTTGATGCGCCTCCGCTTGTCTGGCTTATAGAACGCGTAGCATACGGCTGATTTGTGCCAATCAGTATTTTGGCTTCCTGGTTGTTTAACGCCACTATCCGCGGCGAGGACAATATATTGGTCTGGCCATACTTGTCGAGGGCCTGGATCACGGCCTGGTAACCTTCAGAATCTAGCTCACCTATCTGCAACGCACCTCCACTGCTGGTGGAACTGGGCGTCGGGATTATGGTCCCCTGACCTGCATACTGCAGGTTTACGCCTACGGTTGCTATCTTATGCAGGCTCTCGCGAAAGTTCACGAATACAGCATCCCAATTTATGCCCATCCTATGCTCATCCTCAAGTGTTATCTGCAAGATCTTTGCCTCTATGAGAACCTCTTTGTGCTTAGTATCAAACTCCGCGATCAGTTTGTCAAATTCGGGCATCTTATCCACCAGGTCTGTTATGACCACCTTGTTGGTACGCTCATCTATGCGCAGACTGCCTACATTCTTGGTAAGCATCTCAGTCAGTTTATCCTTTAACACCTCGGCAGAGGCATACTGCAGGGCATAGACCTTTGTCTCAAGCGGGATATCGAGCTCATTGAGAACCTTCTCCATCTCTGTCACGGCCTCAGGTATATCAACGAGCACTATCGTATCCGATGAATCATCCGCTATCACCCTGCCTATGTTGGTCTTTAGCTGTGAGATGGCCCTTGCAATGTCCTGGGCCCTGGCATGTTTCAGCTTCACCGATTTTACGATACGCTTGTCCTGGTATTTCCTGCCATGTGAGATCTCATAATCGCGTGCTGTCATAACATAGATGATATTGCCCTTCTTCACATATGCGAGTGCATTGGCGGAGATGATTATCTCAAAGGCATCCCAGATATCGACATCCTTCAAAAAAAGCGTCACCCTTCCTGTCACATTCTTTCCGGCAACGATATTAAAGCCTGCGCGCATAGACAGTATCCTGAAGACATCCAGTATATCCATGCCTTTTATATCAAGGGAGAGCCTCTCGGAAGACTCTGCCTCCGGCTTTTTTGCCGGCTCTCCGTAAAGAGAGTTCAGCGGCAAAAATAACAGGGCTAATATGATGATAATACCGATCGTTTTCTTCATCTCTTGACCTCCATTTATTACAGCGATAACGTCGCGGTCTCTTCACCGCGGCTCAAGACAACCCTATCGTTTAATATATCTTTGATCTTTATGCCTTCGAGATCATCCCCTTTTCTTAAGAAAATGGTCTGTCCGTTCTTTTTGTCTTCGATAATCGCCTGGGGATCATCTCCGGGCATAACGCCGACAAGCTTCATGTCCTTTGCGAGCTCTCGCAGGCTCGGGCCCTCAGGGGCAGGGGCCTGCTTTTTCCTCTTTACAGGAGCGACAAAGATATTCTTCTCATTGAGAAGCTTCTGGTACTCATTAAATGACTGCTTAGGGCCTGTTGCCGCAGGAGGTGATTCCTCTTTCCCTGATGCCAACCCTGCTTGCGGGCTTTCTGCAGCGACCTTCTGTGAGATAGCTGTAACCATCTTCTCCAGGTTCTCAAAATCCTGCCTGTCATTACTTGCGAATATGCCAAATACAAGAAAACCCAGGAACATCAAAAATACTACCCCGACTATTATGTAGAGGGACGTCATATTAAAGCTAAATGCCGGCCGCCTGGAAGCAGCTCCTTTATCCCCTTTGGCAGATCTCTTTTCAGGCTGAGCCGTTGTGCCCTGCGCAGGTTCTGTCTTAGCTTCCTGCAGGACAGGCTTGATCTCTGGTTCAATGCTCACCTTAACTACAGGTTCGTGAGCCGGCGCCTCTTTAGGGGCAGGGTCCGGCTGGCGTTTTCCTTTGATCAAACGCAGCAGCCTCTCCTCTGGTGAAAAATCCCCTACCATCATCTTACCTCCTGCGCCAAGACCTCTTCCACCAGAGACTCATCAACTATTCTCTTCCCCTGCATTATAAGGGCCTCAAGCAGGTCATGGCAGAGCATTGAGATCTGCCTGGGGTAGCCCTGGGCATGTTCATATATCAGCTTGATGGCTCCGCCTGTAAAAAGGGGCTGGCTTGTATCATAACCTGCCTGTTTCAGGCGAAAGTCTATCATCGCTTTTGTCTCTTTCTCATCAAGAGGGTTTATGATGTATTTCAGGTTTACCCTGTCCATAAAATTCCTTATCTTTCTTATCTTTGGCAAAAGCTCTATCTGCGCAAGGATGACCAGCTGCAGCAGTTTATACTCATTGGTCTCATAGTTAAGAAGGGTTCTCAGTATCTCGAGATGTGTGGGGGTAAGCTTCTGCCCTTCATCTATAAGAAGGACGATCGTTTTGTTCTCGTCTACACCCTTCTGAAATAGATATTTCTCAAGGGCATCCTTGTAATCGAGCGTGGAGCGAAAGACCGGGGTAACACCGAACATCTTGCCAAGGCTCGATAAAAGCTGAAACTCTGTCTTGTAGCTCGGATCCAGGATCATATGAAATATATAATCATCCTCGTCCTTAAACATCTGCAGCAATGCCCTGCTCAGTGTGGTCTTTCCTGTTCCTACATCACCCAATATCAGATTCAACCCCCTGCGCAGACGAATGGCTATCTCCAGCCTCTTGAGCGCGGAGTCATGCGATGACGATGGATAGAAGAACCTCGGGTCAGGGCTTGTAGAAAATGGTTCTGCCGTTAGATCCAGGGCTTCATAATAACTCATCTTCGCCTCTTCTCTTATCTGAGAATATATCCTTTATCTTTCTAATGGAGCTGCCTTTCAATCTGAGCTTCCTTATGAGTTTCAACCTCTCTGCCGTAGAATCATCGAAGAACCTGAAGTTGGTCTCAAAACCCCTTCCAACCTCTCTTATCAGGCCTATCTTAAGATAGTACTTTAGCGTATCTACTGAATAGCCTGTAACCGCCGCAAGATCCTTTACCAGATATATATTCTTCATAATAAAAAGAAAAATCCTCGCTTTGCTCAGATGTTTTCTTTTAGGAGAAAACATCTGGGGGTTTTCTCAGTGCCTCATCGTACACAAAGGGCACTGAGGAACCTGTCAAGGAAGAAGTTCATAGCAGTATTAGGTTTCCCCTAATGTTCCTATTCCTTCCGCAGGGAAGCTTACTGCGCCGATAAGGGGGGACGGTCTCCCCCCTTAAAAACCCTCCTTTTTTGATAGCATTGGCAAAAATATAATTTCCTATGCTATCAAAAAAACCAGCAGTGGCTGGCCCTTTAAATTTGCTCTCTAAGTAGGGAGCCCACCCACTCCCCACTTATAGAGTAATTGTATCGTATTTTAAGATTACTGTCAAGCAATTCGTATAAAAAATAGGGAAATTTTAGAGGATGCTACTCCCCACGTAGGGAGCGGCTTTGCACTATTTCAAGGAGAATTTGGATATGGTGAGGGAGGCCCTGATAACAAGGCCGTCTCTGCTGCTCTTAGTATTGAGACTTAGCCTGTCCACCTTGAGCATAAGCGGGGAATTTCTCGTATCGTATATAAACTTCATAAGGCCGCGCATATCGGATTCGGTCTCAAGGTCCACTATGAACCTGCTGTAGAACTGCTTGTCTTGTGCGGGTTTTGGTTTTATGTTTATGATCTTCAGGCCAGCGCTGCGGGCAATAACCTCCAGGGTGTTGAGTATGGCCGTCATCTCCTGCTCATCGCTGCCAGCTGTCATTAACCTCTCAGAATAAAGAGCGTACTCTGCATCTGTCTTTTCCTTGTTAGCTATAACGGATAACGACTTATGCAGCCTTATCTTGGCGAGACTCAGGTCCTGATTACTCCTGACCCAGCGTCTATAAAGAGGTTCTATCGCAAAGCTGTAGATCAAAGACACAGCAACGACGGCGACCACAGAATATAATATAATCTTCTCGCGTTTTGTCAACCTCGTAATGATATTCACTGTTTGAGCTTCTCCGGCATAAAACTACACTTGATCTGAAAGTCCACTATCTCCCCTTCCCTTGTCCGCCTCTTCGACACCGAACGGGTCTGGACAGCACTAAATATATCGGAATCCTCCAATATAGTTGCCAGCTTAAATACATCGGACATCCTGACGGCCGTGCCGCGGAAACGGACCGTCCGGCTGCTATCATCATAATTAAAATCCAGAAGATTAATACTCGACGGAATGAGCCTGTATAGATGGTATATGACATCCAGAGAAGCGGCCCCTTCTGAAAAACGTTCTTTTATAACCGTCAACTTCTGCAGTTTGGCCTCGGTCGCCTTGGTCTCTGAATCGATCTTCTTCAGCATACTCCCTATCTTTGAAAGCATATGCTCCTTCTGATAAAGGTTTGCCATTGCAGCTGCTGACAAAAGGGCCAGACCTATAAACACGGAGACTGAGAGGGCTATTACATTCTTGGCTTTTGCCCTGGCCTTCTCTTTTCTTCTTTCATCCTGCGGGATAAGGTTTAGCCCTTCCAGAGAGAATATGCTTCCGCATACTGCGCAGACAGAAGACTCAGCAGATATACCCTCTTCCGGCAGGGCCCCGTCTGCCACAGTGAGCGCCGATAGTGTATTCATATGGCGGGATGGGGTATCCATCTCTCTCTGGATAACAGAGCTCATCTTTTCAATAACAGATTCAGCGCCCGTAATAAGAAACTCCGATATGTCAGACGCTTCCGAGCCTCTCTCCTTTACATACATGGCTATAGAGCGCCTTATCTCTTCTATAAAGCGTCTGCTCTTCGCGTCGTCCGGTGTATCACTAAGTATATTGACTGCGCCTATTGAACTTGCACGGCTAAAGTTGAGTCTTCCGCCGGAGATGATCACGATCTCGGTCGTGTCAGTATCTATGTCTATAAGGCATACGGTCTTTTCAATGAGCTGTTCCCTAAGGGTATTACGCGCCCAGCCCAATATGGACTCTGAGCTCAGTGTGATGCGGTCAGCCTTTCTTCCGATAGAAGCCAGCGTGTTGTTTATCTTGGCTATCTCGTTCTTATGGACCACAGCAAGCAAGACGGTCGAATAGCCCTTATCGTCTACCCCTATCACCTTATAGTCTGATATAACCTCTTCTTTAGAGTAGGGTATCTGCCGGGTAACCTCGAAGGAGACCATATTGTCTATCTCGTCACTCTTAGCAGTCGGAAGCTGTAGATACCTCACCATGACCCTGTCCCTTGAGATCACCACAGCGAGTCTGTTCAGCGCCATCTTCTTTGAGGACAGGATCTCACTCAGCAGCGCGGAGGTCGCCTCACCCGAAAGACCGGATATGGGTTCGGCTATGAGCCTGGATACAACAGTACCCTTTCCCGATACCTCTGCCTGTATGATCTTGAGGTGGCTGCTATCTATCTCGATAGCAGTGTCGTATTTCTTTCCTAATTTTAAGATAGGTTTTTTCGGCATAGTTACTGCTCATACCAGAGTTTTACCACGGGCAGGCCATCTTCCAGTTCAAAAAGATAAACCGCCTCGATGTTTACCCTGATCTTGCTTACCTCTCCCAACGCTATGGCACGGTACGCCATGGAGCTTACACACAGCTGTATAGTATCGCCTGTAATAAGCTCCCTTATCCTCTTGTATGCTTCAGCGGTTATACCATAGATATTAGCATACCACTCCGCATCTTGCAAATCCTTTATTTCCACAAAACCCTTTGTACCCCTTTCGATCACATAGGGACCCAGGGAGAACCACCTATCATCATCTGTGCCTATGATATCGTCGTTGCCCCGGCGGTACCTTACTATCCTGGAGGCAAGATCGGGAAAGGCCTTACCGAACAGCGCATTCAGGACTCTCTCGCCTGCTGTGTTAATATTGACCCTTCCATTGCCATATACGGTAATATGATCCTTCAGTTTGTGGAAAATATCAGGAGTAACGCCCTTGATAAGAATAAGCTCATAGGTTATATCAAGGGGAAGATTTTTGCAGTGGTATGAAGGCACAAGATCCATATAGTAAAGGTCTTCGGCCCCGTTATAGCTGCCATATTCTGCTACCGAAATATCGCCGTCAGGGTCACGCCAGTCCACAATAGCAGCCGCCATCTCCTGCGCCTCGTCTGTGTCAACATCAAAGGATTCTATAAGATTTGCAAGCGTTTCCTTGGGCGCAAAATTTATATTTATCCTGGACTGCTCATCCATAAGCCCGTATAACGTAGGATTCTTCTGTCGCGCCACATTCCATTCGGGATACTCATAAGCCAGGGTATACGTCCCGTCGCCAAAACGATGCCCGTCGAAAAGTTCCTTACTGTTTGCCCATCTCTGGCTGAGGGCATTTATCGGCGTTGTGCGGCCACGCTTATATTCCAGGCTCTTTTCCGCCAGTGCCCGTAAGATGCCGGCGCGTGCTATAAAAAAGGCCTTCTGCCTGTCAACACTATAAGATGTCAACTTAAGTGAGATGGCACAGCGCCTGCCTATACTCACTGCAAATACAGTGAGGATGGCTATGATCCATAGAGCTGTTATAAGTATTATCCCTTTATTCTTCATCAAGAAAAATCCTCGCTCCGCTTGGATATTTTCTTCCGCTAGGGGGGCAAGCCCCCTCTTCGGCGCTCGCTTACGCTCGCTGAGCACCCCCCAAGCGTGGTGGACGGTCTCCCCCACACCCCCTTTGATAGTATAGGCGAGAGTTTTTTAATTTCCTATACTATCAAGGTCTTCCGCTTCTTCCTCCTGCGGCCTTCCTACCGGTACATATATGCTCTTGCGTAAGGTGATATTCTTACCGCCTTCCGCATCTCTGAGGGTAATATCTATCCTTACGCCCACCGGCAATACCTCTTTTGCCTCCCACACCTCCAGCCACTCGTATTGTACGCTCTCTTCATCATCGGAACTCTCTACCGCAGACATATATTTGAATTTAAGCCTTACGATACCATCGAGCAGCTTTTCACCTTTCTTCTCTGCCGGCCTTGTCTTATCTTCTTCATCAGATACGCGGCCAAGGACCTCTGAATTGAATGCTATATCAAGGGGTTCTTGCGATCTCAAGAGCCTGGGCGCAGCCTTCTGGTCTTCACGAGAGAGGTGATAAGCTACACTGGCCACATCCCGACCCTGGCTGTTCTTTGATTCGGCTATGGATAAAAATCTCATCTCCTCCGAACTGCCCTTAAAAGGAAGTGTAGAGATAAATACCATATTCCTGATGTCCCTGCCCATCTTATCAAATGCATATCTTATCTTCTGCTGATAAGCCAGCTCTGAGTTAACACGCCGCCAGGAGTTTACGCCGCCGCGGAAAGAGGAAAACAGGACTATTGCAATTATCGAAAATATGGATACTGAAACAAGAAGCTCTATAATAGTGAACCCCGAACTTTCTGAGTTCGGGTGCATTCTGCTCAGAAAGCTCGGGGCAGGCCCCGCTTTTTCTGAGTTTCGGTGCATTCTGCTCAGAAAGCTCGGGGCAGGCCCCGCTTTTTCTGAGTTTCGGTGCATTCTGCTCAGAAAGCTCGGGGCAGGCCCCGCTTTTTCTGAGTTTCGGTGCATTCTGCTC
>JABMQS010000064.1 GCA_013202525.1 Candidatus Omnitrophota bacterium
GGTGCGAAGAGCCCCACTGTGTAAACTCCTGCCCCCTTGAAGCCATTGAACAGCAGGATGGCAGGGATAATCTGCTCATAAGGCATAATATGCGCTGCATAAGCTGCAAGTCTTGTTCGCACGCATGTCCTTATGGCACGATCTACCCGGAAAATGTGCCATTGCTGATGCATAATTGCGACTTCTGCTTTGACAGGAGAGATGAGAAGAGCGAGCCGGTGTGTATAAAGAGCTGCCCTTACGGCGCCTTGAGCTTAAAGGGCGGCGATGCGGATCTGGGTGATAATACATTTTTGGCAGGCGACAACCTCATAGTCCATTCAACGCATTGGGATAGAGAGAAGGCATGATATACGTATTTTATTTTATAGTTTTCGGTTTTGCGGCAACGGCCACCATCGGACTCGCGGCCAGCTGGATTGACAGAAAGGTCACTGCCAGGGTACAGTACCGTGTAGGCCCGCCATTGCTGCAGCCGTTGATAGATATTGTGAAACTCCTGGGCAAGGAGACACTGGTTCCTCAGGGGGCTTCCAAGATCACGTTTTTGACAGCACCGCTCCTTGGCCTTGCAGGCGTTATGCTGGTTTCGACCCTATTGTGGCTGAATAACCTGGACCCCGCAAAGACATTCCTGGGCGACCTGATAGTGGTGATATATCTCCTGGCTATCCCGTCCATAAGCATCATCATAGGCGGTTTTGCGTCGAGGAACCCATTAGCAAGCCTGGGCGCCTCCCGTGAGATGAAGCTCGTCTTGAGCTATGAGCTTCCCTTTTTGCTCTGCATGCTGGTCCCTGTCATAAGATCTGGTTTTTCCATAAGGCTGGGTGAGATATTGAGCTATCAGGCACAGAATGGCGTAATAGTCGGCAGCCTCTCCGGCACACTGGCATTGATCGTGGCCATAATGTGCGTGCAGGCAAAGCTGGCGCTTGTGCCTTTCGATATGCCTGAAGCCGAGACAGAGATTGTAGGCGGCCCCCTGATAGAATATTCAGGAAGCGGCCTTGCCGTGTATAAGCTGATGAAGAACATGCTTCTTTTTACTTTGCCATTTTTCCTGATGATCGTATTTATGGGAGGTTTCAGGTTTGATGGCATACACCTGCTCTACGGTATTTTGAAATACGTCGGGCTGGTAGCACTAATAACGGTTATACGAAATACTAATCCGCGCGTCAGGATAGACCAGGCCATGAGGTTCTTCTGGGGCCCGATGACGGTAATGGCGGTGATAGCGGTCACGTTGGCATTGTTCGGAAGGTAAGAAAGAGGATATGAGCGTTAAGTTAAAGGCACTACTGAAGTCGCCGTGGGTATTTCACCTCTCCACAGGCAGCTGCAATAACTGTGATATCGAGATACTCGACTGTCTTACGCCGAGGTTCGATATAGAGAGGTTCGGCATGCTTCTGGTGGGCAGCATAAAACACGCGGATGTGCTCCTGATCACAGGTTCATGCAACAGAAAATCCGTTGAGAGGATGAAGAGGTTGTATGAACAGGTCCCAAAGCCGTGCCTCATTGTTGCCATAGGGGAATGCTCCTTATCGAGAGGTATGTTTATAGACAGTTACAACTGCCCTGTGCCGCTGGACAAGATCATACCGGTGGACGTTTATATCCCCGGCTGCCCCCCGAAGCCGGAGGCCATCATAGGCGGTATTGTAAAGTTGATAGAGAAGGCAAAAGGAAAGTGATGAACAGAGAAGAGATCTTAAAAGACCTGAAGGTTCGCTTTGAGAAGGATATTATCGAGGTCTTTGATAAATCCCCGAAAAGGGTCTATATCGAGATAAATCCTGAGTCGATCGTCGAGGTGGCATCCTATATATTCAAGGATCTGGGCGCAAGGTTTAATATCGCATCCGGCGTGGATACGCGCCATCATCTGGAGATCTTATACCATTTTACACTGGAAGATATAAACCTGATTATCTCCTTCAGGGTAAAGCTTCCAAAGGAGAACCCGGTTATCGATTCCCTGGCACCTGTCTTTGAGGCTGCAAATTGGATAGAGAGGGAGATACACGAGATACTGGGCATAGATTTTAAA
>JABMQS010000065.1 GCA_013202525.1 Candidatus Omnitrophota bacterium
CTTCAGATCCTTGTCCTTCTTCTTTAATTTATCTATAATGGCCTGCAATTCCCTCTTCACATCCGCTACCGTCTCCTCCGGCAGCAGCCTGCGGTCAATAGAAAATGCCGATATATCCGGAACAATATTGATCTTATGGCCGCCCCAGAGCTCACCGCCCAAAGACATGGTCGCATGCCTGTGGCTCGGGTCCTTTGTAAAATGTGAAGTCTTTCGCCGCCCGATCACGCGCCTGTGTTTGATAAGTTCATTTGCGACCTTGACCATCTTCTCAAAGGAGTTAATGCCCCTGTGAGGCTCACATGCATGGCAGGCCCTTCCAAGGACCTCCACCCTTATCCAGAGTATACCCTTGTTACCATATGATGCAAAATCATTATGAAGCCCCTCGCCTATGCCAAAGTCCCCCTTGATATACCCCTTGTCCACCAGGTAACCAAAGCCGGTTCTTCCACCTGTCTCCTCATCCGGCGTAAAGGATAACTGTATGTTATAAGCGGGCTTTAGGCCACAGGCCTTGATCGCTTCCAAGGCGACTATTATCGCGGCGATATTGCCCTTCATGTCTTCGGTGCCGCGCCCGTATATCCTGCCCGCTTTTATCTTAGGCTCAAAAGGGTCTGTCTTCCAGCTCCCTGTCGGGGGCACAACATCGTAATGGCCGTTTATATGTACGGTCTCTTTGGCGCCCGCATCAAGCTCTGCCAAAAGATTTATCCTGCGCGAGCCCTGTATCTTTAGCTCCTTGAGCAGCCTCTTCGGGGTCTCTATCTTCTTCGTCTTGAGCTTAAGCCTTGTGAGCTTCTTATCAAGGAGCGAGGCCATCTTCTCGTAATTCTCTCCGGGCGGGTTTACTGTCGGTATCCTGACGAGCTCCTTTGTGAGCTCTACGAGCCTTTTCTTATTGGCCTCGATATATGTCTTTAGCCCGGTCTTCTTCATATAAAGCGGCCCTTAAGCCATCTCCTTTGCCATAGCATTTAACCTTGCTATCCTCTCTTCCATCGGTGGATGGGTGCTGAAGAGCTTTGCAATACCGCCGCCGACCAAGGGGTTCACGATAAACATGTGCGCTGTGCTTGGATTTGCCTTAAGCGGAATGCGCTTACTCGCATCCTGCAGCTTGCTCAGCGCGTGCGCAAGAGAGGCAGGCTTTCTGCATATATGAGCGCCTGTGGCATCTGCCTGGTATTCTCTTGTGCGCGATATTGCAAGCTGGATAAGCATGGCAGCTATCGGCGCGACTATAGTCATGGCCAAAAGGCCAATGAAATTTCCTGAATCCCGCCTTCCGCCTCCACGGCCGAGTATTGCTGCCCAGCGTGCCATGTATGCGATCATAGATACTGCGCCGGCAACCGTTGCCACAGCACTCTGTATCAGGATATCCCTGTTCTTGACATGAGCCATCTCGTGTGCCAGCACACCCTCCAGCTCATCGCCTGAAAGCAGGCCTACTATGCCTTGAGTTACAGCCACTGCTGCGTGCTTTGGGCCTCTTCCGGTTGCAAAGGCATTTGGCGCCTCTGTCGGTATCATGTATATCTTCGGCATCGGAATGCCTGCGGACGAAGAAAGCCTTCTTACTACAGCATAGAGGTCCGGTGCCTGCGACTCCTGGACCGGCTGGGCCTTGTACATGGTAAGGACTATCTTGTCCGAAAACCAGTATGCGCAAAAATTCATAACAAGCGCAAACGCAAAGGCAAAGATCACCCCTGTCCTGCCACCGATGGCAGCGCCTATCCATATAAGAAGCATGGTCAATAATGTCAAAAGAAATGCGGTCTTAAAAAAATTATTCAAAGCACTGCCTCCTGCTACTTAAGAGTTTTTCTTTGCTTCTGATATAAAATCCTTAACCAACCCAGGATCTTTTTTACCGGGGGGCTTCTCTACGCCGCTCGATACATCCACGGCATAAGGCGTGACCTTTGATACAGCCTCATTTACATTATCGGGCCTTAACCCGCCTGATAGAAAGATGGGTATGCCGTATTCTTTGGCCTTTAAGGCGATATTCCAGTCAAATGCCTCCCCTGTTCCTCCATACTGCGACTCCTTGAATGTATCAAGCAGTATAAAGTCTATTGCATCGTAATTGGATACACTCTCAAGAGACGCCTCATCCTTTACCCTGAATACCTTTATAATCTCCTTGCCTGAAAATCCCCTGCAATAGTCCGGGGTTTCATCGCCGTGAAACTGGAGGAGATCGACCCTGCCCAGCTGCTCAAGGACCTTATCTACAAAGGCCTTCTC